>JBGALW010000166.1:0-8595 GCA_044223585.1 Amaricoccus sp.
TCTCCTGCATCTACGGCATCGGCTCGGCCGAAACCTACGGCCGGATGACCCAGGATCTGATCGCCGGCCACAGCTATCCGCAGCGGAGCGTCATCAACGACCTCGTGACCCAGCAGTACCGCCGCTCCGACGCCGGCTTCCAGCGCGGCAACTTCCGGGTTCGGGGCGATTCGCTGGAAATCTGGCCGGCGCACATGGAGGACCGGGCCTGGCGGCTCAGCTTCTTCGGCGAGGAGCTCGAGTCGATCGCCGAGTTCGACCCGCTGACCGGCGCCCGCACCGCCGACCTGAAGCATGTCCGGGTCTACGCGAACTCGCACTACGTGACGCCGCGGCCGACCCTCAACCAGGCCAGCAAGGCGATCCGCGAGGAACTGCGCGCCCGGCTCGACCAGCTGGTCGCCGAAGGCAAGCTCCTGGAGGCGCAGCGGCTGGAGCAGCGCACCCAGTTCGACCTGGAGATGCTGGACGCCACCGGCTCCTGCAACGGCATCGAGAACTATTCGCGCTACCTGACGGGCCGGAAGCCCGGCGAGCCGCCGCCGACCCTCTTCGAGTACATCCCCGACAACGCCATCGTCTTTGCCGACGAAAGCCACGTCAGCGTGCCGCAGATCGGCGCGATGTACCGCGGGGACTTCCGCCGCAAGTTCACGCTGGCCGAGCACGGGTTCCGCCTGCCGTCCTGCATGGACAACCGGCCGCTGAAGTTCGAGGAGTGGGACGCGATGCGCCCGCAGTCGGTGTTCGTCTCGGCGACCCCGGCGGCGTGGGAGATCGAGCAGGCCGGCGGCGTCTTTGCCGAGCAGGTGATCCGCCCGACCGGCCTCCTCGACCCGCCGGTGGAGATCCGGCCGGTGTCGATGCAGGTGGACGACCTGCTCGACGAGGTGCGCAAGGTCGCGGCCGCCGGCAACCGCGCGCTCGTCACCGTGCTGACCAAGCGCATGGCCGAGGACCTGACGGAATACCTGCACGAGCAGGGGATCCGCGTCCGCTACATGCATTCGGACATCGACACGCTGGAGCGGATCGAGATCCTGCGCGACCTGCGCCTCGGCGCCTTCGACGTGCTGGTCGGCATCAACCTGCTGCGCGAGGGGCTCGACATCCCCGAATGCGCGCTCGTCGCGATCCTCGACGCCGACAAGGAAGGCTTCCTCCGCTCCGAGACGTCGCTCGTCCAGACGATCGGGCGGGCGGCGCGCAACGCGGACGGCCGGGTCATCATGTACGCGGACGGCATCACCGGCTCGATGGAACGGGCGCTGGCCGAGACCAACCGCCGGCGCGAGAAGCAGATCGCCTACAACACCGCACACGGCATCACGCCAGAGACGGTCCGCAAGAATGTCGCCGACGTGCTGGAGGGGCTGTTCCCCGGCGACACCGACCAGTCGCGGATCACCGCGCGGGTCGAGAAGCCGCTGATCGGCGCCAACCTCGCGGCGCATCTCGAGGGGCTGAGGAAGGCAATGCTGAAGGCGGCGGAGAATCTGGAGTTCGAGGAGGCCGCCCGGATGCGTGACGAGATCAAGCGGCTGGAGGCGGTCGATCTCGCCATCGCCGACGATCCCCTTGCCCGCCAGTCCGCCGTCGAGGCGGAGGTGGAGGCCTCGGTGCCGCGATCGAAGGCCGGCAGGGGCGGGACGCGCGCCTACAGGGGGCAGAGCCAGAAGAGGATGCGGTAGGGCGCCGGAAGGCTTGATCCTCGTCAATGCAGAACGGCCCCTTCCGTGCGACGAAATTGTCTCGGGATGGGGAACGGCGATCATGGCCCTCAGGGACACTCGGCTTGCGATCTGCACGCTGGTCGCGCTGGCGGCCGCTCCGGCCCCCGGGCTGACGCAGGCCGATCCGCCTCGGCAGGTCCAGCCCCCGGCGGTGGAGGAACCGATCCCCGTTCCCGACAGCGGGCGGGGCAGTTCCACGCCCGGATCGGTCGTGGCCGGAAGTGCCGCCGCGGTGGCCGTGGTCGCGATCCTCTTCGTCGGGGGCATGCTGGCCTGGAGCAACGGATGGTGATCCTTCGCGCTATCGCTGCGGTGCTGCTGGCGCTCGCGCTCGCCGCCGGTCCGCTTGCGGCCCAGCCTGCAAAGGCGCCGCCTCCGCCGGAGCAGCCGGCCGCGCGGAAGCCCAATGGACCGAAGGTCGGTTCCAGCGACGTGCTGATCGGAGCCGGGATCGGCGTGCTCGCCGGGGTCCTGCTCGTGGCCATCATCGTCGCGAACGACTGATCCCGCCCTGCCGGCGACCGCGGTCCGCGGGCATGGACGAGTCCGTTGGGGCAAGAGCCGGGACAGATGCCGTGAACGCCGACTGGCACCGCGCCCACCCGATGCCGAAGCACCCGACGGAGGCACAGCGCATCCCTGGCATCAGGAGCACGCCGTTGCCTGCGGTTGCCGGCCGATCCCGGGGAAGCTTGCGGAGCGGATGCGGTCGCTGGGGCTTGAGGTCCCGGTGGCGAGCCCGAAGGACTAGCTGCCCTCAGCCCGCCGGCTGGGCCGAGCGGACGGGCAGGCGGCGGCGCAGCGTGCGCTTCACGCCGATGGGACGGCGCGGCGTTGCCGGTGCGCTCCGCTGGCCCAGCGTGCCCTGCCAGTGGTCCCGCATGAGGCGCAACGCCTGCGCGGGATAGAGGCCGGCCTCGAACATCACCCGGTGCGTGTCACAGGCGAAGGCGAGGTTGCTGGCGTCGATGTTGTCATTCTCGCGGTCGAGATGAAGGATGCCGACCGCCTCGCCGCCGCAGACCACGCAGCAGCGGCAGGCGTAGGCCGCCGTGGCGACCCGCCGGGCTTCGGCCCGCCGGCGCAGGCGTTTCGACGATGGGACGTCCGGCATGGTTCTGCCTTGTGCGTTCGGACACTGCTCTCCGCCGTGCATCGTCGGCGGGCAGGGTTAATCCGCAGTAAAGGCTGCCGGTCGGGAAAATGCTTTGAGGACACGCTCCAGCGGGTCTAGGTTCTCGCCACGACCCGGATCAACCGGGTCGCCGAGAGGGGCAACGCGATGAAGATCACCTTGAGCCTGCTTGCCATGACGCTGCTCGGGCTGGCCGCCTGCAACGGTCCGGGTGCCGAGCCTCCGGCGCCGTCCGGCGGATCGGCCGGCGCGGAGGGGGAGGCCTATTGCGAGACTGTGCCGGCCAACCCGGATGACATGGCCGACTGGAACAAGCTCTGCGCACCGGACATGCGATAACCGGAGGGCGGTCGCCGGTCCGTCAGGCCCGGGGCCGCCAGACCCCTGACGCAGACGGTCAGGCGAAGGTCTCGACCACCTCGTACATCACCGGCTCGAAGGTCTTGCAGAGCGCCCCGATCTCCCGGTTGCGCCGCCGCATCTCGTCCGACCGCAGCATCGACAGGAAGTCCTCGCGCTGACGCCACTGCGAATAGTTGGCGATGCGGGTATGGGCGTCGTTGACGTGCAGGGCGGCCCCGATGAAACCCTCCTGCTGGCTGATGAAGGCGGCGTAGGCGTCCTGCAGCAGATCGATCAGGTCCTGGCAGGTGCCGGGCGTCACCTCGAAGGTGGTGATGACGGTCTGAAGCCTGGCGTCGCGGGCTATGCTGGGCATGGGGCACCTCCTGCCCGCATCCTAAGCACCGCCCGGACGGCTGCAAAGGGGGCGCGATCACCCGGTCAGGGGCGCGCCTCGAAGCCCGGCGCGATCCGGCCGGCCGGGCTGAACGTCGCGGTGACGTCGCGCACCGCGATCTGGCCGATCCGCACCACGGCGCCCTCGGCGCCGATCAGGTCCAGCCCGACATGGGCGTAGAGCACCCGATGGTCCCAGACCAGTTCCACCCCGCCCTTCGGCTGCGGCCCGATGATCGCGCGCAGCGTCAGCGGCTGCTGGTGCGCGTTCAGGGGGTGGGTCTGGGCGCTGGTGCGCAGTCCGATCACGCCCTCGCCACCACGCCCACCCGGCCATGCGGCGATCCGCGCCCAGGGCAAGGGTCCGCGCAGCGCCTTCAGCGTCGCCGACACCTCCAGGTAGCAGCCGGGCCGGAGCGGCATCTCGCCCATGTAGCGGATGCGCTGGACCGCCTCGACGGTGCGCAGTTCCAGACAGGTGCCGAAATCGGCATCGCCGCGCGCAATCCGGGCGTTCGCCCGCGCCTCGTAGGTCGGGTCGTCCGGCGTGCCGTCGCCGCACGACCAGTCGTCGAGACCCTCGGCGAAGTCGGGCGGCATGAGGTCGGTATCGGGATCGGCGAACAGGGGCATGGCGGGGTCCTCCTGAGGGCCGGCGATCGACAGGGAGGGGGCCGACGCCGATCCTTCGGCGTTACCAGCTGGCGGTAAACGTTCGGTTAACCATTCCGCGCCGTTCACGCCGTCCAGTCGTCGATCTCGCGGATGTCGTCGTCCGACCAGCCGAGATGGTGGGCGATCTCGTGAACCAGCACGTGCTGCACCAGAAGGTCGAGGCCGACGTCGCCCCGCTCGATCCATTCCTCCAGTATCGGCCGGCGGAACAGCCAGACCGCGTCCGGGCCGGCCGGCTGGTGCATCACCGACCGCTCCGTCGCGGCGATGCCGTCGTAGAGGCCGGTCAGCTCGAACGGATCCTCGATCTCCATCTCCGCCAGCACCTCGTCGGAAGCGAAGTCCGCGACCCGCAACGCCAGATCGGCGCAGGCGGTGCGGACCTCGGCCGGAAATCCGTCGAAGGCGCGCAGCATCAGCCGCTCGATGTCCTCGAGCGAAGGGGCGGGGGCGGAAAAGCGCGGGGCGGCCATGGGGGCTTTCGTTAAGGCGTTAACGCTCCCGCAACAATGCCGAACGGGACGGACCGGCCCGCTGGTATTGAGAGGCCATGAACGACCGCCCCCGGATCGACAGCCTGCAGGCCCTGCGTGGCCTCGCCGCCCTTCTGGTGGCGGGGCTGCATCTCTATGGCAACGCGGTCTTTGCCACCGGCGACGCCGGACCCTTCGCGATCTTCCGCAACGGCGCGGCCGGGGTGGACCTGTTCTTCGTGCTGAGCGGCTTCATCATCTGCCACACCGCGAACCGCCGGCCGGGCATGACGCCGCGCGCCTTTCTCGCCGGCCGGTTCTGGCGGATCGTGCCGCCCTACTGGCTGGTCCTCGGGCTCACCTGCGGCCTCGCCGTTACGTGGGCGGTGGCCACCGGCGATCCGTCAAAGGTGCCGCCGCTCCGCACCGTTGTTGTCTCGGCGCTGCTGCTGCCACTGCCGGACTATGTCATCATCATCACCTGGACGCTGGCGATGGAGGTGCTTTTCTACCTTCTGTTCGCGGCGACGTTCCTGCGCCGCGGTCGTGCGGCCTTCTTCGCGGCGATGATCGCATGGGTGGTGGCGAGCCAGATCGTCGAATATGTGCCGGCCGCCCACGACCCGCTGCTCGGTGTCGCGCTGCATTCTTCCGCACTGGAGTTCCTGTTCGGTGCGCTGATCGCCGAGGCACTACGCCGCGGCCCGCTGCCTGCCACCGGGCCGGCGCTGGCGGCGGGCGCGGTACTCTTCGGTGCGAACCTCCTCGGGGCCTTCGACGCGGCGCACGGCGTTGTCGGGCGCGAGCTCGTACCCGGCATTCCAGCGGCGTTGCTGGTCTATGGCGCCCTCGGGGTCCGGCGCCGGGTTCCCGGCTGGGCGGTGCTGCTGGGGGAGGCGTCCTACATCCTCTACCTCGTTCACCTCCTTGCCTTCTCGCTTCTTCGACGGCCGATGGGGTGGCTTGTCGGGGGCGAGGTCTATGGTTCGACCGCCGGCATGGCGGCGATGCTCGCCGCGGTTGTCGGATTGGCGATTGCCGCCTGCCTGCTGCTGGAACGGCCCTATCATGCCTGGTATCGCCGGCGCCTGGCGGGTGGCCGCGAGCCCCGTCTTGCCGGACCGCTGGCGGCCCCCGGCCGGTGATCTTCCCGGACGCTTCGCGATTGCATCCGTCACGGCGGCCCGGCAGTGTGTCGGCCTTCGGGGAGAAAGTCATGAACTGTGTTTTCATCCAGCTGCGGTGCAGCCCGGGGCGGACCTACGAGGTCGCCGACGCGATCTATGACCGGGAGTTCGCGTCCGAACTCTACTCGACCTCGGGCGAATACGACCTGCTGATGAAGGTCTACATTCCCGAGGGAACCGACATCGGCCGGTACATCAACGAGCGGATCCTCGACATCCCGCACATCGACCGCAGCCTGACGACCCTCACCTTCAAGGCCTTCTGATGATTGCCGACTGGGACGACGCCTACGCCAACGCGCCGCATATCCCGGACGGCGACGGCTATCCCGCGCGCTGGGAGGCGACGGCGGCGGCGTTCCGCGCGATGCTCGCACCCGACCGGCTGCGAGCGGCGTTGCCGTATGGCCCGCATCCCCGTGAGAAGGTTGATCTTTTCCTGCCGGAGGGCCGGCCGGCCGGTCTTGTCGTGATCGTCCACGGCGGCTACTGGCGCCGGTTCGACCGGACGGATTTCTCCCATCTGGCCGCCGGGGCGCTGGCCCTCGGCTGGGCGGTGGCGCTGCCGGGCTACCCGCTGGCGCCGGACGTTCGGATCAGGGCGATCACCCGGTCGGTGGCGGCGGCGACCGCGCAGGCGGCGGCGACGGTTCCGGGGCCGGTCCGGCTGGTCGGGCATTCGGCCGGCGGACATCTGGTGGCGCGGCAGGTCTGCGAGGATGGCGGCCTGCCGCAGGCGGTGCAGGCGCGCGTCGGCGGCGTGATGGCGATCAGCGGCCTCCACGACCTCCGGCCGCTGCTCCGGCTGGCGCTCAATGCCGACCTCCGGCTCGACGCCGCCGAGGCGGTGGCGGAGAGCCCGGCGCTGCTGACGCCCTTGCCGGGGGTCCGGCTGCATGCCTGGGTCGGCGATCTGGAGCGGCCGGAGTTCGTGCGGCAGAGCACGCTCGTCGCCAACATCTGGTGCGGGCTCGGCGCCGACACCCAGCAGACGATCGAGATCGGGCGGCACCATTTCGACGTGATCGACAGTCTTGCGGATCCGGCCTCCGCGCTGGTCCGGGCGGTGATTTCCTAGGGAAACCGTATGGTTGCCCGAAGGCCGGGGGCATTGTCGGAGAGTGCGATCTCCGCGCCGTGCATCCGTGCGACCGAGGCGACGAGCGCGAGTCCGAGGCCGGCGCCGGGACTGCCGCGGCTGGGGTCGAGACGGACGAAGCGGCCGAGGGCGCGGTCGCGGTCGGCCTCGGGGATGCCGGGGCCGCGGTCGGCGACCGTGAGGCTCGGGCGGCCGCCGTCGCGGGTGGCGGTGACGGCGATCTCCGACCCTGCCGGCGCGTGCTTCAGGGCGTTGTCGACGAGGTTCGAGAGCGCGAGCGCGAGGAGCTGGTCGTGGCCGCGGACGGAGACGCCCGGGTCCGCGGTGCAAGTCACTGAAATGCCCTGCTCTTCCGCCGCGGCCTCGTAGAGGTCCGCGACGTCGGCGGCGAGGTCGCCGAGCGAGACGTCGGCGAACTGGTCGGCGCCGAGGCCGGCGTCGATGCGGCTGATGTCGAGGAGGGCGGTGGCGGTGGCGAGGACGCCTTCGGCCTCGCGCCGGGCCTGCTCGATGCGCAGGCGCCGCTCGGGGTCGGGAAGGGTGTCGTCGGCGGCGGATTCGAGGTTGCGGATCAGGCGGCCGAGCGGGCTGCGGAGGTCGTGGGCGAGGCTGTCGGTCACGGTGCGCAGGTCGCGGACGAGCGTCTCGATCCGGTCAAGCATGGCGTTCAAGGTGCTGGCAAGCTTGTCGAATTCGTCGCCAGTGCCTCGGAGCGTAACCCGCTGGTCTAGGGCGCCGGCCATGATGCCGCGGGCGGCGCGGTCGATCTCGGCGATCCGCCCGCCGACGAGGCGCGAGAGCAGCCAGCCGGTGGCGAGGGCCAGGGCGACGACGGCGGCAAGCGACCAGAGGAGGGCGCGCCAGAGGGTGCGATCAAAGGCGGCGCGGGCAGCGACGTCGCGGCCGACGAGCAGCAGGTTCCCGTTGTCTAGCCGGATGGAAATCGCCGATATTTCAGTCGGTTGCGGGCGGTCGGTACGGTAGAGGGAGAGGGTGGTCCAGCCGGTGTCGGGAGCGATCGTCGGGGGCCAGCTGCGGAGGTTGCCGACGACGCCCTGGCCGCCGGGGCCGGCGAGCAGGTAGACCGCGTCGCGGTCGGAGGGGTTGGCCAGCCGCTGCTGCAGGGCGACGATGAGGGCCGGCGTGCCGCCGCGGTCGTAAGCGTCTGTCAGGCCTGCGATTTCTGCCTCCACCACCGCCTGCTGCTCGACGTCGATCACGCCGCCGACCCGCCAGTAGAGGAAGCCGAGGACGAGGGCGGTGGAGGCGGCGACGAGCAGCAGGTGGGCGGCGATCAGCCGGACGGTGGCGCTGCGGAAGGGGCCGGGCATCGGCGTTAACCATCCCGCCGGAGCGTGCACAATGCATGCACAATGCATGCACCAGGCGTGCACCGGAATCCCCGCGCCCGGCAAAGGTTAACGGCGGCGGGCGGCGACCGCCGCAAGGAGGGCTCGGGTTCACCACGGACCAGGCGGCCGGGCCTGCTCCGCAGAACCATCGCCGCGTGCTCTGGCCTGGGCGCGGCGGGCGGGACCGTCAAGGGCAGGCCGCC
>JBGALW010000167.1:0-8505 GCA_044223585.1 Amaricoccus sp.
CTTCCAGCAGGGTTTCGGCGCGCTCGATGCCCTTCGAACGGACCATTGCGCGGTAGCCGCCCGCGATGCCGTGGGTCGAGGCAAAGTCCCACGGGGCCCCTATGGTCGCGAGGCGCGCGACGTCTTCCCCGACGCGCGCGGCGAGCCCCACCGACAGCGTGCCGCCCATGCAGTAGCCGAGAACCGGCACGGGCCGCCCGGCGAGGCGTCGGGCCACGGCAAGCGCCGGCTGCAGGCGCTCGGCGCCGTAGGAACCGATGTCGAACCCGGCCTCCCGGCGGCCCGGGCTGCCCCAGTCGAGCAGCAGCGGCCGGAAACCCCGTGACGCAAGCCAGCGAAGCAGAGATCGCCCCGGCATGAGGTCGAGGATGTAGGGGCGGTTTATGAGACTCGGCACCACCAGTACCGGCGCGCCCTGGGCATCGGTCGCCTCCGGCACCGCGCCGTAGTCGAGAAGCCGCGAGCAGCCTTCCTGCCAGATCGCCGGCGGCTCCCCGAGCGTCCGGCGGTATGGATGCGCCTGCCAGACCTCCAGACCGTGCAGCGTCGCGGTCAGCCGCGCCGCGATCTCGCGGGCAATCTCGATCTGGTCGAGGTCGGCGAGGGCGGTGGTATCGGTGCCGAGCCCGGCGATCCAGGGGAAGGTCGGGCTGTCGGCGCGCGGGGCGGCGAGCAGCGCCTGACCATAGGCCGAGAGCGCCGCACCGAGGTGGAATATGAGGGGGCTCGGCTGGCCGACGCGATGCGCGGCGACCCCGGATCCGTCAGCCGCCATCAGGGGCGGGCGCGCGGCGCGGCGGCGTCCGCCATCGGCTCGGGCGACGGCGGCGACGTGTCGAAGGACGACACCGGCGAGGGCGGCACGGGTGACGGCGCCACCGGCGGTCCTGCGAGGGCAATGTGGGTCAGGTGCCGCTCCCAGAGGTCGAGATAGGCACGGGCGCGGGCACGCGCGTCGCGCGTAGGCTTCGGGTCTGCGTCCCCGTTCGCGCCCGCCGTCCCGATCCGCTCCGCCGTCGTCGTCATCCCCACCCCGAATCGTGGCTATTCGCTTTTGCGAATAAGCCTTTGCGGCGCTGCCGCACGAGCGGTAAGCTTAGCGCGCGCTGACGGCACATTCACTAGGAGAGATAGGCGTGGCCGAGAAGACCGAAACCGCCGGCGAGCCGATCGTAATCAAGAAGTATGCGAACCGCCGGCTCTACAACACTGCGAAATCCAGCTACGTGACCCTTGACCACCTCGCGCAGATGGTGCGCGACGGACAGGACTTCGTGGTCAACGACGCCAAGACCGGCGAGGACATCACGCGCGGCGTCCTCGCCCAGATCATCTTCGAAGAGGAGGCCAAGGGGCAGACCATGCTGCCGGCCAACTTCCTCCGCCAGTTGATCCGGCTCTACGGCGATACGCTCCAGGGGTTCGTGCCCGGTTATCTCGAAGCGTCGATGGAGACCTTCGCGCGGAACCAGGAGGCGATGCGCGAGCAGGTGCGCCAGGCGTTCGAATCCAATCCGGCGCTTGCGAACTTCGAGGCTCTGGCCCGGTCGAACATGGAATGGTTCGAGAACGCGCTACGGATGTTCGCCCCCTTCGCCACCGGCATGGCCCCGAAGGCCGGCCAGGGCGCGCGGCCCGCCCGCAAGGAAGTGGAGCTTGAGGAGCTGAAGGAGCAGCTGGCTGCGATGCAGTCGCAGCTCTCGAAGCTGGTGAAGGACACCTGACACGGTCGCGGACCGCCCTGAATCCCGCCCCAGCCCGGCCGCTCGGGCCGGAGCGGGCGGCGCCCGGTTCATACAGGGATGAGCGCCCAGTAGTCGAAGTCGAGTAGCACCTCCGGGCGGTAGCGGCCTTCGTCATCCTTGAGCGGTAGCGGGGTATCGCCGCCGGGCTTGTAGGCAACGGTCCGCAGGCGCAGGGCACCGACGCCGGGCGCCTCGGTCGGCGCCGTGTCGAGCACCTCCGACCAGGCGGTCACGGTGTCGCCGGCGAAGCAGGGGTTGGCGTGGGCGCCGGCGTTGATCGCGGCGATCATCTGCGCATTGGCGAGCCCGTTGAACGACAGGGCGCGGGCGATGCTGATGATGTGGCCGCCATAGATCAGCCGGCGGCCGTCCTCGCGGGCCGTGACGTCGAGGTGCACCTTGGCGGTGTTCTGCCAGAGGCGGGTGGCGAGCATGTGCTCCGCCTCCTCGATCGTCGTGCGGTCGACGTGGTCGATCCGCTGACCGACGGCGTAGTCGCCCCATCGGGCGGCGGAGCCGGCGAGGGCGGCGTCGTAGTCGGTGAAGTGCAGCGACGGCGGCAGCACGAGATCACCGGGCGCGACGGCGGCGGCGAGGGCTGGCACCACGGTGGTGGCGATCGGCGCCTCGGGGTCGCGCTTCCGGACCATGACCCAGCGGACATAGGAGACCACCGCCTCCCCGCGCTGGTTGCGGCCGGTCGAACGAACCCAGACGACGCCAGCCTTGCGGTTTGACGTCTCGCGCAGGCCGATGACCTCGGAGGTCGCGGTCAGGGTGTCGCCGGGGTACACCGGCTGCAGGAACCGGCCCTCGGCATAACCGAGGTTGGCGATGGCGTTCAGGCTGATGTCGGGCACCGTCTTGCCGAACACCACGTGGAAGGCCGCGAGATCCTCGATCGGGCTCCTGGGCAGGCCGGACGCGCGGGCGAACTCGTCCGACGAATAGAGCGCGAAGCGGGTCGGATAGAGTGCGCCATAGAGCGCGCGGTCGCCGTCGGTCACCGTGCGGGGAACCGCATGGATGAGGGTCTGACCGACGGTGTAGTCCTCGAAGAAATTGCCGGCTGTGGTCTGGGTCATTGCGGGAAGGGCCAGTATCCAAGGAGGGTGTGGATCGTCGCGATGACGGCGAAGAGCACGATCGTGATGAGGACGAGGCGGATGTCGGCGCTGGCGGGGCCCGGGGTCGGCGCGGTCCAGACAGGCTCGCGCGCGTTGATGAGCACCATGCTGGCAATCGCCCACGCGCCCATGCCGCCGAACAGGATCAGCGAGGCCGCGTCGCCGTTCACCAAGAGATGCGCGACGGCCCAGACGAGGACGCCGGTCAGCATGGGGTGCCGCAGAAGCGCCCTGGCCCGGCCCTTGGAGTGACTGGCGCCGAAGAGGCCGACCGCGAACAGCATCATGAGATTGTTGAGATGAATGCCCCAGGCCGGCGGATCGTACACCGGCTCGAACGGCGCCCTGCGGAAACCGATGATCATGAGGACGAGGCCGAGGCCGATGAGCCCGGCCATGACCCCGCGCGCCGGGCCGGCCCCAAGGGCAAGGACCATCCGCTCGTGCGCCTGCGGCGCCGCCCGCTTGAAGAGATGGGCGGCGATCCAGACGAGGAGCCCGAGGACAAGCAGCGTCATGACGTGGCTTCGAGGGCGGCGATCGCTTCGGCACGGGCGAGCAGGCGGCGCGCCGTGACGACGTGCAGGTTTTCGACGATGCGGCCATTCACCACCGCGACGCCCTCGCCGCGCGCCTCGGCCTCGGCGAAGGCGGCGACCTGGAGGCGCGCAAGCTCGACGTCGGCGGCGGACGGCGCAAAGACCTCGTTTGTCACCGCGAGCTGGTCGGGGTGGATCAGGGTCTTTCCGTCAAAACCCATCTCGCGTCCCTGAACGCAGACGGCGCGCAGGCCTTCCTTGTCCTGGAAGGCGTTGTAGACGCCATCGACGCAGACCAGTCCCTCCGCGCGTGCGGCCAGCAGGCAGAGCGACAGGCTGGCGATGAGCGGGATCCGTTCCGGGGTGTGGGCGGCGCCGAGGTCCTTGACGAGATCGTTGGTGCCGAGGACGAACCCCTCGAGCCGCGGATGGGCGGCCGCGATGGCGGCGGCGTTCAGGATGCCGCGCGGGGTCTCCATCATCGCCCACAGCCGGGTCGTGTCGGGCGCGCCGTGGCGGGCGAGACGGTCGGCGGCGTCGATGATGTGCTGCGCGCTCTCGACCTTTGGCAGCAGCACGGCATCGGGGCCGGCCTTGGCCGCCCGCTCCATGTCCGCCTCGCCCCACTCGGTGTCGAACCCGTTGATGCGGATCAGGAGCTTGCGTCCACCATATCCGCCAGCCTCCACCGCGCCGCCGACGAGGTCGCGGGCATTCGGCTTCTCGGCGGGCGCGACCGCGTCCTCCAGGTCGAGGATCAGCGCGTCGGCGGGCAGCGTCTTTGCCTTGTCCAGCGCCCGCTGCTTCGAGCCCGGCATGTAGAGGACGGACCGGTAGGGATGGGCGTCGTGGCTCATGGCTCCCCCGCTTCTGCTGCGCCGCACGCGAGTTATGCGGCTGCGAACGCTGGACGCAAGCCGAAAGGGCTCCCGCGCGGGGTGTTGCGTCCACCATTCAACCGGAGCGCGCTTCGTTAACGCCGGGTTCGTCATTTCAGACCAGATTAACCGTCACTTGAGATTTCAGCCCCGCTGCCACTGGACGTGCCTGACGGGGCTCCAGCAGAAGGGTTTGTTTCCAATGCAGAAAGTTCGCCTTCTGGCCCGCGCAGCCGTCGCCCTCTCCGGCCTCGTGATGACGCCGAGCGCCGAGGCCGAGGGGCGGCAGACCTGCGCGGCACGGGACATGGTCGTCCAGAAGCTGCACGACCGGTTCGGCGAGGAGCTGAAAAGCCTCGGGCTGCACCAGAACGACGGAATCGTCGAGGTCTACAGCTCGGACGCCACCGGCACCTGGACGATTCTGATGACCCGGCCCGACGGCATGTCGTGCCTGATCGCGGCTGGCCAGCTCTGGGAGCAGGACGCCAAGCCGGTGGAAAAGCCGGGCGATCCCGCCTGAGCGCTCAGGTCAGCGCGTCCCAGACCAGCTTCGCCCCGGTGACCGCGAGCAGCGCATAGGTCAGGCGGAAGAAGAAGGCGTCCGAGACGCGGTGGTGCGCCCAGACGCCGAGATAGACGCCGCCGACGGCAATCGGCGCAAGAATGAGAATCGGCGCCAGCTGCGTGCTGTTGATCATGCCGAGCTGCAGGTAGGCCGGCACCTTGATGAGATTGATCCACCAGAAGACCAGCACCGTGCAGGCCTGGTAGGTCGTGCGATCAAGTCCCAGGCCGAGCAGGTACATCGACGCAGGCGGGCCCCCGGCGTGGCTGACGAAGCTGGTGAAGCCCGTCACCGTTCCCCAGAGCAGCCCCTTCCGCGCGCCCGGGTCGTGCTCCGGCGGCTTCAGCCAGCCGCGTGAGCGGGCAACCTGGAACAGCACGAACCCGATCGCGGTGAGGCCGACCATCAACCGGACGCCATCGGCGCTGATGGCGCCGAAGATCGCCCAGGCGATGCCCGTGCCGACCGTCCCGCCGATCATCAGCAGCCGCGAGAAATGCCAGTCCCAGCGCCGCCAGTAGGGACGCAGGCTGATGACGTCCATCAGCATGAGAAGCGGCAGCAGCAGGCCGACAGCCTGCGCCGGCGGCATGACGAGGGCGAGGAGCGGTGCGGAGGCAAAGCCCGCGCCACCGCCGAAGCCTCCCTTGGAAGCCGCCGAGATCAGGACCGCAGGAATGGCCGCGGCGAAGAAGGTGGCGTTCATGTCCATGGGACCCTGTATCCCCGACGACGGTCCGGCTTGCGCTGGGGAGCGCGAGCGGCTAGCCCAAACCCGCTTTGGCACCACAACGGGAGACTTGGGGAAATGGCAAGAGCGAAGATCGCGCTGATCGGCGCCGGGCAGATCGGGGGCACCTTGGCCCATCTCGCGGCGCTGAAGGAGCTCGGTGACGTGGTGCTCTTCGACATCGCCGAGGGGACGCCGCAGGGCAAGGCGCTCGACATCGCGGAATCCGCTCCGGTCGACCGCTTCGACTCGGCGCTCAAGGGCGCAAACTCCTACGAGGACATCGCGGGGGCGGACGTCTGCATCGTTACCGCCGGCGTGCCGCGCAAGCCCGGCATGAGCCGCGATGATCTTCTCGGGATCAACCTGAAGGTGATGAAGGCCGTCGGCGAGGGCATTGCCAAGAACGCCCCCAACGCCTTCGTCATCTGTATCACCAACCCGCTCGACGCGATGGTCTGGGCGCTGCAGCAGTTCTCCGGCCTGCCGGCGTCGAAGGTGTGCGGCATGGCCGGCATCCTCGACAGCGCGCGCTTCCGCCACTTCCTGTCGGAAGAGTTCGCGGTGTCCGTGAAGGACGTCACCGCCTTCGTGCTCGGCGGCCACGGCGACACGATGGTGCCGCTGACCCGTTATTCGACGGTCGCCGGCATCCCGCTGCCCGACCTCGTCGAGATGGGGTGGACGACGCAGGAGAAGCTCGACGCGATCGTCCAGCGCACGCGCGACGGTGGCGCGGAGATCGTCGGCCTGCTGAAGACCGGTTCCGCCTTCTATGCCCCCGCGGCTTCGGCGATCGAGATGGCCGAGGCGTACCTCAAGGACCAGAAGCGCGTCCTGCCCTGCGCCGCCTACATCGAGTCGGCCTATGGCATCAAGGGAATGTACGTCGGCGTGCCGACCGTCATCGGCGCCGGCGGCATCGAGAAGGTCGTCGAGATCAAGCTCGACAAGGCCGAGAAGGCGATGTTCGACAAGTCGGTCGACGCGGTGAAGGGTCTCGTCGAAGCCTGCAAGGGCATCGAGCCGAGCCTCGCCTGAACTTTTGCGGCGGGGATACCCCCCGCCGAATCACCCCGGCTGCGGGCCGGCGCGGTCGGGGTCGAGAGTTGTGATCACAGCATTTTGGCATGTGATCACAGGCGTCGGAAATCTTGCGTGATCGCTGAGTTTCCTGCTCAATTTGTTTGCAAGCGTTCCCGACGAAGCCTAACGAAATCGGCACGAGCGAGGGGACACTGTCATGTGGCCCGCTCGCCGACAGGCGGGGGACGCAATGAATATCCATGAATATCAGGCCAAGCAGCTGCTGAAGCAGTACGGACTGCCCGTGTCCGATGGACGGGTGGTCCTGAAGGCCGACGAGGCCAAGACCGCCGCGGGCGAACTCGACGGACCGATCTGGGTCGTCAAGGCGCAGATCCATGCGGGGGGACGCGGCAAGGGCAAGTTCAAGGAGGCAACCGCCGGCGAGAAGGGTGGCGTGCGCGTCACCAAGTCGGTGCAGGAGGCCGCCGACGAGGCGCAGAAGATGCTCGGCCGCACGCTTGTCACACACCAGTCCGGCGCGGCCGGCAAGGTGGTGAACCGCATCTACATCGAGGACGGGTCCGACATCGCCCGCGAGCTCTACCTCGCGCTGCTGATCGACCGAAAGACCTCGCGCATCGCCTTCGTCTGCTCGACCGAAGGCGGCATGGACATCGAGGAAGTCGCGGCCAAGACGCCGGAGAAGGTGGTGTCCTTCACGGTCGACCCGGCCTCCGGCATTTCCGGCTTCCACGGCCGCAAGGTCGCCTTCGCCCTCGGCCTTGAAGGCAAGCAGGTGAAGCAGTGCGTCGACCTGATCGACAAGCTCTACCGGCTGTTCATCGAGAAGGACGCCGAGATGGTGGAGATCAACCCGCTGATCGTCACCAGCGGCGGCGATCTCCGGTGCCTCGACGCCAAGATGGGCTTCGATTCGAACGCCCTCTACCGCCAGAAGGACATCCTCGCCCTCCGCGACGAGACCGAGGAGGACCCGAAGGAGCTGGCGGCTTCGAAGTTCGACCTCAACTACATCGCGCTCGACGGCGAGATCGGCTGCATGGTGAACGGCGCCGGCCTCGCGATGGCGACGATGGACATCATCAAGCTCTATGGCTCGGAGCCGGCGAACTTCCTCGACGTGGGCGGCGGCGCCACCAAGGAGAAGGTGACGGAAGCCTTCAAGATCATCACCTCCGACCCGAACGTGAAGGGCATCCTCGTCAACATCTTCGGCGGGATCATGCGCTGCGACGTCATCGCCGAGGGCGTGATCGCCGCGGTCCAGGCCGTCGGCCTGAAGGTTCCGCTGGTGGTGTGGCTCGAGGGAACGAACGTCGAGCTGGGGAAGAAGATCCTCAACGAGAGCGGGTTGTCGGTCATCGCGGCGGACGATCTGGCCGATGCAGCGGCCAAGATCGTCAAGGCCGTCAAGGGGTAATAAGAATGTCCATCCTCGTCGACGAGAACACCAAGGTCATCTGCCAGGGCTTCACCGGCTCGCAGGGCACCTTCCACTCCGAGCAGGCCATCGCCTACGGCACCAAGATGGTCGGCGGCGTCACGCCCGGAAAGGGCGGCGGCAGCCATATCGGGCTGCCGATCTTCAACACGGTAGCCGAGGCGGTGGAGAAGACCGGCGCCACGGCGACGGCGATCTATGTGCCGCCGCCCTTCGCGGCCGACGCGATCCTCGAGGCGATCGACGCGGAGCTGCCGCTGATCGTCGCGATCACCGAGGGCATCCCGGTGCTCGACATGATGAAGGTGAAGCGCGCGCTGATGGGGTCGAAGTCGATCCTGATCGGGCCGAACTGCCCGGGTGTCATCACGCCCGACGCCTGCAAGATCGGCATCATGCCGGGCCACATCCACAAGCGCGGCTCGGT
>JBGALW010000168.1:0-8431 GCA_044223585.1 Amaricoccus sp.
TCCTGCAGCGCACGCTGCCGTTCGAGATCATCACGCCCGAGAACCTGTGACGGATCAGGTCTCGGCGGCCGCGAATCCCGACGCCGCCGGACCCCGTTCCTGCCGGGGCCCGGCGGCGCCGTCTGGCGGTCAGTCCTCGTCGGCCGCCATCTGGGCGAGCACCTGGCCCTTGCCGCGGAGCCGGAGGTAGATTGGCAGCAGCACGGCGACGGCAGCGATCAGATAGAGGATGATCGCCGTCGGCGAGTGGACCAGGACCGACGGGTCGCCCTGGCTGATGGCAAGCGCGCGGCGCAGCTGCTGCTCGGCGAGGGGGCCGAGAATCAGGCCGACGACGACCGGCGCGATCGGGTAATGGTACCGGCGCAGGGCGTAGCCGAGGAGGCCGAAGGCGAGCAGCATCCCGAGCTCGAACGGCGAGGGGTTCGCGCCGATGGTGCCGAGGGTCGCGAAGGTCAGGATGCCGGCATAGAGCCAGGGCCGCGGAATCGCGAGCAGCCGGACCCAGAGGCCGACGAGCGGCAGGTTCAGCACGAGCAGCATCAGGTTTGCGATCAGCAGCGAGGCGATCAGGCTCCAGACGAGGGTGGCGTTCGTCACGAAGAGCAGCGGTCCCGGCTGGAGGCCGAACTGCTGGAAGCCCGCGAGCATGATCGCCGCCGTCGCACTTGTCGGCAGGCCCAGCGTCAGCAGCGGCACCAGCGTCCCCGCCGCGGACGCGTTGTTCGCCGCCTCCGGGCCGGCGACGCCCTCGATCGCGCCGTGGCCGAACTCCTCGGGGTGCTTGGTCAGCGCCTTCTCGGCGGAGTAGCTGAGGAAGGTGCCGATCTCCGCCCCGCCCGCCGGCATCGCGCCGATCGGGAAGCCGATGAAGGTGCCGCGGAGCCACGCTTTCCACGAGCGTGCCCAGTCCTCGGCTGTCATCCACACCGAACCCTTGACCGGCTCGATCCGTTCGTCGTGCGCCTCGGGCGAGGCCGCGACCTTGAGCGCCTCACCGATGGCAAAGAGCGCGACGGCGAGCGTCGTCACCTCGACACCGTCGAGGAGGTCGGGAATGCCGAAGGCGAGCCGCGCCTGTCCGGTCTGCAGGTCGATGCCGACAAGCCCGAGCGTCAGGCCGAGGCAAAGGGCGGTCAGCCCGCGCAACGCCGAGTCGCCGAAGGCCGCCGAGACGGTGACGAAGGCGAGCACCATCAGCGCAAAATAGTCGGCCGGTCCGAGCGACAGCGCGAACTTGACCATCCACGGGCTGATGAAGGCGAGGCCGATCGTCGCGATGAGGCCGGCGACGAAGGAACCGATCGCCGCCGTGGCGAGGGCCGGTCCGCCGCGACCCTTGCGCGCCATCTTGTTGCCCTCGAGCGCCGTGACGATCGAGGCGCTCTCGCCCGGCGTGTTGAGGAGAATCGAGGTGGTCGAGCCGCCGTACATCCCGCCGTAGTAGATGCCGGCGAACATGATGAGGCTCGCCGTCGGGTCGAACTGGTAGGTGACCGGCAGGAGCAGCGCCACGGTCAGCGCCGGGCCGATGCCGGGCAGCACGCCGACCGCCGTGCCAAGCGTCACGCCGATCAGCGCGTAGAGCAGGTTGAGGGGCTGGAGCGCCCCGGCGAGGCCCTGCGCGAGAAGGCCTAGGGTATCCATCGAACGATCCTCCGGCCGTCAGAACAACAGGTGCTCGAGAGGCCCAGCGGGCAACGAGAGCTTGAGGAGGCCGGCGAAGATCAGCCAGATCACCAGCGACAGCGCGATCCCGATCGGCACCGTCATCCAGAGCGGCCCGCGGCCGAATCCCTTCGCCGTCAGCGCGAAAAGGCAGCCGGTGGCGATCGAGAAGCCGAGCGGCTTCAGGAGCAGGAGCTGCAGGACGAGCCCGCCGACGATCCAGAGCATCGGCCCCGCCCGGTCGGCGTCACGCGGCGGCAGCCCGTGGCGGAAGGCCGTGACGACGTGGCCGATCGCGAGCAGCGCGAGAAAGCCGGACAGCACGTAGGGCGCGGTCGTCGGCCCGACCCTGGCATACTGGCCGGACACGGGCATCGCCTTCGTCTGCCAGAACACCAGTGCGGCGAGGAAGGCGAGCAGCGCGGCGATGACAAGCGCCGCCCCGTCGGGGCGGCGTTCTCCGGAGGCAGGCGCGCTCACTGCACCAGTCCGATGTCGACGAGGATTCCCTTGGTTGCCTCGATGTCGGCGGCGAGTTCCTTGTCGAACTCGGGGCCGGCGAGGAAGCGGTCGTCCCAGCCGCGCGTCGCGAGTTCCTGCTTCCAGGCGTCGGAAGTGGCGAGCTTCTCGATATCGGCGGTGATCGCCGCCTTCTGCTCGGCGGTGAGATCGGGGCCGGCGGCAACCATGCGCCAGTTCTCGAGCGCGACGTCGAGGCCTTCTTCCTTCAGCGTCGGCACGTCGAGGCCCGCCACCCGCTCGTCCCCGGAGACGGCGAGGGCGCGCAGCGTGCCGGCCTCGATCTGGCTTTCGAACTCGCCGACGCCGGAGATGCCGGCCGTGACCTGGTTGCCGAGGATCGCCGCCAGCGCCTCGCCGCCGCCCGAGAAGGCGATGTAGTTGATCTTGGTCGGATCGACACCCGCCGCCTTGGCGACGAGCCCGGCGAGGATATGGTCGGTGCCGCCGGCGGAGCCGCCGGCCCAGGCCACCGACCCGGGGTCGGCCTTCAGCTTGGCGACGAGGTCCGCCATCGTCTCGATGTCGCTGGACGCCGGGACGACGATCGCCTCCTGCTCGCCGGTCAGCCGTGCGATCGGGGTAACCATCGAGAGGTCGACGGGCGAATGGTTGGTGAGGATCGCCCCGACCATGACGTAGCCGCCGACGATGAGATCGTCCGGGCTGCCCTTGGCCTGGTTTACGAACTGCGCGAGGCCGATGGTGCCGCCGGCGCCCGGCACGTTCGTTACCTGGACGTTGCCGGAGATGCCTTCCTTCTGCATCAGGTTCTGCATGGTGCGGGCGGTCTGGTCCCAGCCGCCGCCCGGCGCCGCCGGCGCGAGAATGGTGTAGTCCGCGGACCAGGCCGGCGCCGAGACAAGAAGCAGCGCTGCGATTGCCAGGTGTTTCATTCCGTTTCCTCCTTGGCACGCCGGCATCTCCGTGCCGGCGTCAGTTGACGTAATCCCTGATTTAACACGCGAAGCTGGCGCCGTCCTGACAGACCGCGCACGGGCGGCTATTCTCCCGCCACGGCAGGAGACGGCGGTTGGCGGCAGAGGCGACGGGCGGCATCGGGACGGGCGTGTCGCTGGCGCGCCGGCTCACGCTGGCCGCCGCCGGGGTGCTGCTCGTCGCCGGCGGCGCGGTCGCGGTCGCTGCACTCGCGTACGGTCGGCAGGCGGCGGAGCGCGCCTATGACCGGCTGCTCGTCGGCGCGGCCGACCAGATCGCCGGATCGGTCAGCGTGCGAAGCGGCGTCGTGACGGTCGACATCCCCGCGTCGGCCTTCGAACTGCTCGCGCTCGCGCCCGACGACCGTCTGGTCTACGCCGTGCTCGCCCCCGGCGGTCGCCTCGTCACCGGCTATCCCGGCTTTGCGGCGGGTCCGCCCGGCTTCTCTAACGGCAGCTCCGCCGGCGAGGCGATGCGCCTCGTCCGCATCAGCCGGCCGTTCGCCGAGCGCGACTTCACCGGCGCCATCGACGTCGTCGTCGGCCAGACGACGCGAGCGCGCGACGCGCTGGCGCGCGAGATCACCCGGAGCGCGCTCCTCGTCGTCGGGCTGCTCGGGCTGCTTTCCGTCGGCCTTGCCGCCTTCGGGATTCGCTCGGCGCTGGCGCCGCTCCGCCGCATCGAGGCGAGCCTCGCCGCCCGCGAGCCGCGCGACCTGACGCCGCTCGACCTCGCGGTGCCGCGCGAGATCGGCGCGCTCGTCGGCACGCTCAACCGCTTCATGGCCAGGCAGGCCCGCCAGTTCGAAATCATGCGCAACCTCATCGCCGACGCCTCGCACCAGCTCCGGACGCCGGTCGCGGCACTGCGCGCCCAGGCAGAGGTTGCCGCCGACGAGCCCGATCCCGGCCGCCAGCGTGCGATCGTCGGCCGGATCCACACGCGCGCCATCGGCCTCAGCCGGCTCACCGACCAGCTGCTCAACCACGCGCTCGTCATCCACCGCGCCGACGCGGCCCCGCACGAGCGCGTCGACCTCCGCGACATTGCCATCCGCATCGCCAAGGAGGTCGATACCGACCGCGACCTTCGCCTCGAGCTGCCAGAGGACCCGCTTCCCTGCTACGGCGACGCGCTGTCACTGGTAGAGGCGGGCAAGAACCTGCTCCTGAATGCCCTGCGCCACGGGGCGGAGCCGGTTGCCCTCGGGGTGCGGCGCGAGGGTGTGGTGGCCGCCCTCTTTGTCGAGGACCGGGGGCCGGGAATGCCCGAGGCGCTGTGGGGCAGCGTCGGCGCACGCTTCGACCGGACAGGCTCCGTCACCGGGCAGAGCGCCGGCATCGGCCTTGCCATCGTTTCGGCCGTCGCCGCCGCGCACCGCGGATCGCTGCGCTTCGGGCGCACGCCCGGCGGCTTCGAAGCCGCGCTGGTTCTGCCGGCATGAACCGTCTCGCCGCCATGCTTGCGCTCGCCGCTGGGGCCGCCGCCCAGCCCGGCCCGGAGGCGACGGCCCGGTTCGGGTCGGAGGAACGCGCGGCGAACGCGCTCAGCGTGCTTGGCACCACCGATGTCGCGCAGTTTGCGCCGCTGCTCGAGGCGTTCGTCGCTGCGATGCCGGAGGTCGCCGTCCTCTACGAGCAGTGGGGATCGAACGACCTCTACGAGCGGAGCGCCGCCGCATGCCGCGGCGAGGGGCCGGCGGCCGACCTCGTGGTGAGCTCCGCCGCGGACCTGCAGGTGAAGCTCGTTAACGATGGCTGCGCCCAGCCGCACCATTCGCTTCTCACCGCCGCGCTGCCGGCGGACGCCCGCTGGCGCGACGAGGTGTTCGGCATCTCCGAGGAGCCGGCGGTGATCGTCTACAACCGTGCGCTCGTGCCGCCGTCCGAGGCACCGCGCTCGCGCTTCGACCTCATCGACCTGCTGCGCCCGGCCGGCAGCCCCAATGCCGGCCGGGTCGCAACCTATGACATCGAGGAGTCGGGCCGCGGCTATCACTTCGCCTTCGCCGACTCCGAGCAGGCGACAACGTTCGGCAGTCTGATCGAGGCCTTCGTGCGCTCGGGCGCCGTCGCCACCTGCTGCTCGGCCGAGATCATCGACGGGGTCGCCGAGGGTCGCTACCTCATCGCGTACAACGTTCTCGGCTCCTACGCGCTCGCCCGCGCCGCTGACGATCCGCGTGTCGTGGTGGTGGCGCCCGAGGACTATACGCTCGTCCTTCGCCGCGCGGCGATGATCCCGAAGGGTGCGGAAAGTCCGGTGGCCGCAGGGCTTCTCGTCGACTTCATGCTGTCGCCCGCCGGCCGCGCGGCGCTCGCCGACGCGCACCTGCTGTTTCCGTTCGATCAGGACATGGACGGCGAGGGGGCGTCGGGCTACCGGCCGATCCCGCTGTCGCCGCGGCTCTTGCTGGGGCTCGACGCGCAGAAGCGGATGGCGTTTCTCGCGCGCTGGCGCGCGACATTTGCGCCGGACGGCGTTCCGTGATCGCCGCTGTTCACGGTTGGTCGCGCGTGATGGCGGCGGGTGCTCTCCGGCGCAGATATCCCCGCCGATGCCCTATCGAGATGACAGCGAAACCAATGCAAGCGCCGACACCAGAGGCCGGGCGCGACGCTCGTCCGAGGCCGAGTTGGCATAGGTGCTTCCGCTCGCCGCTGGTGTGGAGAGACCCCGTGGTCGGCTTCCACTCAGTCGGCCCGCACCAGCTGGTAGCCGAGCCCGCGCAGCGTGCGGATAGCGACGCCGCTTCCCTCAAGCTTGCGGCGGAGACGGGCGACGTAGGTCTCGATCGCGTTCAATCCGACCTCCTCCTCGTCCATCGTGAACATCCGGTCGAAGAGCCGCTCCTTCGGCATGATGCGCGTCCGGTTGACCATCAGGGCCTCCAGAAGGCTGAACTCGCGGCGGGTCAGCGCGAGGGGGCTGCCGTCGCACGTCGCGACCTGCCCGGCCGGGTCAAGCGTCAGGCGGCCGAACTGAACCACGCCGCTGCGGTCCTCGCCCTTGCGCCGCCCGAGCGCGCGGACGCGGGCGTGAAGCTCGCGGAGGTCGAAGGGCTTGACGAGGTAGTCGTCGGCGCCGAGGTCGAGCGCCCCCACGCGGTCCTCGATTTCCATCCGCGCGGTCAGCATCAGGACCGGTGTCGATCGGCCCTGCCGGCGCAGGGCGCGCAGAACGTCGGTGCCGCTTCCATCGGGCAGATTGATGTCGAGGACCGCCACGTCGTACTCGTTCACCGCGAGCACATCCTCGGCTCCGGCCACGCTGCCGACGCAGTCGATGGCGTCGCCCCGGCGGAGGAACGAGGCGGCGATCGCCTCGGCCACATCGACATCGTCTTCAAGAAGTAGCAGTCGCACGGCATCCCGGCCCGTTGAACATTCCGCCGAGACTAGACTCCTGCTGCGTCACCGAGAAGCCCGGCAACCGCTTCGCGCCCGTTCAGCCGCGCCGGCGGCGGCGGAGCAGGGGGGCGCCGGCGACGGCGAGGCCCACGGCCGCGGCGGTCGCGAGGGTCGGCCCATGGGACGGAAGGACCGTCCAGTCCGGTCCGACGACGGCGCCGGTGCTGTAGCCGGTCCCGCTGTAGCCGCAGAGTTCCGTCGCCGTGCCGGCGGCAATCATGTCGACGTCGATTGCCCGCCGCAGCGCACGGGCCTCTCCGGCGGCGGCCGGAAGCAGATCGAGCCGGTCGAGGATCGCGAGGGCCGTTGCGAGGTCGGCATGGCTGCAGGCGTTGAAGGGGCTCGCCTCGTCGCTGATGCTGCCCGGCATCAGGCCCCAGAGGCAGTAGGCATGCTGGATCCGGGCATGGTTCAGCAGCCGCTGGACCATCTGGTCGGCCGGTGCCTGGGTCGCGGCGAGGTCGAGTATTGCCGCCCGATGCCGGGCGACGACGGCCATCTGTCCATGCGCGAGGCTCGGGATTGGCAGGCCGGGCGCCGGCGGACCGGCCTGATGCGCGGCCGCAGCGCCGGCGGCCGTGATTGACGTCACGAGGGCGAGAAGCAGGCGCACCGGCTCAGGCCGCCGCGGCGCGCCCGAACGGCGGAAGCCATTGGCGCTCCGTCGCCCATCCGAAGACGAGCGAGATCGTCGTCCAGAGCACCAGATGGATGCCGAGGGTCGCGACGCGGAAGTCCCAGATCACCAGCGGCGAGAAGCCCTGCGGCATCTCGACGATCGGCGGCAGGGCGGCCCCCGCAACCAGCATGGCGACGCCGTAGAGGCCCGCGCCGCTGAGCGCCGCGGTCCAGAGCCCGTGCCGCGGCAGCAGGGAACGCGCCAGCGCGAAGGCCGCGGCCATGCCGACCACCGAGAGAACGACCATCATCATATAGAACCCGGTCCGGGCGGCGATGGTCTCGTCGCTGCCCACTGCGGGCGGGTTCGACGGGTACTTGAGGAACGGAACGAGGACCAGGGCGATGAAGCCGAGCAGGCCGAGGATTGCCGCCGTCCCGCGCGGCCCGAGCCCGCTGTAGCGGCGATGCACGAAGGCAAAGGTCAGCGCGAAGAGGCCGCCGAGCGCGGCGCCATAGACCGTCAGCCCGGTGAAGAGCCCGAGCCCGGCCTGCGTCCCGCGGCTGACCAGCGGCGGCGCCGCTGCCGCGCCCGGCTCCGCCGGTTCGGCGGCGGTCACCGCTTCCTCGAAGGCGATGGCGAGATCGACCGCGGGTTCGCCATAGACCCTGGCGAAGGCGAAGGCGAGAATCGCCGCAATCAGCCCGGCAATCATGCCGCGCAGCAGCAAATGTCCGACCATGGCCCGACCCTCAGTGGCAGGGGAAGCCCAGCAGGTGGCGGGCGTCGTGCACGAATTCGTGGACCGCCATGCCGGAGATGAGCGAGGTCGCGCCCTCCTCCGCCCCGACGAAATAGATCGCGAGCAGCAGGATCAGGCCGGCAAAGATCGCCCAGGGCAGAAGGTCGCGAACCGGGATCGGTTCCGCGCCGGCAATCGTCGAGAAGGTGGCATCCGACATGGCTTAAAGGTCTCCGCGGGAAAACGCGCCCGAACACGATCGACTCAGTTGAGCGGGTCTGACTTCCGGGAGGCCTGAGTGAGGCCGACCCGGTTACAGTGGCGCGACCGCGCCGGAGTTGCACCGGCTTCCACCCTGACTGTATGCGCAGGCTAGGGGCGTGGGCCCCGATTGTCAACGAAGCCTGCCGGGAGTCCGACCCTTTGCCACCTGAGCGCGCCCTCCGCCTCACGCTCGTCTGCCAGGCCGCGACGGCGGCGACGCGGCGGGCGGCGTTTCCCGACGACGAGCCGGCGGAAGCCGGCGCGCTGGGC
>JBGALW010000169.1:0-8418 GCA_044223585.1 Amaricoccus sp.
AAGGAAGCGGATCGTTCGGTGGTGAAGAAGGGGCGCGAGTCCGACGAGGCCTTCACCCGGCGGGTGCTGGGCAAGCTGGCCGCGCACAAGGACATCATCGTCATCAACGACGAGGCGCACCACGCCTATCGCAAGCCGCCCGAGGTGAAGATCAGCAAGAAGGTGGCCGCCGAGCAGGGTATCGACCTGGACGAGGCGACACGCTGGATCGAAGGCTTGGACCGCATCCACAAGACCCGGCGCATCCAGCGTTGCTTCGACCTTTCGGCCACGCCCTTCGCGCCGACCGGCAAGGCCAGCACCGACACGGCTTTGTTCGACTGGATCGTCTCGGATTTCGGCCTCAACGACGCGATCGAGGCCGGGCTGGTGAAAACTCCGCGCGTGGTGGTCCGCGACGATGCCGTTCCTGACGCGAAGACCCTACGCTCGAAGCTCTACCACATCTATCGCGACCCGTCCGTCTCCGAGGACCTGAACCGGGCAAAAGCCGAACCCCACGAAGCGCTGCCGAAGCTGGTCCAGGACGCCTACACGCTGCTCGGCGCCGACTGGCGGGAAACCCGGGCCCGCTGGCGGGAGGCCGGACATCACTCGCCGCCCGTCATGCTCACGGTCTGCAACCGCACGGAAACTGCGGCCCGCATCGAGAACTACTTCAACAAGGGCGATGCGCATTGGCCCGAACTGCACGCGCCAACGAAGACGCTTCGGGTCGATTCCAGGGTCCTGGAGAAGGCCGAGATCGGCGAAACGGCGTCGTCCGACAAGGATTACGAGGCGCGTCTGAACGCAATCATCGACGCGGCAGACATCCCCGAAACGCGCCGCCAGCAGTTCCTTGCCCTGAAGAAGGAGGAACTGCTGCGCGAGATCGTCGATAACGTCGGGAAACGGGGAGCGGCCGGTCAGGATCTCCAGAACGTCATTTCCGTGGCGATGCTTTCCGAGGGATGGGACGCCAAGAATGTCACGCATATCATGGGTCTCAGGGCCTTCACGTCCCAGCTACTCTGCGAACAGGTCGTAGGACGCGGGTTGCGCCGGGTGTCCTATGACACCGACGAGAACGGCCTGTTCCTGCCCGAATACGTCAACGTCTTTGGGGTGCCGCTTTCGATCTCGGAAACCGGTGAAGGCGGGGAGGCTCCGCCACCACCGAAGCCGAGCACGCAGATCGAAGTCGTCCCCGACCGAGGTCATCTGGAAATTAGGTGGCCTAACGTCCTGCGTGTCGAGACGGTCGTGAGACCGCAGTTGACCATCGCCTGGGATAACGTGGCGCCGCTCGTGCTCGATCCTGCCAGCACACCGATCAGTGCAGAGCTTGCACCGGCCCTTGGCGGTGCGACCGATATGGGGAAGGTGACCGCGATCGACCTCGAAAAACTACCCGATGGCTTTCGTCTTCAACGCCTCGTTTTTCAGGCCGCCCGGAAGGCCTTTGCCGAGTTGCGCCACGGCTTCACTGGCACGCACGAATACCTCGCTGCGCAGCTCGTCAGGATCGTCGAGGCGTTCCTGAACTCGGACCGCCTCGATATCCCATCGCTGTTCCACTCCGACCCGCTCCGACGGCGCATCCTCATCGCGCTCAACATCGACCTCGTGGTCCAGCACGTGCTGAGGAACGTCACTGAGCAGAACACCGAGCGCCTGTCCCCGGTCTTCGATGAAGAGAACCCGATTGGCGCAACCGGCCAGATGCGGACCTGGTACACGACCAAGCCGAGCTTCCCGACGACAAAGTCGCACATCAGCCATCTGGTAGGAGACTCCGCGTGGGAAGGCCATGCGGCAAACATTTTCGAGAAACGCGAGGACGTTCTCGCCTATGCCAAGAACGATCACCTCGGCTTCCAGATCCATTACATGTGGGCGGGCTCTCGGCGGCGATACGTCCCGGACTTCCTAGTGCGTCTTGCGGGCGGCACGATCCTGGCTCTGGAGATCAAGGGAACCGACAGCCCGCAGAACAAGGCCAAGCGGGACGCGCTGAGCGAGTGGGTCAAGGCCATCAACACGGCAGGCGGCTTCGGGCGATGGGCATGGGATGTCGCGTTCAAGCCCGGCGAGGCTCAGGACATCATCACGAGGCACGCGGCTGTCGCTGAGCCGGCGGAGTAGGCCAACGTCATCGGCTTCGGCGATGGCGCGGCGACGCGGGCATTGTCCGCCAGCTTCACGGCTCTGATCCCTGCGAACCGCCCGGGCGCGGTTTCGCGAACATGGCGGCGAGAACCGTCTGGGCCCGGGCGAGCCCGTCATCCGTCAAGACGAGGGACTTCGCCTTGCCGACTGGGTCTGCGATCAGCCCCTCGGCATGCAGTCGGCCGGTGATTGCCCAGTCGAGCCCCCTCCAGACGCTGTTGCCGTCATGCAGCGTCAGGCTGAGGATCGCCAGAGCCGCATTGTCGAGCTTCTCAGTGTCGAGTTCGAATTCCGCCATGCCTCCAATCCTCCGCCGGCAAGCATGACGTTAGGACCAGGATTTCTCAATGGCGCGAAGCCCTTGCGAAATCGTGCGGGGATGGCAGGGTTCGATTTCTGTTCCCTTCGGTAGTTGCCCCTGACCTCGAAGTGTTCAGACCGCTCAAGGGAATACCCCTGCGGTTTCAGTCTATTACAAGCTTTCCACCGAATCCGCGCAGTCGAGAGGTCCGGAGAAAATCGACCGGGAGAGACCGCTTCCGGGCCTCTTGGTGTAGGGACCGGTGCTCAGCCCCTCCCGCATAACCCTCGAAAACAACGAGAAAATCCGGCCGCAGCCGGATCGGGAGAACGCTTTCGCGAGGGCAAGTGGCGGAGAGGAAGGGATTCGAACCCTCGAGACGGTTTCCCGCCTGCACCCTTAGCAGGGGTGTGCCTTCGACCACTCGGCCACCTCTCCGCCGCTCCGTATAGGGGGGCGGCCCTGCCGGAACAAGGCCAATCCTTGACCGATTGCGGGCGGTTCCGCCGAAAGGTCGCTGGAATTTCCTCGGCTTCAGCGGCGGGCAACCAGCGCGGGGTCGGCCGGGGAGGGCAGGCGGGGCCAGTCGGCCATCCGGTTCCGGAGCCAGGTGCGCTGGCGCTTGGCATACTGGCGGGTGGCGGTGACGCTGGCCGTGATCGCGTCACCGAGGTCCATCTCGCCGCGTAGATGCGCGAGCAGCGGCGGCGCGCCGATCACCCGCGCCGAAGGCAGCGCCGGATCGACGTCGAGCGCCAGGAAACGGCGGCATTCCTCCAGCGCGCCGCGCGAGAGCATCGTCTCGAACCGCCGTGCGATGGTTATGTTGAGAGCGGGAGTCGGCGGCTCGACCACGATCCGCACGGCATCGGCCAGCACCGGTGGCGGGGCTTCGCGATGCCAGGCGGCGAGCCCTCGGCCGGTTGCCGTCAGGACGTCCCACGCCCGCTGCACGCGCATCGGGTTGGCCCGGTCGATCCGGGCATGGGTCTCCGGGTCGTCGGCCGCCAGCACGGCGAGCATTCCTGCCAGATCGCCGCTGTCGAGCATGGCCTGCGACCGGGCGCGCACCGACGCCGGCACCGGCGGGATCGGTGCGAGGCCTTCGGTCAGCGCCCCGAGATAGAGGCCGGTGCCGCCGACGATGATCGGCCTCAGGCCATCGCGCCGGGCTGCCGCAATGGCGTCGGCCGCCTCGCGCAGCCAGTCGCCGGCGGAATGACGCACGGCCGGATCGATGTGCCCGAACAGACGGTGCGGCGCACGAGCAAGATCGCGCGCGTCCGGCCGGGCGGTCAGGATCTGCCAGCAGCTGTAGACCTGGCTCGCATCGGCATTGATGACGACGCCGCCGTCGCGTTCCGCCAGCGCCAGCGCCAGCGCCGACTTGCCGCTGGCGGTCGGTCCGGCGATCACCACGGGCCGCGCGGCGGATCTGACACCAATCAAACATAATCTCCATTATCCGGATCAATCGCCCGGGGCCGAGGCTGACCTTATCAGGCCCGTCCCGGCGTCGGAACGGTTGACGGCAGCGGGAATTGCTCCTGCAATGGCGTGGCCGGTTCGGGGTCCGCAAGGGAGGTGGCGATGACCGAAGGAACGATCAACGGCCGACCTTTGCACCCCGCCGTTCCGGCGCTCGCCGAGGCCGCCCGCGACGGCCGGCTGGCCAGACGCGAGTTCCTCGCCATGGCGACGGCGCTCGGGGTCACCGGGCCGGCGGCGTACGGACTGCTCGGCCTTGAGGCTCCGGCGCGCGCCGAAGAAGGCACGCCGACACGCGGCGGAACGCTGAAAGTCTCGATGGCGGTGATGCGCCTCGACGACCCACGGGTCTTCGACTGGTCACAGAAGGCCAATCAGGCGCGGCTGTTCTGCGAGCCGCTGGTTCGCTACACACCGGACTTCACCTTCGTGCCGTGGCTGCTCGCAAGCTGGGAAGTGAACGACGACGCCACGTCCTACGTCCTGCACCTGCGTCCCGGCGTCACCTGGAACAATGGCGACGCATTCATCGCCGACGACGTTCTCTACAACATCGGCCGCTGGTGCGAGGCCCATGTTCCGAACAACTCGATGGCGACCCGCATGGCGCCGCTGCTGGAGAAGACCGGGTCGGAGACCTACCTCGCCGAGGTCACGCGCGACGACGGAACCACGGCGCAGGAAGAGAGGACGCGGGACACCTTCGGCCTGCGTCCCGGCGCTGCCACGCGGATCGACGACCTGACCGTGCAGCTCTCGCTGGCAACGCCCGACATCACGCTGATCCCGGCTTTCGTGGACTATCCGGCGCTGATCGTGCATCGCGGGTTCGACGCTGCCGGCGGCGACCTCACGACGGCCCCGGTCGGTACCGGACCGTGGGAACTCGTCTCGACCGAAGTTGGCCGGAGTGCCGTCTACAGGCGGCGGACCGCGGGCAGCTGGTGGGGCGAATCCGTCGAGGGGCTCGGCCCGGTGCCGCTCGACGGGATCGAGTTCGTCGATTACGGCACCGACCCCTCCGCCGAGATTGCCGCCTTCGAGGCGGGCGACATTCACACGAACTACGAGACGCCGGCGAGCTACGTGCAGGTGCTGGACCAGCTGCGTCTCGACGGCGACCTCGCGCTGGTGCGCTCGGAGGCGGTCACCGCCAACACTGTCTGCGTGCGGATGAACGTGACGCAGCCGCCGTTCGACAGCCAGCTCGTCCGCAACGCCGTCCAGATGGCCGTCGACAACGAGACGGTGCTCGATCTCGGCTATCAGGGCCTCGGCACGCTCGGCGACAACCACCATGTCGGGCCGATGCATCCGGAATATGCGCCGCTGCCCGCCCCTCCGCGCGATCCGAAGCGGGCGCAGGCAATGATGGCGGACGCTGGCCACGCCGACACGGAGCTGGAACTCATCTCGCTCGACGATGACACCAACCGCAACACCTGCGACGCGGTGGCGGCGCAGCTTCGGGACTCCGGGATCAGGGTGCGCCGACTGGTCCTTCCAGGAAATACGTTCTGGAACAATTGGTTGACCTATCCTTTCTCATCCACCGAGTGGAACATGCGGCCGCTCGGCGTGCAGGTCTATGCCCTCGCCTACAAGACCGGCGTGGCCTGGAACGAAACCGGCTTCTCGAGCAGCGAGTTCGACGAACTTCTGGCGGAGGCCTACGGCATCGCCGACGCCGACCGGCGCCGTACCCTGATGGCGCGTATGGAGCAGATCATTCAGGATGCCGGCATCATCGTGCAGCCCTACTGGCGCTCGACCTTCCGTCACATGGTTCCCGCCCTCCACGGTCTCGTCATGCATCCGACCTACGAGATCCAGCTGGAACGGGCCTGGCTCGACCCGGCCTGACGCACCGGATGCTCGCCTTCGCCGTGCGACGCCTGGGGACGGCAGCACTCACCGCGCTTGCGCTGACGCTGCTGGTCTTCGCGCTGGTCAACCTGCCGCCGAACCTGTCGAAGCTGGCACGCGAGCAGGCGGGCAGCCGGATCACCGACGAGGAGGCCGCGGTCTGGCTCGACCGGCAGGGCTACACGCGGCCCCTGCCCGTCCGCTATGCCGAATGGATCGGCCGCGCGCTCCGCGGCGACCTCGGCCATTCGACACGGTTCGACGGGCCGGTCGGCACGATCCTCTGGCCGCGGCTCCGCCTGACCGGCGTGCTCATGGGATGGGTGCTCGTCGTCATGGTCCCGGCCGGCCTCGGCCTCGGCATCCTCGCAGGAATGCGCGAGGGCTCCGCGACCGACCGCACGCTGTCGACGCTGGCGATCGCCGCCACCGCGACGCCGGAATACGTCTCGGGTGTGGTGCTGACGGTGGTCTTTGCCAGCCAGGCCACCGGGCTCGACTGGTTCTCCGGCTCCGCGACCCGCGCCGCCGAGGACGGCCCCACCCTTCGCACCTTCGCGCTGCCGGTGCTCGCCATCGCGCTCTACGGCATGGGCTACATTGCCCGCATGACCCGTGCCGCGATGGCCGAGACGATGCGCGAGCCCTATGTCCGCACGGCCGTCCTGAAGGGGCTGAGCTTCCGCGCCGTCGTGCTGCGGCACGCGCTCCGCAACGCGTTGATCGCGCCATTCACCGTCATCATGCTGCAGGTGCCCTGGCTTCTGACCGGGGTCGTCGTCGTGGAGACGCTTTTCAACTACCGCGGCTTCGGCTGGCTGCTGGTCGAGGCGGCAGGCAACAACGACATCGACCTGCTGCTGGCCTGCGCCCTCGTCTCGACGGTGCTGGTTCTGGCGACGCAGCTGGCGTCGGACGTCGGCTATGCGCTGCTGAACCCGCGCATCCGCGTGCCGCGCTGATGAGCGCCCTCGCCCCGGCGGGAATCGCGGCGGACCTCGGCCTGCGCCTGCTGCCGGTATGGCTCGCGCTCTTCGGGCTTCTCGCCGCGGGTTTCGCGCTCCGGCGCCACCTCGGCGGCGTCGGTCGTCTCTATGACAGCCCCGCCGGGATCGTCGGGCTCGCGCTCGTGCTGTTCTGGGTGCTCGTCGCCCTGCTCGCGTCCCGTCTCTCGCCGTTCGACCCGTTTGCCCAGTTCAGGGCGATGCGCCACGCGCTGCCCGGCACGATCGAATCCGGCAGCGGCCTGCCGTTCCTGCTCGGCGGCGACGCGCTCGGCCGCGACGTCCTGTCCCGCCTGCTCTACGGCAGCCGGACTACCGTCGTCATCGCGCCGTCGGCCGCGGTCTGCGCCTATGCGATCGGCATCGGCCTCGGGCTTCCCGCCGGCTATCTCGGCGGCCCGCTCGACACCGCCCTCAGCTTCTGCGCCAACCTCGTGCTGGCGTTTCCCGCGATCCTGCTCTTCTACCTGCTGGTGACGCCGCAGATCCGCGAGACGGCCATCCCCGGCACGATCGCAACGCTCCTCTTCGCCGCTCCGCTTCTCCTCGCCGCCGCGGCAGCCTGGACCCGGCTTTCCGGCGATCCGCGGCGCCTGTGGCCGGCGCTTCTCGTGCTTTGCCTTGTTGCCGCGGTCGCCTGGTTCCAAGGCAGACGACTCGACCCCGGCCTGCTCAACGTGTTTCTCGCCGTCACCTTCATCACCGCTCCCACCGTCTTCCGGCTGGTGCGGGGGCTGACGCAGGACATCGCCAGCCGCGACTTCGTTGCGGCAGCCGAGACGCGCGGCGAGGGGCCGGGTTACGTCATGCTGTGGGAGATCCTGCCGAACGTCCGCGGTCCGCTGATCGTCGACGCCTGCCTGCGCGTCGGCTACATCACCATCCTGCTCGGCACCCTCGGCTTCTTCGGCCTCGGCGTCGGTCCCGAGAGTCCGGACTGGGGCTCGACGATCAACGAGGGCCGCAAGCTGCTGCGGCTCTACGCGCACCCCGCCGTGCCGCCGGCACTGGCGCTGATGAGCCTCGTCCTCGGGCTGAACCTGCTGGCCGACGCCCTGCGTGAACGGGCGGACGACTGATGCCGGCCCCCGTCCTCGCGATCTCCGACCTGTCCCTCGATTTCCGGACCCGCGCCGGCACCGCAAGGGCACTGACGAGCCTCTCCCTCTCCGTGCCGGCGGGGGGTGCCCTCGGCATTGTCGGCGAATCCGGCTCCGGCAAATCGACGCTGGCCTACGCGATCATGCGCCACCTGCCCCGCAACGGCCGCATCACCGGCGGCTCGATCCTGTTCGAGGGCCGCGATCTCGTGACCCTGCCGGAAGCCGAGCTCCGCCGTATCCGCGGCGCCCGGATCGCCATGGTCTATCAGGAGCCGATGGCGAGCCTGAACCCGTCGATGACGATCGCCCGCCAGCTTGCCGAGGTGCCGATCCTGCATCAGGGCGTCAGCGCGTCGGAGGCGCTTGCCGCGGCGCGGGCGATGCTCGACGCGGTACGGCTTCCCGACGCCGGCCGCATTCTCGGCAGCTATCCGCACCAGCTCTCCGGCGGCCAGCAGCAGCGCGTCATCATCGCCATGGCTCTGATGGCCCGGCCTGCGCTCCT
>JBGALW010000005.1:0-54129 GCA_044223585.1 Amaricoccus sp.
TGCGCGAAACTGGTGTGATCGGCCTTGTCGTCGCGGCGAGCCGCATCGCGGTCGGCGCGGCCTTTGCCGTGCTCTGCGCCTCCGTCCTCATCCAGGTCTTGGGACGGTCGGTATTCTCTTCCTCACCGGTCTGGACGGAGGAGCTGACGCGATTTTCGTTGCTGTACCTCGCGGCCTTCGGGGCGGGCCTCGCCTATCGGACCGGCGATCTCGTCAACGTCGACCTGGTCTGCGAGGCGCTGCCGGGCCGCTGGCCCTGGATCCTGCGGCTGGTCTCGGCCATCGCGACGGCGGCGCTCTGCGCCATCCTCATCCTGCCGGCATGGCGCTACACGGCGATCGGGGCGATGCAGACGTCGCCGGCCCTCGGCTGGCGCATGAACTTCATCCACGTGACCATCCTGGTGCTCCTGGCCTCGATCCTCGTCTTCGCGCTGCTCCGGGTCGTGCGCATGCTGACCGGGGCGAGCGACGGCAAGCCGGTGTCGGCGGAGGAACTCTGACCATGGGCCTCGCGGTTCTGATCGGCGTCTTCGTCGCCGGCCTCGTCATCGGCGTTCCGGTCGCGGTGACCCTCGGTCTCGCCTCGGTGTCCTACCTCCTGCTCGAAGGCATCCCGCTCGTGTCGGTGCCGCAGAAGATGTATGCCGGCATGGACGTGTTCGTCCTTCTCTGCATCCCCGGCTTCATCCTCGCCGGGAACCTGATGAACAGCGGCGGCATCACCGAGCGCATCATCCGGTTCGCCAGCGCGCTGGTCGGCTGGATGCGCGGCGGCCTCGGCCTGACCAACGTCGCGGGCTCGATGCTGTTCGGCGGCATCTCGGGGACCGCGGTCGCGGACGCGGCGTCCATCGGCGGCATGATGATCCCCGGCATGAAGAAGGCGGGCTATCCGGCCGACTTCTCGGCCGCGGTGACCGCCGCCTCCTCGACGGTCGGCCCGATCATCCCGCCGAGCGTGCCGATGATCATCGTCGGGGCGCTCTCCGGCATCTCGGTCGGCAAGATGTTCCTTGCCGGCGCCGTCCCGGGGATCCTGATGGGTCTGGCGATGATGGTGACCTCGTACATCATCGCCGTGCGGCGCGACTTTCCCCGCCAGCCGTGGGCCGGCTTCGGCGAACTCGGCCGCTCGTTCCTCGGTGCCTTCTGGGCGATCGCGATGACCGGCCTCATTATCGGCGGGCTTCTCTCGGGCCTCGCGACGCCGACCGAGACGGCCATCGTCGCCAGCGTCTATGCACTCGTGGTCGGGCTCTTCATCTACCGCGAGCTTCCGGTCTCCCAGATCCCGAAGATCTTCGTCGACAGCGCCGTCTCGTCGGCCGCCATCCTGGTCCTCGTCGGCTTCGCCAACGTCTTCGGCTGGATCCTCGTGTCCGAGCGGATTCCGCAGGCGATCGCCAACGCGGTGCTGTCGGTCACCGACAACAAGTACCTCGTCATCCTGCTGATCAACCTCCTGCTGCTCTTTGTCGGCATGTTCATGGAGACGATCGCGGCGCTCATCATCCTCTTCGTGCCGCTGCTCACGCTGGCGCAGGGCGTCGGGATCGACCCGATCCACTTCGCCACCTTCGCGGTGCTGAACCTGATGATCGGCCTGACCACGCCGCCGGTCGGCGTCTGCCTCTTCATCTGCGCCAACATCGCCCGGCTTCCGCTGACGCCGGTGGTCGTGGCGATCGCCCCGTTCCTGCTGACCAACATCCTTGTTCTGCTGCTGGTGTCCTACGTGCCGCCGATCGCGACCTGGCTGCCCACGACACTGCTGCCCTGAGAAGGAGTGACCCGATGGAAACCCGCGTCTGCCGCCTCTATGGCCAGGGCGACCTCCGCGTCGAAACCGAAGAGACCGCCGGACCCGGCCCGGGCCAAGTTCTGCTCCGGATCGGCGCGGGAGGCATCTGCGGCTCCGACCTGCATTACTACCAGGACGGTGGCTTCGGGCCGATCCGGGTCCGCGAGCCGATCATCCTCGGCCACGAGGCCGCCGGCACGGTCGAGGCGGTCGGCGACGGCGTCTCGCTCGAGCCCGGCACGCGGGTGGCGCTCAATCCGAGCCGCCCGTGCGGCTCGTGCGTCTACTGCCGCGAGGGCAAGTTCCAGCACTGCCTCACCATGCGGTTCAACGGTTCGGCGCTGCGCTTTCCGCACGAGCAGGGCGCCTTCCGCGACCTGATGCTCGTCGGCGCGGAGCAGTGCGTCCCGGTCGGGCCGGAGACCAGTCTTGCGAAGGCCGCTGTCGCCGAGCCGCTCGCCGTCTGCCTGCACGCGCGCAACCGGGCAGGAAGCCTCGCAGGCAAGCGCGTCCTCGTGACCGGAGCCGGCCCGATTGGCAGCCTCTGCGTCGCGGCGGCTGCCCATGCCGGTGCGGGCGAGATTGTCGTCACCGACCTGCACGACGCCACGCTCGCGGCGGCGGAAGCCATGGGCGCCACCCGCACGGTGAACGTCGCGCGCGAGGAGATGACGGAATTTGCCGCCGACAAGGGCTACTTCGACGTGACCTTCGAATGCTCCGCCGCAGCCCCGGCGGTCCGGAGCGCCATCGAATGCACGCGCCCGCTCGGCCGCATCGTCCAGGTCGGGGTCACCGGCGACCTGCCGGTGCCGCTCAACATGCTGGTCGGCAAGGAGATCGAGCTCGTGGGCGCCCACCGCTTCCACGCCGAGTTCGCCGAGGCGGTGGCGCTCATCGACTCGGGCGCCATCGACCCGACCCCGATCCTGACCCGGACCTTCCCGATCAACGAGGCGCTGGATGCCTTCGCAATGGCCGGAGACCGGACGCGGGCGGTAAAGGTCCAGCTCTCGTTCGCGTAGCGCCAGTCCGGAGCCGGCGGCGGCCGAGACATCGCCGGGACAAGGCCGCCTCGCCGGGCTGCATGGCGTCCCGGCGCTAGGCTCGCCCGCTCGCGCTACCCCGCGCCACCCTTGCGGCGGCCGGTCCGAACCCCTTCCAGCCGCCGCGTCGAAGCCCGCACGACGAGTTCCGTCGGCAGCACGGTCTGGCGGCTGGGGAGCTCCAGCCCGAGGATCAGCGGCAACAGCATGTTGACCGCGGCCCTCCCCATCTCCTGCAGCGGCTGGCGGATGGTCGTCAGCGGCGGGTGGACCTGCCGGGCGAGCGGAATGTCGTCGAAGCCGACGAGCGAGATGTCCTGGGGGACCTTCAGCCCGGCCTCGCGGATCGCGGCCATCGCGCCGATGGCGCTCATGTCGTTCGAGGCGAAGATGGCCGTCGGCCGCTCCGGCAAGGCCAGAAGTTCGTTCGTCGCGTCGAAACCGCCCGTCTGCAGGTAGTTGCCGGAGACGACCAGCGCCGGGTCGCGGTCCAGTCCCAGCTGCCCAACGCTGTCGTGGAACGCCTGCAGCCGATCCCGCGCCGAGGTCAGCCGGGTCTTCCCGGTAATGAAGCCGATGCGGCGGTGACCAAGGTCGGCAAGGTGCTGCATCGCCAGCCGGCCGCCCTGATAACTGTCCGAGATGACCGACGGAAACGGGGTGTCGTCGGTCTGGCTGTCGATGGTCACAACCGGAACCGAGGCGTTCGCCAGGCTGTCGAGATAGTTCACCTCGTAGGGCAGGATCGCGATCACGCCGTCGGCGATATGCTGCAGCAGGCTGACGACGTTGCCGGGCGGTTCGCTGTCGTCGGCCGGCAGCGAATAGGCCAGCATCTCGTAGCCCGCCCCGCGGGCCGTGCTGCCGATGCCGAGGACGAGGTCCGCCGCAAACGGCGTGTGAAGCTGGACCACCACACCGAGGATGCGGGTCCGCCCGGTGGAAAGCTTCTGGGCGAGCGGGTTGGTCGCGTAGCCCATCTCGTCGGCGATCCGGAGGATCTCCTCCCGCATCTTGGCGGAGACGCCGGGCTGGTTGTTCATGGCGCGGGACGCGGTCATGCGCGAGACGCCGGCAATCTTTGCCACCTCCGCGAGTGTCGGGGTTCTATTCTTCACCGCCTGCCCCATTTCTTGCCCTGCCGTGCCGGCACGGCGACCGGCTCCGGCGCGATTCTCCCATCCGCTCCGGCCGGCACCGCGCAGAAGCAGGCCCGGCCCATCTGGACCCTTCGCCGCCCTGGCCGTTCCGGTTCCGAACCATTCGCCTTCCGCCGGAAGTCCTGACGCATTCCGGGCTTTTAGCAGGATTGCCTCCGCTGAAACCATAGCGAAGGCCAGGCGCGGTTCCACAGGGGCGGAAGCTGGTTGACACCCGTTAACGTTACCGGTAACGTTACGTACGTGACACAGAACCGTGAGTCACGACTCGGGAGGAAAACACATGCATTCTGAACGCTCGACGACGGTCGCGCGGCTGTCGTGGACTGCCCTTCTGGCCGGTCTACTGCCGCTTGCAGCGCAGGCGCAGGAGACGCAGCAGATCACGTCATGGGATCTGCAGACGCAGGAACGGACCGTCGCCACGATCCGTGACGCGATGGACCGGTTCGAGGCGGCCAACCCCGGCTTCAAGGTCGTCGACTCCCACATCGCCAACGACGCGTACAAGACCAAGCTGAAGATCGCCTTCGGCGCCAACGAGCCACCCTGCGTGTTCTCCACCTGGGGCGGCGGCCCGCTGCGGGAATATATCCGCGCCGGCCAGGTCGTGGACCTCACACCCTATCTCGACGCGCATCCGGAATTCCGCGACCGGTTCGTGCCCGTCAGCTATGACGCGGCGCGGTTCGAGAACGACATCTACGGCATTCCCGCCGAAACGACGGCCATCGCGGTCATCATCTACAACAAGCAGATCTTCGCGGACCTCGGGATCACGCCGCCGGCGACCTGGTCGGAACTGCTCGACGTCGTCAAGATTCTGAACGAGCACGACGTCGCCCCGTTCGCGCTCGCCAACAAGACGAAGTGGCCGGGCTCGATGTTCTTCGTCTATCTCGCCGACCGGATCGGCGGACCGGAGGTCTTTCTCAGCGCGGCCGACCGCGCGCCCGGCGCAGGCTTCGAGGACCCCGCCTTCATCGAGGCCGGCCGGAAGCTGCAGGAACTGGTGGAGGCCGGCGGCTTCGCCCGCGGCTACAACGGGCTCGACTACGACGTCGGCGGATCGCGACGCCTGCTCTATTCCGGGCGCGCGGCGATGGAACTGATGGGAAGCTGGGAATTCGGCACCATCGTCAACGAGAACCCGGGCTTTGCCGAGAACGTGGGCTTCTTCCCGTTCCCGGCGGTCGAAGGCGGCAAGGGCGATCCGGGCAACGTCGTCGGGACGCTGGGCGACAACTTCCTCAGCATCTCCGCCTCCTGCCCGCACAAGGACGCGGCCTTCGATCTCCTGATGACGATGACCGATGACACCGCCGCCGCCGAGAAGCTCGCGAACAACCGCATCCTTCCCCTCACCGGCATCAAGGTGGACGATCCCTACCTCTCCGGGGTGATGGAAATGGTGGCCAAGGCGCCGAGCGTGCAGCTCTGGTACGATCAGGAACTGCCGCCGGTGCTCGGCGAGGTCCACAAGGACACGACCCAGCAGCTCCTCGGCCTCTCGATCACGCCCGAGGAGGCCGCGGCCAAGATGGAGGCGGCGGCGCAGGCGCAGTCGCAGTAACCGCGCCCTGCCGACGCCCCGGGTGCGCCCCCGCGCACCCGCACCGGCGACCGCCCGGACCGCGGTCGCCATCCCCCATCCCATCGAAAGGCGGATCCGATGTTTCTCGGAGAAACGGCCCCGGCCGTCGAACGGGCGCACCGTTCGCGGCGCCGGTTGCGCATTCCCGGCAAGGCGGCGCCGGCGATCTTCCTCGCCCCCGCGGTCCTGCTGCTGCTGGTCTTCCTGCTCTACCCGCTGCTGTCGAGCTTCCGTCTGTCGTTCCTCGATTGGAACGGGCTCGGCAACACGGCACGCTTCGTCGGCCTCCAGAACTGGGGGCGGCTCTTGCACGACGGGGTGTTCTGGCACTCGGCCTGGAACAACATCCTGGTCGCGCTCTACTCGGTCGTGGTCCAGCTTCCGATCGCGGTCGTCCTCGCGGTGGTGCTCGACGAGGCGTCGAAGGGCTCGCGGCTCCTCAAGATCCTGTATTTCCTGCCGCTCCTGATGTCGAGCGTGGCCCTCGGGGTGCTGTTCAAGAACATCTACGACCCGAACTTCGGCCCGATCAACGGCATCCTCGAGGGGCTCGGGCTTTCTTCCTGGACCCAGGACTGGCTCGGCGACCCCGGCCTCGCGCTCTACTCGGTGATCGCGGTCGTCTGCTGGCAGAACGTCCCCTTCTACATGGTGCTGTTCCTCGCCGCGCTTTCGTCCTTCCCGCGCGAGATCTCCGAGGCGGCGCGGCTCGACGGCGCTTCGGCCCGCACGATCTTCTGGCGGCTGAAGCTGCCGCATCTGCAGGGCACCTTCCGCACCGCCGTGCTCCTCGCGGTGATCGGGTCCATGCGCTACTTCGACCTCATCTACGTGATGACCGGCGGCGGCCCCGAGAACGCCTCGGAGGTCATGGCGACCTACATGTACCGCACCGTCTTCAACTCCTTCGAGCTCGGCTACGGCAGCACGGTCGCCTCGGCCATGTTCCTCATCATCATGGCGATCGCGGTGGTCTCGCTGCGCCTGTCCAAGCGCTTCGAGACGGAGGTCTGACGATGGCCAGACGCAGTTTCCAGCCCGCCCGCGCCGCGATCCCCGTGCTCGGCCTGTTCTGGCTCGCGGTCACCACCCTGCCGTTCGTGTTCGTCGCCTTCACCAGCTTCAAGACCCTGGAGGAGACGTATGCCAATCCGGTCTGGGCGCTCCCCGAGAGCCTGAACCTCACGAACTACATCGAGGTGCTCCAGGGCGACTTCCTGATCTACCTGCGCAACAGCGCCTTCGTCATCAGCGTCTCCGTGGCGCTCATCGTGGTGGTGAGCGCGATGGCCGCCTTCGCGCTGGCGCGGATCAGGTTCCGCTTCAACGGCCTGCTCTTCGGGCTGATCGTCGCGGGCATGATCGTGCCGCTGCACGTCACGCTGGTGCCGGTCTACCTGATGACCCGGACGCTCGGACTCTACGACACGCTCTTCGCGCTCATCGGCCCGTATGTCGCGATCAGCCTGCCGATCTCGATCTTCATCCTGACCGAGTTCATGCGCCAGATCCCCCGCGAACTGGAGGAGGCGGCGCGGCTCGACGGCTGCGGACCGTTCAAGATCTTCGCCAGGATGTTCTTCCCGCTGTCCGGGCCCGGCATCTCAACGGTGGCGATCTACAACGGCATCATGCTGTGGAACGAGTTCGTCTTTGCCTACGTGCTGACCTCGTCCCCTGGCACCCGCACCCTGCCGCTCGCGGTCTGGGACTTTCAGGGCCAGTACGCCGCCGACATCCCGGCGATCCTCGCCGTCGTCACCCTCAGCACCCTCCCGCTGATCGTCGTCTACGCGATCGGTCAGGAGAGGATCGTCAACGGCATGATGGCCGGCTCGCTCAAGGGCTAGGGAGGAGAACAGGAAATGACCAGCATAACCCTCAAGAATGTCGAGAAGCGCTATGGCCAGGTCTCGGTGCTGCGCAGCATCGAGCTTGCCATCGGGGACGGAGAGTTCTGCGTATTCCTCGGCCCCTCGGGCTGCGGCAAGTCGACCCTCCTGCGGATGATCGCGGGGATCGAGACGATCTCGGGCGGCGAGATGCGCATCGGCGACGAGCTGATGAACGAGGTGGAACCCGCCGACCGGCGCGTGGCGATGGTGTTCCAGAACTATGCGCTCTACCCGCACATGAGCGTCTACGAGAACATGGCCTTCGGTCTGAGGCAGGCAAAGACCCCGAAGGCCGAGATCGACCGCCGGGTCCGCGTCGCCGCCCAGACGCTGCAGATCGAGGCGCTGCTCGAACGTCGCCCCAAGGCGCTATCGGGCGGCCAGCGCCAGCGGGTCGCCATCGGCCGGGCCATCGTGCGCCAGCCGGCGGTGTTCCTGTTCGACGAACCGCTCTCGAACCTCGACGCCGCGCTGCGGGTCCACATGCGCACCGAGATCGCCAACCTGCACCGCGATTATCCGGCAGCCAGCATGATCTACGTCACCCACGACCAGACCGAGGCCATGGCGCTGGCCGACAAGATCGTGCTCCTGCGGGCCGGGCCGGACGTGCAGACCAAGGGGTCCATCGCCCAGATCGGCACGCCGCTGGAGCTCTATCACCGGCCGCGCAACCTGTTCGTGGCAGGCTTCCTCGGTTCGCCCTCGATGAATTTCCTTCCCGCGACACTCGCGGCGGCCGGCGGCGGGATGGCGACGGTGCGGCTGGAGTCGGGCGAGGTGCTGAGGGTCGCGGCCGAAGCCGAGACGCTCCCCCTCGGCGCCGCCCTGACGCTGGGGGTCAGGCCCGAGCACATGCGGCCGGTGGCGGACGCCGGCAGCCAGGCGATCCGCCGCCATGTCCGGTCGGTCGAGAACTTCGGCGAGTACAGCTACCTCTACCTCTCCGACGACCTCGAGGCGTCGATGATCGCCAAGGTCGCGGGGGACCTGCTCGAGGTTCCCGCCACGGCGATGGCGTTCCACGTCGATCCCGCCGCCTGTCACCTCTTCGATGCCGGTGGCGAGGCGCTGGTCCGCACGCGCCGCGAGCCGGCCCAACCCAGCGAATTTCCGGCGGTACCTGCCGCCCAGACGGACTGATCCATGACCGAGATCTACAGAAATCCCGCACACGCCGTTGCAGCCCGCGTCGACGATCTGCTCGGGCGCATGACGCTCGCCGAAAAGATCGGCCAGATGCATGCGCTCTGGCTGATCCTGGAAGCGGACGGAAACCATCGTGTCCGCGCCGACCAGTTCACCGGCGCGACCGATCCCGAAACCCTGCGCGCCGTCCTCGGCGCCGGCCTCGGCCAGATCACCCGGCCGCTTGGCACCCGCAGCATCGACGCGGCCGAAGGCGTGCGGGCGCTGAACCGGCTGCAGAAGTACATGGTCGAGGAAACCCGGCTCGGGATCCCGGTGATGTCGCACGAGGAATGCCTCTCGGGCCTCATGATCGCCGGGGCGACGCTGTTCCCCTCGCCGCTGGCCTTCGGGGCGACCTGGAACCCCGAGCTTGTCGAGCGCGTGGGGGCCGCGATCGGCGCCGAGGCGCGGTCGGTCGGCTGCCACCAGGGGCTCGCGCCGGTCCTCGACGTCGCCCGCGACGCGCGCTGGGGCCGGACCGAAGAGACCTTCGGCGAGGACCCCTACCATGTCGGCGTGCTCGGGACCGCCTACGTCCGCGGGCTCCAGGGCGAGAAGCGCGACCTGCTGGCAACGCTGAAGCACTATGCCGGCCATTCGGCGAGCGAGGGCGGGCGCAACCATGCGCCCGTCCACGTGGGCTGGCGCGAGCTGAACGACACGTTCCTCCTGCCCTTCGAGATGGCGGTGAAGCTCGGCCATGCCGGCTCGATCATGCCGGCCTACCACGACATCGACGGCGAGCCGGTCCATGGCTCGCATCACCTGCTGACCCGAATCCTGCGCGAGGACTGGGGCTTCGACGGGATCGTCGTCGCCGACTACATCGGTGTCAGCCTGCTCTACCAGCATCACGGGGTCGCGGCGGCTCCCGCCGAGGCGGCGGTGCTGGCCTTCCTCGCCGGGCTCGACATGGAGCTGCCCGGCAACGATTGCGCCAAGGATCTTGCGGCGGCCGTCGACCGCGGCCTGATCGGGGTTGCGGCGATCGACCGGATCGTCGGCCGCATCCTGACCGAAAAGTTCCGGATCGGCCTCTTCGAGAAACCGTACGCCGACACGGGCGCGATCGCGCTGCAGACGCCGGCGGCGATCGCCATCGCGCGGGAGGTGGCCGAGCAGTCGGTGGTGATCCTCGACAACAACGGCGTCCTGCCGCTGGCGCCGGAGGCCAGGGTCGCGGTGATCGGACCGACCGCCGATGCCCCGCTCGCCCTCCTCGGCGACTACAGCTTCCCCGTCCATCTGATCCAGAGCGACCAGACCGGCGAGGTTGCCCACGTCGTCACGCCGCGCGCGGGGCTCGAAGCGGCGCTGGGCGCGGATCGCGTCACCTACGCCCGCGGCTGCAACATCCTTGACGAGCGCCGCGCCGGGGCGCCGGTGTTTCCCGGCGACGTCGACGACGCGACGAGCCTCGAGCAGGCGTCGGCGCTGTCGACCCGGCGCGACATGATCCCCGAGGCTGTCGCCGCCGCCGGGGCCGCCGACGTCGCGGTGCTTTGCCTCGGCGATCTCTCCGGCATCTTCCAGACCGGGACCGTCGGCGAGGGATCGGACGTCGACACGCTCCGGCTGCCCGGCGTCCAGCAGGAGCTGCTAGAGGCTGTGGTCGCCACCGGGACGCCGGTCGTCGTGGTGCTGATGACCGGCCGGCCCTACAACCTAGGCGGGCTCGAAAGCGCGGTCGCCGCCCAGGTCATGGCGTTCTTCGGCGGGCAGGAGGGCGGCACCGCGCTGGCCTCGGTGCTGACCGGGGCCGTCGAGCCGTCCGGGCGGCTGACGCTCTCGATCCCGCACAGCGTCGGCGCCGCCCCCTACTACTACAACCACAGCTTCAAGAGCTCGGGCACGCCGATCGCCCGCCACTTCGGCAGCCGCTATCCCTTCGGCCACGGGCTCGGCTACACCGCCTTCGACTATTCCGGCCTGGAGCTGGAGAGCGGGACCGTCGATCTCGCCACCGGCGAGATCGTCCTGTCGCTGACGATCCGCAACACCGGTGGGCGCGCGGGCGTCGCGGTGCCGCAACTCTACGTCCGCGACCTGCTGGCCAGCGTCGTGCGCCCGGTCAAGGAGCTGAAGGCCTTCGGCCGCGTCGCCCTCGCGGCCGGCGCCGCCGCGCGGGTCCGGTTCGTCCTGCCAACCGACATGCTCGGCTTCACCGGGCCGGAGGGGGTCCGCATCGTCGAGCCCGGCACGGTCGAGCTGATGGTGGGCGCCTCCAGCGGCGACATCCGGCAGCGGACCCGGGTCACGCTGTCCGGCCCGACCCGGGCGCTGCCGCGCGACTGGCGGATGCAGAGCCGTTTCGAAGTCCAAACCGCGTCGATGCCGGAACCGGCCGTCGCCCATTCTGGAGTGTGATCCATGACGTCTGACTTCTTTGCCGGCCTCGAGCCGGTCCGTTATGCCGGGCCGGATTCCACCGATCCGCTGGCCTTCCGCTTCTATGACAAGGACCGGATGGTCGCCGGACGGCGGATGGAGGACCACCTGCGCTTCTCCATCGCCTACTGGCACTGCTTCACCTGGCCGGGCACCGACCCGTTCGGCGGCGAGACCCTGCTGCGCCCCTGGATGTCGGGCGGCGACCCGATGGCGCAGGCCCGGGCCAAGGCCGACGTCGCCTTCCGGATGTTCGACCTGCTCGACGCGCCGTTCTTCGCGTTCCACGACCGCGACGTCGCCCCGGAAGGCGCGACGCTGGCCGAGTCGATCGGCAACCTCAACGCCATCGCCGACGTCTTCGAGGCCCGGATGGAGAGCGCCAAGGTCCGGCTGCTCTGGGGCACGGCGAACATGTTCTCCCACCGCCGCTACATGTCGGGCGCGGCCACCAACCCCGACCCGGAGGTCTTCACCTACGCCTGCGGGCAGGCGAAGGCGGCGATGGACGTGACCCACCGGCTCGGCGGGGAGAACTACGTCTGCTGGGGCGGGCGCGAGGGTTACGAGACCCTGCTCAACACCGATCTCGCGCAGGAGCTCGACCAGCTCGGCCGGTTCCTCTCGATGCTCGTCGACTACAAGCACAAGATCGGCTTCAAGGGCCCGATCCTGATCGAGCCGAAGCCGAAGGAGCCGACCAAGCACCAGTACGATTTCGACGTCGCGACGGTCTACGGCTTCCTCCAGCGCCACGGGCTGCTCGACGACGTGAAGGTGAATATCGAGCAGAACCATGCGGTTCTCGCCGGCCACAGCTTCGACCACGAGGTGCGGATGGCCTATGCCCTCGACATCTTCGGATCGATCGACATCAACCGCGGCGACGAGCTTCTGGGCTGGGACACCGACCAGTTCGGCATGAACGTGACCGAGATCGCGCTCCTGATGCACGAGATCCTGAAGCATGGCGGCTTCACCACCGGCGGGCTGAACTTCGACTCCAAGATCCGCCGGCAGTCGATCGACCCCGCCGACCTCCTGATCGCCCATGTCGCCTCGATGGACGCCTGTGCCCGCGGGTTGCTGGCCGCCGAGACGATGCTCGCGGACGGCGCCCTCGACGCGCCTCTGGCCGAGCGCTACGCCGGCTGGCAGGCGCCGGAGCCGCAGGCCATCCTCGCCGGCCAGCGCAGCCTGGAGCAGGTCGCCGAGGCCGCCCTGGCGCTGGACCCGCAACCCCGCTCCGGCCGGCAGGAATACCTGGAGGGCGTGCTCAACCGGTACGTCTGAAAGGATCGGGCCGCCCGCCGCGCCGGCTCCCCTCCTCCGCCCGCCGTGCCTCCGCGGCGCGTGGCGGAACAGGGCGCCGACAGACCGCGGCGGGCCGGCGGGCGTCACGGCGACCGGCGGACCCCTCCGGCCGGTTGCCGTGCGCCCGCGCGGCGGGTCGATGGTGGTTCCGGCGAAAGCGCGGCGACAGTACCGCGACCGCCGGCGTGACGGCGTTCACGCGGGTGCGCCGGCGACGGCGTAGTCCATCTGCCGCAGGTCGCCCAGGAGGTCCGGGCCGGACGGCCGCCATCCGAGCCGCGCGCGGGTCAGCGCCGAGGAGGCCGGCATGTCCATGCCGGCAAACATCGCGAACCAGCCGAAATGCGCCGCCGCCGCCTCCGGCGAAAGCGACGCGGCCGGAACGCCCAGCCCGGCCGCGACGACTTCGGCGATCGCCCGGGCGCTGACCCCCTCCTCGTCCACGGCATGATAGCGCAGGCCGGCCGCGCCCCGGTCGATCACGGCCGCAAACAGCCGCGCCACGTCCGAGACGTGCGCCGCCGCCCAGCGGTTCGCGCCCTCGCCGAGATAGGCGGCGACCCGCTTCTCGCGGGAAATGATGATGTAGGGCGAGATCAGCCCCTGACGCTCGGTGTCATGCACCTGCGGCAGCCGGACCACCCGCACGTCGACGCCGGCGTCGAGCAGGGCATTCCCCGCCCGCTCGGACGCGATCCGCGGATTCGCGTGCGCGTCGTTGAACACGTCCTCGACCGCCGGGCCTCCCGTCGCCGGCAGGCCGACGCCGATGCCGGACGTGATGACGAGCGGCCGGTCGCTGCCCTTCAGCACCGCGCCCATCGCGGTGATCGCCACCCGGTCCTTCTCGCAGTTGACGACGAAGTTCGCAAAGTCGTGGTCGAAGGCGGTATGGATCACCGCGTCCGCCTGCGCCGCCCCCGCGGCGAGGCTGGCCGGCTCCTCGAGCGTGCCTCGATGCACCGCGGCCCCGGCGGCGGCGAGCGCCGCGGCGCCGGCCTCCGACCGCGTCAGACCGAGCACCTCATGGCCGGCCGCCAGCAGTTCCGGCAGCACCCGCGATCCGACGAAGCCGGTCGCGCCGGTCAGGAAGATTCGCATGGAAGGATCTCCGACACTTGGTTGCGGCGACCATCTGGCATCGGGTACGATCCTGTAAAAGTAGTGACGTTATCGTGGTATAACTCCTAACAGGATCGCCATGCCCGCAGAGACCGGCCCTGCCCTCGGCACCTTTCTCCGCGACCGCCGCGCGCGTCTCGACCCGGCCGCCTTCGGCTTCGCCGCCGGGCGGCGCAGGACGCCCGGCCTCCGGCGCGAGGAGGTGGCGGCCCGCGCCAACATCAGCCCGACCTGGTACACCTGGCTGGAGCAGGGGCGCGGCGGCGCGCCCTCGGCCGACGTGCTCGACCGGATCGCGGCGGGGCTGATGCTGACCGAGCCGGAGCGCGAGCATCTGTTCATGCTCGGCCTCGGCCGCCCGCCCGAACCGCGCTACAGCGCGCCCACCGGCGTGACGCCGCGGCTCCAGCGCGTGCTCGACGCGCTGACGCCCAGCCCCGCGATCATCCGCACCGCGCTCTGGGACGTGCTGGCCTGGAACGAAGCCGCCGCCGCGCTCCTCGTCGACTATGCGCAACTGCCGCGCGAGGAGCGCAACATCCTGCGCCTCATGTTCTCGCCGCGGGCGCGGCACCGGCAGGAGGACTGGCTCGCCGTCGCGCGCTACGTCGTCGGCGCGTTCCGGGCGGACGCCGCGCGGGCGGGCGCCGGCGCGGCGGCCGAGGTCGGGCGGCTGGTGGAGGAGCTTTCCCGCGCGAGCGCGGATTTCGCCTCGCTCTGGCGGGAAAGCGACATCGCGAGCCACGGCGAGGGCGTGAAGCGCATCGTCCACCCGGACGCCGGCCTCGTCGAGCTGGAGTTCTCCGCCTTTGCCGTCGATGGCCGGCCGGACCTCGGCATGCTCGTGTTCAACCCCGTCACCGCGCAGTCGGCCGCCGCAATCCTCGCGCTGCTCGAGGCGCGGACCCGGATCACCGGCTGACCGGTCGGCCGCCCGTGCGCCGGGCCTTCAGCCGAGCTCGAGAGTGCCGACGCCCCAGGCGAGGCCCGCCTCGATGCGGGGCGGGACGCCGCGATACATCCGGGCGGTCTCGAAGACCGGGACGAAGCCGAGCCGCACGGCCAGCGCCATCGCCTCGGGGTTGCTGTCGGGCACGTCCCAGAGGATCGGCCGCTGCGGAAAGAGCGCGGCCAGACCGCGGAGGAGACGGTGCGCCGCGTCGGACGACGTCGCGGTGAGGGGGCCGATCTTCAGGCCGTCCCGGCAGACGCGGACCGTCCCGAAGCCGGCGAGAAACTCCCTGTTGTAGAGACAGAGCGTGCGGCGCGTCGGCGTGTCCGTCAGCCACCCCGCGAGGAATCCCGGGCGCGCATAGCCGGTTGCGGCGCGGTCGAGCCGGGCGATGGCCTCGCCCGCTCCGTCGCAGGACCGGCAGCCCGCAGCCGGGTCGCCGTCGAGCAGGCCGGCAAAGCGCAGGGTGCGGCCGGCGCTGGCAAAGCCCGAGCGGCGATAGTTCTCCTGCTGGGCGGCGACGCCGTCGAGGCCGATGGTGCGGCTCCCGGCGAGGCCGAGCCCCGCCTGCCAGGTGGCCCACCCGTAGCCGCGGCCGCGCCAGTCGGGATGGCAGAGGTAGAGGCCGAGGAAGGCGAAACCCGGGTCGTGCCGGACGACCGAGATGGCGGCAACCGGCTCGTCCCCTGCACGGCAGACGAGGAAGCCGCCAGGGTCGGGCGCGTGAAACGCGGGCGCGTCGTCCAGCCCCGGATTCCATCCTTCGGCCGCGGCCCAGTCCAGCACCAGTCCGAGGTCGGCGCGGGTCATCGGCGCGATCTTCATCAGAAGCCGGGCCCCAGCAGGTCGCGCAGCCGCCGCGGCGGCAGTTCCCGCTCCCGAAGGTCGAGACCCGAGAGCAGGTCGACGAGATGGCCGTGCATGAGCTCCTCCGCCAGCGGCCCCTCTCCGGCGGCGATGGCGTCGATCAGCGCATGATGCGCGTGGCTCTCGCAGAGCGCGTCGCGACGCCGCCAGTAGAGCGCTATGACGAGCGACGAGCGGGCGACGAGCGTCTCGATGAAGGCCGCGATCGTCGCCTGGTCGGCGATGCCGGCGATCGCGGTGTGAAACTGGCCGGAGAGCCAGACCGCCCTCCCGACGTCGCCGGCCCCGAATGCCGCGTGCTCGTCGGCCACATGGCGCCGCAGCCGCCGGATGTCCGCGGCACGGGCGCGGACCGCCGCGGAATGCGCGGTGCGGGGCTCGAGCAGCGCGCGCGACTCGAACACCTCCCGCGCCTCGCGGATGCTCGGCTCGGCGACGCTGGCGCCACGGTGGCGCCGCAGGTTCACGAGCCCCCCGTGGGCAAGCCGCTGCAGCGCGCCGCGCACCACGGTGCGCCCGGCGCCATAGAACTCCCCGATCTCGTCCTCGGGCAGCTTCACGCCGGGTGGCAGGCGGTGCTCGATGATCGCCCGCTCCAGTGCCGTGGCGATCTCCTCCGAGGACATGCCGCCGCCGTCCGGCTTTTCCGTCATGGCAATCTCAGCATCCGTCCCATTGCCGACGACGCTAACCGCGCTGGGCGGGGGGCGCGAATGATTCGGTGATCGTCGCCGCGAGATTGAGAAATCGTATACGAAATCTGCTGACGACGTCACCATTTCGCCCATCAAACAGGCAATCCCCTGCCTCATGCGCCGGTTCGGGCCGGGATTGCGACCGGCCGCCTTGCGAAACGGTGCGCCCGGCCGCCAGCCTCTGCGTCGGCAACACGGGAGTCCCCATGCGCTCGCCGCTCGATCTCGAACTCGTCCAACTGACCAAGCGCTACGGCTCGACGGTGGCCGTCGACGCGATCGACCATCTGTTCCGCGCCGGCACCTATGTGTGCCTCCTCGGGCCGTCCGGCTGCGGAAAGACCTCGACGCTCCGGATGATCGCGGGCCACGAAAGCGTTTCCGGCGGATCGATCATCCTCCAGGGCACCGACATCTCGAAGATGCCGCCGGCCAGGCGCGGCACCGCGATGATGTTCCAGTCCTACGCGCTGTTTCCGCACCTCACCGTCGCCGACAACGTCGCCTTCTCGCTCAAGATGAAGGGCATCTCCCGCTCCGAGCGCCTGCCGCGCGCCCACAAGCTGCTCGAGCTCGTCCACATGTCGGCCTTCGCCGACCGCCTGCCCGCCCAGCTCTCCGGCGGCCAGCAGCAGCGCGTCGCGCTGGCCCGCGCGCTCATCACCGAGCCGCAGGTCCTGCTCCTCGACGAGCCGCTCTCGGCGCTCGACCCCTTCCTCCGCGTCCGGATGCGCGGCGAACTGCGCCGTCTCCAGCGCGAAACCGGCATCACCTTCATCCACGTCACCCACGGCCAGGAGGAGGCGCTCGGCCTCGCCGACGAGATCGTGGTGATGAACAACGCCCGCATCGAACAGTCCGGCCCCGCCCGCGACGTCTTCGACAAGCCGTCGACCGAGTTCGTCGCCCGCTTCATGGGCGGCCACGCGGTCATCAAACTGCCCGACGGCCTCTTCACCGTGCGCTCCGACCGCCTGCGCTTCGGGCGCCTCAGCGACGGCCTTCCCGCGCGGGTCGCGGCGGTGGAGTATCAGGGGCCGGTCGTGGCGGTCAGCCTCGCGGCGCAGGGCCAGCAGGAGGTCTCCGCCGTCGTGGCCGACAGCGACTTCTACCGCGACCCGGTCGCCGTCGGTGACGAGGTGCGCCTCAGCTGGGCCACCTCCGACCAGCACCGCCTCGCCAGCTGACCCGCCTGCCGACCATCAGGGAGCGCCCGGGAACCATCCGGGCCAATCAGGAGAGAGAAATGCGCGATCCGCTCGACCGCACGCCCGCATCGGCCAGCGATGGCTTCAAACCCTCCCGCCGCGCGATCCTGAAGGGCGCCGCCGCCACCGCCAGCGTCGCCGCCGCCTCGACCCTCGGGGCGCCGATGATCTGGGCGCAGAACATCAAGGACGTGACGCTGCGCCAGTTCGGCACCGGCGTCTCGAACCTCAACGACGTCGCGGTGAAGGTGAAGGAGGATCTCGGCTTCACCCTCCAGATGACCGCGCTCGACTCCGACGCCGTCACCCAGCGCGCCGCGACCCAGCCGAACAGCTTCGACATCGCCGACATCGAATACTGGATCTGCAAGAAGGTCTGGCCGACCGGCAACCTCCAGGCGATGGACACGACGAAGATCACCAACTTCGACAAGATCTCGCCGATCTTCATCACCGGCAAGCTGCACCCCGACAGCGTCGTCGCCCAGGGCACCGCGCCCTCCAAGGTCGGCTTCGTCACCGAGGAAGGCTCGAAGGAGTTCGCCACCGAGCCGACCCAGTGGATGACCCTCATCCCGACGATCTACAACGCCGACACCCTCGGCATCCGCCCCGACCTCATCGGCCGGCCGATCGAGCATTGGTCCGAGCTCCTGAACCCCGAGTTCAAGGGCAAGGCCTCGATCCTCGACATCTCCTCGATCGGCATCATGGACGCGGCGATGGTCTGCGAGTCGATGGGCGAGGTCCAGTACGGCGACAAGGGCAACATGACCAAGGAGGAGATCGACAAGACGATGGCGATCTTCACCGAGGCAAAGAAGAACGGCCAGTTCCGCGCCTTCTGGAAGACCTTCGACGAGAGCGTCAACCTGATGGCCTCCGGCGAGGTCGTCATCCAGTCGATGTGGTCGCCGGCGATCACCGCGGTCAAGACCCGCGGCATCCCCTGCGTCTACCAGCCGCTGGTCGAAGGCTACCGCTCCTGGGGCGGCGGCCTCGGCCTCTCCAAGGCCCTGACCGGGCTCGAGCTCGACGCCGCCTACGAATACATCAACTGGTACCTCTCGGGCTGGGTCGGCGGCTACCTGATGCGCCAGGGCTACTATTCGGCCGTCCCCTCCACCTCGAAGGAATTCATGAGCGAGAACGAGTGGGGCTACTGGTACGAGGGCAAGGCCGCGACCGCCGACATCGTCAGCCCGACCGGCGACAAGCTCGCCAGCGCCGGCGACGTGCGCGACGGCGGCTCCTATGACGAGCGGATGGGCAAGGTCGCCTGCTGGAACTCGGTGATGGACGAGAACCAGTACATGGTCCGCAAGTGGAACGAATTCATCGCCGCATGAGTTGGCGCGCCCACCCTGCCCGCGGGCGGGTGGGCGCGTCGTCCGCCGAACCATCCGGAGGTCCCGCCGCGTGTCCGACGCCATCGCCGCCCCCACGAAGCCTGCAGGCGTGCCCGCCACCGCGAAGCGCCTCGGCCTCTCCGACACCCTGACGGGCTGGCTCTATGTCACGCCGCTGACCCTGATCCTGCTGTTCTTCCTCCTGCTGCCGATCGTCATGATCGTGATCGTCAGCTTCTGGGGCGCGACCGAGTTCTCGATCTACCCGGCGTTCCAGTTCGACAACTACGAGTTCCTGTTCACCTCGTCCGTCACCTACCAGGTGTTCCTCAAGACCTTCATGTTCGCGGCTGTCACCTGGACGGTCACCCTAGCGATCGGCTTCACCGTCGCCTACTTCCTCGCGTTCCACGTCCGGACGCTGGCCTGGCAGATGACGCTGTTCCTCATCTGCACCATTCCGTTCTGGACCTCGAACATCATCCGCATGATCTCGTGGGTGCCCTTCCTCGGGAGGAACGGCATCGCGAACCAGACGCTGATGGAACTCGGGCTCATCAACTCGCCGCTCGAGTGGCTGCTCTTCTCCGACTTCGCGGTGATCCTGGCCTTTGTCCACCTCTACACGCTGTTCATGGTCGTTCCGATCTTCAACACCATGATGCGCATCGACAAATCCCTGATCGAGGCGGCGCGCGACAACGGGGCGTCCGGCCTCCAGATCCTGACCAACGTCGTCGTGCCGCTGACCAAGCCCGGCATCATGATCGGGTCGATCTTCGTGCTCACCCTCGTCATGGGCGACTTCATCACCGTGCGCTTCATGTCCGGGTCGCAGTCGGCCAACGTCGGGCGGCTGATCTCGAACGACATCGGCCTCCTGCAATACCCCTCCGCCGCGGCGACGGCCGTGGTCCTGCTCCTCACCGTGCTCATCGTGATCGGCACGCTGCTGAAGTTCGTCGATATCCGGAGCGAGCTCTGATGGACGAGAAACGACCAGCCTCCTTCTACATCCTCGCCGGCTTCTTCGCGATCTTCGTGCTGTTCCTCTACGGCCCGACCATCACCATCGCGATCCTGTCCTTCCAGGGGCCGGAGGGCGGGCTGACCTTCCCGATGCGCGGTTTCTCCACCCACTGGTTCCACGAGCTTTTCGCGCAGCAGGCGGTGGGCGACATCTGGGGCGCGTTCCGCCGCTCGCTCGTCCTCGGCCTCATGGTGATGATCGCGACGGTGGTGATCTCGCTGATGGCGGGCCTCGGCTTCCGCAAGCGGTTTCCCGGGGCCGGCGCGATGTTCTATCTCGTCATCACCAGCCTCATCATCCCGTCGATCCTCGTCTCGCTGGGCGTCGGCCTGATCTTCAGCCAGCTCGGCTGGCAGGTCCACTGGGCGACGAGCGGCTTCGGCGCGCAGCTCACCTGGACCCTGCCCTTCGGCATCCTCATCATGTTCGCCGTGTTCAACCGCTTCAACCCGGCTTACGAGGAGGCGGCCCGCGACCAGGGCGCCACCGCCTGGCAGACCCTGTCGAACGTGGTGCTGCCGATGATCGCGCCCTCGCTGGTGGGCGTCGCCCTCTTCGGCTTCACGCTCTCCTACGACGAGTTCGCCCGCACGCTGCTCACCGCCGGGTCGTTCAACACCCTGCCGCTCGAGATCTTCGGCATGACGACGAACGTCACGACGCCGGTCATCTATGCGCTCGGCACCCTCACGACGCTCTTTTCCTTCATCGTGATCGGCCTCTGCCTCGGCACCGTGTTCCTCGTCCAGCGCCGGCGCGCCCGGCGGCCGTCCGACGCCGGCTCCGGTCTGGTGTGAGGCCGGGACGGACCTGATCCGGACGAACTGGCGGCCCCTTCACGCGTGAAGCCGCCGCGGAGCCTCCATGCGCCTGCTGTTCATCAACCCGAACTCGACGGCCTCGATGACCGGGACGATCGCCGCCGCGGCGCGCGCCGCCGCCCCCGCCGGGGTCGAGATCGTCGCCCAGACCAACGACGCCGGCCCGCCGTCGATCCAGGGCGAGGAGGACGGCCGGGCCGCCCTCCCCGGCCTCCTCGCGATGGTCGCCGCCGCGGGTGGCGAAGCCGACGGCCCGGACGCCATCATCATCGCCTGTTTCGACGACACCGGGCTTGCCGAAGCGCGGGCCATCGCGCGGTGCCCGGTGCTCGGCATCGGTCAGGCGGCCTACATCGCCGCGGTGCTGCTCGGCCGCCGCTTCTCGGTCGTGACGACCCTCGCGGTGTCGGTGCCGATCCTTGAGGCGAACCTTGCGGCCTACGGCCTCGCCGCCGCCTGCGCACGGGTCCGCGCCTCCGGCATTCCGGTGCTGGAGGTCGAGCGGGCGGGCGACGCCATCGCCGCCGAGGCGGCACGCGCGCTCGCCGAGGACGGCGCGGAGGCGATCGTCCTCGGCTGCGCCGGCATGGCCGGCCTGACCGAGCGGCTCGCCGGCCTTCCCGCGCCGGTCATCGACGGGGTTGCGGCTGCAACCCACCTCGCCATCGCCGCCGCGGGCCTCTCCCGATGAGCGGCGCAAACCTGACCGAGTTCGACTTCCGGTCGCTCTCCGCCCGCGAGCGGTACAAGCTGATGATCGGCGCCATCGTCCCGCGGCCGATCGCGCTCGTCACCACCGTCAGCGCGGACGGCATCCCGAACGCCGCCCCGTTCAGCTTCTTCAACTGCCTCTCCGCCGACCCGCCGATCCTCGCCCTCGGGGTCGAGAACCACCCGGACATGCGCTTCAAGGACACCGCCCGCAACATCCGCGAAACCGAGGTCTTCACCGTCAACATCGTCTCCCGCGCCATCGCCGAGGCGATGCACGCCACTGCCGTCAAGTTCCCGCCGGAAGTCGACGAACTGGCCGAGGCGGGCCTCACCGCCAACCCCGGCGTCGCCGTGCCCTGCCCGTGGATCGCCGAGGCCCCGGCCGCCTTCGAGTGCCGGCGGCACATCACCCTGTCGCTCGGCCGCTCGCGCGAGATCATCCTCGGCGAAATCCTCCACGCCCACTTCGCCCCCGGCACGGTGGACGACCGCCTGCACGTCGATCCCGCCGCCCTCGACGCCATCGCCCGGCTGGGCGGCGACACCTGCTGCACCATCCGCGACCGCTTCGAGATGCCGACCCCCACCCTGGAGGCGTGGCGCGCCCGCTCCTGAGCCGCGGCCCCTCTACGGCGCCGCCCCCTCCCCGGCCCGCCACGCCGCCGGCGTCAGCCCCGACCAGCGCCGGAAGGCGCGGATGAAGGCGCTCGGCGTCGCGAAGTCGAGCGTGAGGGCGATGTCGCCTACCGGCAGCTTGGTCAGCGCCAGCAGTTCGCGCGCCATCGCGAGACGGACCTGATCGCGGACCGCGTCGAAGGTGGTGCCCTCGGCCGCGAGGGCGCGGCGCAGGGTGCGCGGCGTCGTCCCGAGATGCGCGGCGATCTCCGGCATCCCGGCATGCCCCGCGAGCAGCGCCGCGCGCAGGGCATGCGCAACCTCGCCCGCCCGGCCCCAGGGCGCCAGCGCGATCAGCGGCGCGATCTCGGCGAGATGCGCGTCGTGGGCGGCGCGGTTCGCCGTCGGCAGGCGGAAGGCGACGGCGGCGCGCGACAGGATGAGACAGGTTTCCGCCTGGCCGAACCGCACCGGGCCGTCGGCGAGCCGCGTCCAGGGGGCGGGGTCCCGCGGGGCCGGCCGCATGGTGAGGAGCTCCTGCGGGCGCACCGCCCCCCGCGTCAGCTCGCGCAAGAAGCTGCAGGCTGCCGCCAGCGCGACGTCGTGCAGCTGGTACGAGATCGTGACGTCCGACCGGTATCCGCCATAGCCGAGCGCGAAGTCGTCGCCGGCACGGTTGAGATAGACCGTGGCAGCGGTCGAGTTGCCGATCTGGATCGCGACGAAGTCGGCGAGCGCCTCCCCGAGCGTCGCCGCCGAGGCCATGATCGGGCCGGCGGGGCCGAAGGTGGCGAGGGTCTGCAGCCGCCCGAGACGCAACCCGAGGTCCTCGCATCCGCTCATCACCGCGGCCCGCTCGAGCACGACCAGGGCCGCGTCGAAGGGAACGAAGGCGTCGGGCTGGAGGCCCTCGGGACTGATCCCCGTGCCGGCAAAGACCGCGGCGACCGAAACGCCGAGCCCTTCGAGCAGGCCGGGCAGCGGTACGAGAGGGGCGGCGCGCTGCATCTCCGAAGATTGTCCCCAAAAGGCAATCGGGCCGACCGGCGCGGGTGATAGGGTCCGCGCAGTCTGGACCATATTTTGACCGGTTGGGGGAAGAAAATGAATAGGCTCGCGCTGCTGTCGGCAGTGGCATTCGGGGCACTCTTGGCGACGGCGGCGGCCGCCCAGCAGGCCGCGCCGATCGGATCGCCGGACGCGACAAGGTCGATCGACGGGACCTTCATCCCGAACCCGGCGCCGCAGTTCGGCGGCACCATCGAGCTCAACGCCATCCAGTCGACGCCCTGGTGGCCGCCGCGCGTCGTGCCGCCCACCGGGGCGCCCAACGTCCTCCTCGTCCTGACCGACGACACCGGCTACGGCGCCGGCTCGACCTTCGGCGGCGTGATCCCGATGCCGACCCTCGACGCGCTGGCCGCCGACGGCCTGCGCTACACCAACTTCAACTCCACCGCGCTCTGCTCGCCGTCGCGCGCGGCGCTCCTGACCGGGCGCAACCACCACAATGTCGGCTTCGGCGTCATCGCCGAGCAGGCGACCGGGTTCCCCGGCTACGACTCGGTGATCGGCCGCGACTCCGTCTCGATCGGCGGCATCCTCAGGGCCAACGGCTACAACACCTCGTGGTACGGCAAGAACCACAACACGCCGCCCTACACCGAGAGCCAGGCAGGACCGTTCGACCAGTGGCCGACGGGCGAGGTCTTCGGCTTCGACCACTTCTACGGGTTCATGGGCGGCGACGCCAACCAGTGGCAGCCGAACCTCTTCAACAACACGACCCAGATCTACCCGTTCCGGGACAACCCCGGCTGGAACCTCATCACCGCCGAGGCCGACGACGCGATCCGCCAGATCGAGACGCTGAACTCGGTGGCGCCCGGCAAGCCGTTCTTCGTCTATCTCGCGCCCGGCGCGACCCACGCGCCGCACCATCCGACCAAGGAGTGGGTGGACAAGATCAGCGCGATGCACCTGTTCGACGACGGCTGGAACAAGCTGCGCGACACGATCTTCGCCAACCAGAAGCGGCTCGGGGTGATCCCGCAGAACGCCGACCTCACGCCGTGGCCCGACGCACTGAAGAAGTGGGACGACCTGTCGGCGGACGAGAAGAAGCTCTTCATCCGCCAGGCCGACGTCTACGCCGCCTATCTCGCCTATGCCGACGCCGAGACCGGCCGGGTGGTCGACGCGATCCGCGACATGGGCAAGCTCGACAACACGCTCATCATCTACATCGTCGGCGACAACGGCTCCTCGGCCGAGGGCTCGCCCAACGGCACGCCGAACGAGGTGGCGCAGTTCAACGGCGTCGAGGTGCCGGTCGACGTCCAGCTCAAGGATTTCTACGACGTCTGGGGCACCGACCAGACCTACAACCACATGGCCGTGGGGTGGACCTGGGCCTTCGACACGCCGTTCAAGTGGACGAAGCAGATCGCCTCGCACTTCGGCGGCACCCGGCAGGGGATGGTGATGTCCTGGCCCGACCGCATCAAGGACGCGGGCGGCGTGCGCAACCAGTTCAGCCACTTCATCGACATCGTTCCGACGATCCTCGAGGCGACCGGCGTTCCCGCGCCCGAGATCGTCAGCGGCATCGCCCAGAAGCCGATGGACGGCATCAGCATGGACTATACCTGGGACGCCAAGCCGGACGACCCGACGCGGCACAAGGTCCAGTATTTCGAGATGTTCGGCAACCGCGGCATCTACAACGACGGCTGGTACGCCAACACCACGCCGATCGTCGATCCGTGGTCGCTCTTCTCCGCGCCCCCGACCGACGTGTGGCAGGCCTACAAGTGGGAACTCTACGATCTCACCAAGGACTGGACGCAGGACCACGACCTTGCGGCCGAGATGCCCGACAAGCTGCGCGAGATGCAGGACCTCTTCATGATCGAAGGGGCGAAGAACCAGGTCTTCCCGATGGACAACTCCCTCGCGACCCGCATGGTGTCGCCGCGGCCGAGCCCGATCGCCGGGATGACGCACTTCGAATACACCTATCCGGTGGCCGGCAATCCGAACGGCACCCAGCCGAACCTGCTCAACGCCACCTACAGGCTCGTCGCCGAGATCGAGGTCGGCGAGGATGGCGGCGACGGTATGCTCTTCACCCAGGGCGGCCGCTTCGCCGGACACGGCTTCTACCTCCTGAAGGGCAAGCCGGTCTACACGTGGAACCTCGTCGACCTGGAGCGGGTGCGCTGGGAGGGACCGGAGAAGCTCAGCCCCGGCAAGCATACGCTCGAGTTCGACCTCACCTATGACGGCCTCGGCTTTGCCACCTTTGCCTTCAACAACCTCTCCGGTGTCGGCCGCTCGGCCGAGGGCGTGCTGAAGGTCGACGGCAAGGAGGTCGCGCGCAAGAAGATGGAGCACACGATCCCGATCACGCTGGCCTGGGACGAGAGCCAGGATATCGGCTCGGACACCCTGACCAGCGTCGACGACGCCGACTACCAGTCGCCCTTCCCGTTCAACGGCAAGATCGACAAGATCACGCTCGACGTCCAGCGCCCGCAGCTCAGCCCGGAGGACGTGAAGATGCTGGAGCAGGCGGCGACCGCCCAGGGCGACAAGGGCTGACGCGAGCCCCGCACGAAAGGACTGTCAGGCGTCCGGGGTCAGCCCCTGCGGCGCCGGCAGGCCGGCGGAGCGGCAGCAGGCCGTGACGGTGTTGGCCAGCAGGCAGGCGATGGTCATCGGTCCGACGCCGCCCGGAACCGGGGTGATCGCCCCGGCGACGGTCGAGACGCTGGCAAAGTCGACGTCGCCGACCAGCCGCGCCTTGCCGCCCTCCTCCGCCGGCGGCAGGCGGTTGATCCCGACGTCGATCACCGTTGCGCCGGGCTTCACCCAGGCGGCGGTGACGAGGCCGGGCCGCCCGACGGCCGTCACGAGGATGTCGGCCCGCGCCGCGACCGCCGGCAGGTCCCGCGTGCGGGAATGGGCGACCGTCACCGTGCAGTTCTCCCGCAGCAGCAGCTGCGCCATCGGCTTGCCGACGATGTTCGACCGCCCGATCACCACCGCGTCGAGGCCCGACAGGTCGCCCAGCCGCGTGCGCAGCAGCATCAGGCAGCCAAGCGGGGTGCAGGGCACCATGCCGGCCTGCCCGGTGGCGAGCCGGCCGGCATTCGCCGTGTTGAACCCGTCGACGTCCTTGGCCGGCGCAATGGCGTCGAGCACCCGCGCCTCGTCGATCTGCGGCGGCAGCGGCAGCTGCACGAGGATGCCGTGGATCGCCGGGTCGGAGTTCAGCCGGCCGATGAGGGCGAGGAGATCGGCTTCCGCCGTGTCGGCCGGAAGGCGATGCTCGGCCGAATGCATCCCCGCCTCGCGGGTCGCGCGCCCCTTGGCTCCGACATAGACGGCGCTGGCCGGGTCGTCGCCGACCAGCACCACGGCGAGGCCGGGTGTGATGCCATGGTCGCTGCCGAGCCGCGCCACCTCCGCCGCGATCCGCGACCGCAGGCCGGCCGCGAACACCTTGCCGTCGATGATCTCGGCACTCATGGAGCAGCCCTCCGGTTGTACTGGCGGGGACTTAGCGGGATCGCCGAAGCGGTGCAATGGGCGGCGCCAAAGGTCTGCCCGCTACGGTGGCGGACAGCCGTTAACGAACGGGCGGCCGCCGGAATCCGGTGCATGGATGGTGCATGCGTTGTGCACGGGTTGTACCACCCCGGTGCATTGACGGTTAACGGCGCGGCCGCCGCCTTCGCCCTTCCCTCGCCCGGTCCGCTGCTCTAAACCGCGGCGATCGCTGAAAATCCCGGTTGGCCCATGAAATTCACCCTCGCCTGGCTCAAGGAACATCTCGAAACTTCGGCCTCTCTCGAGGAAATCACCTTCGCCCTGACCGACCTCGGGCTCGAGGTCGAGGGCGTGACCAACCCGGCCGAACGCCTCTCCGCCTTCACGGTCGGTGAGATTCTCGAAGCGAATCAACACCCTGACGCTGACAAACTGCGCGTCTGCCGCGTCCTGACGGCGGACGGCGAGACGCAGATCGTCTGCGGTGCCCCGAACGCACGCGCCGGCATCAAGGTCGTCGTCTCCAGGCCCGGCGACTACATCCCCGGCATCGACACGGTCATCAAGGTCGGCCGGATCCGCGGCGTCGAAAGCCACGGCATGATGCTGTCCGAGCGCGAGATGGAACTCTCCGAAGCCCACGACGGCATCGTCGAGCTCCCCCCCGACGCCCCGATCGGCGCCCGGTACATCGACGTCATCTCCCTTGATTCCGTTGTGGAAATCGCGGTCACACCGAACCGGCCGGACGCACTCGGCGTTGCCGGCATCGCCCGCGACCTCGCCGCCCGCGGCCTCGGCCGGCTCGTCACGCCCCCGGTGGAGCCCGTCCCCGGCACCTTCCCCAACCCGGTCGCGGTCTACCTCGCCCCCGACGTCGCCACCGAAGCCTGCCCGCTCTTCGTCGGCCGGCTGATCCGCGGCGTCCGCAACGGCCCCTCGCCGCAATGGCTGCAGGATCGCCTCCGCGCCATCGGGCTCCGGCCGATCTCCGCGCTGGTCGACATCACCAACTTCCTCACCTACGACCGTAACCGCCCGCTGCATGTCTTTGACGCCGCAAAGGTTCACGGTCCGATCACTGTCCGGCTCGCCCGACCGGGCGAGAAGCTCGTCGCGCTCGACGGCAAGGAATACGCCTTCGACGGCTCCGAAACGCTGGTCTGCGACGCCAGCGGCCCCGAAGCCATCGGCGGCGTCATGGGCGGCCTGCGCACCGGCTGCACCGAGACGACCACCGAGGTCTTCGTCGAGGCGGCCTATTTCGACCCGCTCCGCACCGCCCGCACCGGCCGCCGGCTGCGGATCAACTCCGACGCCCGCTTCCGCTTCGAGCGCGGCATCGACCCGGCCTTCGCCCGCGACGGCATGGAACTCGCGACCCGGCTGATCCTCGACCTCTGCGGTGGCGAGGCGTCGGAGGTCGAGATCGCGGGCGCCGTGCCCGACACCGCCCGCAGCTATGCCTTCGACCCGGCACGCGTGGTCGGCCTCGTCGGCATGGACATCCCGGAGGCGGAGCAGACCCGGATCCTGGTGGCGCTCGGCTTTACCGTCGCGGGCGACCGCGCAGCGCCGCCGAGCTGGCGTCCCGACATCCGCGGCGAGGCGGACCTCGTCGAGGAGGTGGCGCGCATCGCCTCGCTGAGCCGCCTTGAGGGCCGGCCGCTCTCCCGTCCTGCGGGCGTCGCCCGGCCGATCCTGACCCCCGGCCAGCGGCGGGAATCGCAGGCCCGGCGCCGCCTCGCCGCCGCCGGCCTCAACGAGTGCGTGACCTACAGCTTCATCGACCGCACCGCGGCCGAGCTCTTCGGCGGCGGGTCCGATGCCGTGCGGCTGGAAAACCCGATCAGCTCCGAGATGAGCCACCTTCGGCCCAACCTTCTGCCCGGCCTGCTGCGCGCCGCCGCCCGCAACCAGGCGCGCGGCTTCGCCGACCTCGGCCTTTTCGAGATCGGCCAGACGTTCCCCGGCGGCGAGCCCGGCGACCAGCGGCTGCATGCAGCCGGGGTGCGCACCGGCGCCACCGCGCCGCGCGACCCGTTCGGCAGCCGCCGGCCGGTGGATCTCTGGGACGCCCGCGCCGACGCCGAGGCGGTGCTCGCCGCCCTTGGCGCCCCGGTGAGCCTGATGGTCCAGCGCATCGCGCCCGAATGGTTCCACCCCGGCAGGTCCGCTGTGCTGTCACTCGGACCGAAGACAATCCTCGCGGCGTTCGGCGAACTGCACCCGCGCGTGCTTGCCGCCCTCGACGTCAAGGGGCCGGCGGTCGGCTTCACCCTCGACCTCGCAGCGGTGCCGTTCCCGAAGGCACGCACCACCACCCGCGCCCCGCTCGACGCTCCGGACCTGCAGGCTGTGGAACGCGACTTCGCCTTCGTGCTCGATGCGCACACCGAGGCGGAGGCGGTGCTGAAGGCTGCCCGGGCCGCCGACAAGGCGCTGATCGCCGGGGTTTCTGTCTTCGATGTCTTCGCCGGCCCACGGGCCGAGGCGCAGATGGGCCCGGGCAAGAAGTCGCTCGCCATCGCCGTCCGCCTGCAGCCCCGTGCCGCGACGCTGACCGAGCCGGAGATCGAGGCCGTGGGCGCGAAGATCGTCGCCAGCGTCGAGAAGGCCACCGGCGGCACGCTGCGCCGCTGAGGCGCACGCACCGGGTCAGGGGGCGGTGGTCGCCTGCTCCGCCCGTCCCGGCGGCACCGGGTCGCCCTTGATCCCGCAGGCGGAGAGGACGGCGAGGCAGAGCGCGAGGACGAGGGCGGCGCGCATCATGCGAGGGCCGCCTGCCAGCGGGCAACCTGCTCGCGCACCTGCGCCGGCGCCGTCCCGCCATAGCTCGTGCGGCTCGCGACCGAATTGTCGACGCCGAGCACGCCGAACACCTCGTCGGTGATCCCGTCATGCACAGTCCGCATGTCGGCGAGCGTCAGGTCGGCGAGGTCGACGCCCCGTTCCTCCGCCATCCGGACCAGGGCGCCGGTGACGTGGTGCGCTTCGCGGAACGGCAGCCCGAGCGCCCGGACCAGCCAGTCGGCGAGGTCTGTGGCGGTGGAAAAGCCGGACCCGGCGGCCGCCCGCAAGCGGCCCGCGTCGGGCGTCAGGTCCGCGACCATGCCGGTCATCGCGGCGAGGGCCAGCATCAGGCTGTCGGCGGCGTCGAAGACCTGCTCCTTGTCCTCCTGCATGTCCTTGGAATAGGCGAGCGGCAGGCCCTTCATCACGGTGAGGAGCGCAATCAGCGCGCCGACGATGCGGCCGGGCTTTGCGCGGATCAGTTCGGCGGCGTCGGGGTTCTTCTTCTGCGGCATGATCGAGGAGCCGGTGGAGAAGCGGTCCGACAGGGTCACGAAGCGGAACTGCGCCGACGACCAGATCACCAGTTCCTCGGCCATCCGCGACAGGTGGACAGCGCAGATCGCCGAGGCAGAGAGGAACTCCAGCGCAAAGTCACGGTCCGACACCGCGTCGAGCGAGTTCGCCATCGGCCTGTCGAAACCGAGCGCCGTCGCCGTCATGTGACGGTCGATCGGAAACGATGTCCCGGCGAGCGCGGCGGCGCCGAGCGGGCTCTCGTTCATCCGCGCGCGGGCGTCGCGGAACCGGCCGCGGTCGCGGTCGAGCATCTCGACATAGGCGAGCATGTGATGCCCGAAGGTCACCGGCTGGGCGACCTGCAGGTGGGTGAAGCCGGGCATCACCATGTCCGCGCCGGCCTCGGCCTGCGCCACCAGTGCCCGCATCAGCGCGGTCAGCCCCTCGACGGCCGCGTCCGCCTGCCCGCGCACCCAGAGCCGGAAGTCGGTCGCCACCTGATCGTTGCGCGACCGGGCGGTGTGCAGCCGGCCGGCGGCAGCGCCGATCCGCTCGCGCAGGCGGTTCTCCACGTTCATGTGGATGTCCTCGAGCGCCGTCGAGAACGGAAACCCGCCCGCCTCGATCTCCGCCAGGACGGCGGCGAGCCCCTCGCGGATGGCGCTCGCGTCGCCCGCGGCGATGATGCCCTGCGCGCCCAGCATCGCGGCATGCGCCCGGCTCGCCTCGACGTCCTGGGCCGCCAGACGCTTGTCGAAGTCGATCGAGGCGTTTATCGCCGTCATGATCGCATCCGGACCGCTGGCGAAGCGGCCGCCCCACATCGCATTGGAACTCGTCTTGTCGGCCATTCCGTCCATCCTCGCCCGAAGTCTCGCGCTGCTCTTCTATGCCGGGCTTCTGGTGGCGGCAAACCCCGCCGGAGCGACGGAGCCGGACCTTGCGGAACTGCAGGTGGGAGACATGCGCCGCCTGGTGGTGCACGAGACGCCGGTTGCGGCGGCCGACGTGCCCTACCTCGGGGCGGAGGGAGCCGAGACGACGCTCGGCGCCGGCAACGGCAAGGTCCGGCTGGTGAACTTCTGGGCCACGTGGTGCGCACCGTGCCGCGCCGAGATGCCGTCGCTCGACGCCCTGCAGCGGGCGCGCGGCGGGGCGGACTTCGAGGTGCTGGCTATCGCCACCGGCCGCAACGATCCCGCCGGGATCGACCGTTTCCGGGCCGAAGCCGGCATCGCCGACCTGCCCGTCCTGCTCGACCCCAAGGGCAGGCTCGCGGCGGCGAGCGGCGTCATCGGCCTGCCCGCCACCCTGATCCTCGACCGGGACGGCAACGAGGTCGCCCGGATGCTCGGCGAGGCGGACTGGAGCGCCCCCGAGGCACTCGCCGTCGTCGACGCGCTGGTCGGCACTGGCGGCTAGCCGTCGCCGGCACCGGAACCGGGCCCTCCCGGGCTTGCGCGAATCTCGCGGCCGTGCGCTCATCCGCGTCGTTAACCAAAACCATTGCCGCGTGGGTCCGGATGCGAAAAGTCATACTGCCCGCATTGCTCGCCGCATGCTTCAGCGCCGCAGCCAGTGCCGCCACCGTCGATCACTTCACCAGCGCCTGGTTCTTCGGGGACAGCCTCAGCGATCCCGGCAACCTTTACGCCGCGACCGGTGGCGCCTCGCCGCCCTCGCCGCCCTATTATGACGGCCGCCGGTCGAACGGGCCGGTCTGGGCCGAATACATCGCCGCGGAGTACACCGAGCGCGGTCTTGCGACCCGGAACTACGCCTTCATCGGCGCGCACGCGATGGAGTACGACGACCCGGGATCGTTCCAGATTCCCGACCTCCCAGATCAGATCGCGTCCTTCGGCGCCACGGCGACCGGCAGCCTCGGCGACAATCCGGTCGCGGTCCTGTGGGCCGGCGCGAATGACATCCTGACGGCGATCGCCGCCCCCGGCGCGACGGCGGAGGGCATCGTCAAGACCGCGGCCGACGCGGCGCTGGCCGTGGGAGCCGGCATCGGTACGCTGCAGGGCTATGGCATCGACAACTATGTCGTGCTGAACCTGCCGGCGCTCGACCAGACCCCTGCCTTCACCCTCGGCGCCCCGGAGGCCGCACCGATCGCGAAGGTGGCGACCGAGGTCTACAACAGCACCCTCGCCGCGGTGCTGGCGGGGCTTCCCGTCGATGTCGCGACGGTCGACATCTTCGGCCTGTTCAACGACCTGATCCAGAACCCGACGAAGTACGGCGTCGTCAACACGACCGTCCCCTGTCTCATCCCCGACCAGGCGCCCTGTACCCCGGTGCAGGCGCGTCTCCGCGCCTTCTTTGACCTCCTGCACCCCAACAACGTGATCCACGGGCAGATCGCGGCCATCGCCGCGCCTGTCCTCTCGCCGGTGCCGCTGCCGGCGGCCGGCCTCCTGCTGCTGGCCGGGCTCGCAGGCTTCGTGGCCGTCCGCAGGAGGGCGTGACGGGCGGGAACCATCGGCGGGCCCCAACGTTTCCCGCCGAAAGCCGGGGGAGGTCTGCCATGCGTTCGGTGCTTGTGTCGGGGGCGCTCGCCCTTTCGGTTCTGGCCGGTCCGGTCGCGGCAGTGCCTCTCGACGACTTCTCAAGCTCCTATGTGCTGGGCGACAGCCTCAGCGACGACGGCAACCTTTTTGACGCGACGCACGGGTTCTACCGCCCAGCCCGCCGGATGGAACGGCCGCTTCTCCAACGGGCCGGTCTGGTCGGACCGGGTGGTGCGGGCGTTCGACCGGCATGGAGTCGACACCGGGAACTTCGCGGTCGGCGGGGCCAAGGCCCGGACCGACCGCGACGGCATTCCCGACCTGAAGGCCCAGCTGAGCAGGTATGCCTTGCTGAGCCCGGGCGAGCGCGGCGACCGGCCGCTGGTCGAACTGTGGGCCGGCGGCAACGACATCCTCAACGGGACAGCGCCTCCCGGGCCGGAGGCAAGGCGGCGGCCCGGTCGGTCGGCAGCGTCGCACGCTCGCTGGTGCGGCTCGGCGTCGATGACCTCGTGATGTTCAACCTGCCCGACCTCGGCGCCGTGCCGTCCGGCAACGGCAGCGCCCGCGAGTCGCGCACCAACAGCCGCGCGACCATCGCCTTCAACCGCGAGATTGCCCGGCAGATCGCCAGCCTGCGCGACGACGGGGTCCGGGTCTATTCGGTGGACATCTACGCGCTGTTCCAGGACCTGATCGCCCATCCCCGCCGCTACGGGGTCCGCGACACGACGACGCCCTGCCTCGATGACGATGGCGACCTGTGCACGCCCCGTCAGGAACGCGAGCGCGCGTTCTTCGACTCGACGCACCCGAACACGACCGTGCACGCCCACATCGCCGACGCGGCGCGCGACGCGCTCGACGGCACCGGCACGGCGTCGCTGCGGCTCGCCATGGCCGCCGCCGCGCCAGCGACCCTCGCGACCGTGCGGACTCCCGTGGCGCCGGTGCCACTGCCCACCTCCGGCCTGATGCTGCTCGCCGCAATCGGCCTCACCACCGCAGCAGCCGCCCGCCGGCGAGCGCGCCGGCAGCCGTGACCCCGAGGATGGCGAGCCCGTACCACACGGCATAGAAGAGCGGGCTGTCCTCGGTGCAGTGCAACGCATAGAGCGTGGTCGCCGTGGCGCCGGCGAGCAGTCCGGCAAACGCCCCGGAGAGCCCCGGACGCGTGCTCGCGCCAGCCCGCAGCGCCCAGAGCGTGCCGCCGAGCAGCGGCACCGCCATCGCGGTGATCGTCCTGAGGCAGAACCAGTTGGTCGCGCCCAGCATTTCCGGCATCCACGCCGCGCGTGGCAGCGCGGACAGGGTGAGCAGCACGACCGCGCCCAGCACCAGCGGAACCGCGGCCAGAACCCAGCGCCAGCGCCCGATGCCGCCACCGGGACGCGCGAGCCGCAGGGCCACGGCGAAGGACGTGACCGCAAGGACGAAGGGCAGCGCCTGCTTCGGCGTCACCATCGGGTCGAGCATCGCGGCGCCCCAGTCCGGACGCAGCCCGAGGAGCGGCAGCGCCACCGCCGCCACCAGTGCCGTGCCGAGGAGGATCGCACGGATCAGACCGACCCGCACCGGCGGCGCGGGCACCGTGTCGGCCGCCATCGCCCGGATCAGGTCATCGGTCCTCATTGCACCATCCTCGCGCCCAGCGCCGCGAGCCGCTTCAGCGCCCGGTGCAGCGCCACCCGCACCGCGCCCTCGGTCATGCCGAGCGCACTCGCCGTGTCGCCGATGCTGGCGCCGTCGAGGCCGATCGCCCGCACAATCTCGGCCGAGCGCGAATCGAGGGCCGCGATCACCCGCTCCGCGTCGTTTCGCTCCGTGGGGTCCGGCCCGTCCGGCGCCGCGAGCACGTTGGCAAGATCCTCCACCGGCAGGGACACTCTCTGCCCGCGCGCCCGGAAGGCGTCGATCACCTTGTAGCGCACGATCGCATAGAGCCACGGCCGCACCGGCATGTCCTCACGCCAGGTGTGCCGCTTCTGGTGGATCGCGAGCATGGTCTCCTGCACTATGTCCTCACACGCATCAGGCCCCAACCCGCCGCCGCGCGACCGCGCGATGCCCCGGACCACCGGTACGACCTGTCGCAGGAACGCCTCATAGGCGCGGGCGTCGCCGCGGTTGGCCGCCCGCAGCAGGTCCTCGAGGTCTTGCGTCGGGCTCATCCAGTCTCCGTTCGGCGTGGCGCCGGGATTTGTTACGCGCTTTCCACGCTTCGCGCACCATTGTGAGGGCAAGGCCGGCGGAAGGTGACTGTCAACCCTTTCCGATGCAGGATGAAGCCGGGCGGTGTTCAGGGAGCGTGAGCCGTGAGCGGGCGGGCGATCAGGGCGGACGGGCGGAGATGACCGCCGCACGCGAGACTCTCGCGGACCGGATCGGACGCTTCATCGCCCGCAAGCTCGACACTCCGGGCCCCGGCCTTCCTCCCTATACCCATGCCAACGTCGCGGCGCTGCGCCGGGTGCTTCAGCCGGGCGACGTGCTGCTCGTCGAGGGCAATACCCGCGTCTCGGTGGCGATCAAGTACCTCACGCAATCCACCTGGTCGCATGCCGCGCTCTACGTCGGAAACGCCGTCGGACAGGTGTCGCCGGACGGCGAGCCGCTGTCGCTCGTCGAGGTCAATCTCGGCGACGGCTGCATCGCCGCGCCCCTTTCGAAATACGAGTGCTTCAACACGCGGATCTGCCGCCCCAGCGCGCTTGCGCCGCAGGACCGCGCCCGCCTGGTCGACTTCATGGTTCGCAGGATCGGGACGCGCTACGACCTCAAGAACATCACCGACATGGTGCGCTATCTTTTTCCGACGCCGCCGGTGCCCGTGCGCTGGCGGCGTCGCATGCTGGCGTTCGGGTCGGGCGACCCGACGCGGGCGATCTGCTCGTCCCTGATCGCCCGTGCGTTCGAACAGATTCGCTATCCGATTCTCCCCGTCATCACCCCGGAGTTCCGGGCGAACCGCGCGGCGCGGGCGCAGCGGAGCGAGATCATCCACATCCGCCATCACTCGCTCTACGCCCCCCGCGACTTCGACCTCTCCCCGTATTTTCACATCGTCAAGCCGACGCTGGAGACGGGATTTGACTACCGCAGGTTGAAATTGGCCTATCCCGACGTCGAACCCGACCCCTCCGCGGAACAGCGCGCGATACCGAGTCGCTGAGGGCGCGGCAGGTGTCGCGAATTTGTTGATTTGAGGGACGCCGGTCCCTATATGCAGGGGCGGTAGGTATACGGGCGGCGCATGTCGGTCTTGTGAAATTGGCAGACCTCCTGCGTCACCGGATCGTCATAGTGCGCGCAAACAGACAAGGCTTAAGGAAGGAACGACGTAATGTTCGATTACGTGGACGAGTTGGCGTTCACCAACGACCAGGGCGCCCGCGCGCAGAAGCTGTTTGCCGCCGTTGTGCTGGCCGCGCTTGACGACGCGATCGCCGACGACAAGAAGTATGGCAATGGCGCCGAGGTCATCGCCCGGTGGGCCCGCTCGCGCGACGGTCGCGAAGTGCTGATGTGCGCCGGGATCGACCCGAACGAGCGCACCGTGAAGGGCATGATGGAATTCGTGCGCCGCGGCGTCCGGACCTCCGTGGCGCTGAGCCGCGAGGAGAGCGAGCGCCAGAACGCACAGCGGTCGGAAGCCGCCTGAGGCGACACGTCCGGCCTCACGGAAGGACCGCATCGGCCGCCGCCGCTGCGGTCCTTCCGTCTCTGGCGGTCAGCCACCGAGCTGTTGCAGCCCGCTGCCCAGTACCTTCATGCCCGCGAGCAGCAGGATGATCATCAGGATCACGTTGTTGTTGCGCAGCAGGAAGGCCTTCGACGTCTCCAGCCGCGCCGCCGACTCCGGCCCGCCCGCCATGTGCATGATGAGCACGGCGTAGACGCCGCCCGACGCGAGCGCCACGAACAGCGCCAGCGCGACGGTCGCCGCGACCAGGCCCAGATCGCGCGCGGCGACCGCCGCGGCGGCGGCATAGGCGAACGCGATGCTCTTGGGGTTCACGCCGCCGAGCATTGCCCCGATCGTCGCCGCGCTGCGCGGCGTCGCCGACCCGAGACTGGCCGCCCACCCCGGCAGCTTGCCCTGCTCGCCGCGCCGGGGCCGGGTCCTCCACTTGCGCCAGGCGGCCCAGACAAGCCCGAGCCCCAGCAGGATCTGCATTCCCGCCCCCAGCCCCACCGAGAGTTCGTCGATCCCGCCGGCTGCAAGACCGAGAATCGCGGTCGCGAGGCCGAGGCCGGCGGTCCAGCCGATCGTGAACACAATGCCAAGCCGGGCTCCGTCCAGGGCGCCGAGCAGCAGGACCATGGCGATGATCGGAAACGGGCTGAGCGCCAGCGCCGCCGCCACCGGCAGGAAGTCCCCGACCGCGCCGAGAATCCCGAGAGCCACCGCCTAGAATTCCTCCACGTGCACGACGCCCGGCACCGTTTTCAGCGCCGCCAGCACCTGCGGCCCCATCGGGTAGGGTTCGGGCAGCGCAATCTCGACCTCGCCGGGCAGGTCCGGGTTCATCAGGATGAGGTTGATCGGCCCGCGCCGCCGCGATGTGGTGTCCCGGATGACCGTCGTCAGGCGCGTGGCGAGGGACGGCAGCGTGGCCGCGTCGGAGAGAAACACCTTGAGCCCGGCGCTCGCGGCCCCCGCCACCGCGACATCGACCGGCTGCACCACCTTGGCAAGCAGCTTGAGCTCGTCCGCCTCGGTCGTCGCCTCGACGGTCAGCACCACATTGCGCCCGACCTGCAGCGCGTCTCCCGCCGCCTCCAGCGCATCGGAGAACATACGCGTCTCGTAGAGGCCGGTCGGGTCCGACAGCCGCACGAAGGCAAACCGCGTGCCCCGCGCCGACTTGCGAAGGTCGATGGCGGCGATGGTGCCTGCCACCTGCGCGATCATTGCACCGGCGGCTGAAGCGGCGCGGGCGAGTTCGGCGTGGGTCATCACCTTGGTCCGCCTCAGCGCCGGCATGTAGTCGTCGAGCGGATGGCCGCTCAGGTAGAAGCCGACCGCCTGGTGCTCCTGCGCCAGCCGCTCCATCGGCGGCCAGTCCTCCGGCTGCGGCAGCCGGGGCGCGGGCAGCGCCGCCGTCGCCTCGCCGAAAAGGCTTACCTGCGCCGACGCCCGCTCCTCGTGCGCCGCGGCCGAATAGGCCATCAGCTGCTCCAGCGCCTCGAACACCTTGCGGCGGTTCGAATCGAGCGCGTCGAGCGCCCCGGACCGCGCCAGCATCTCCAGCGCCCGCTTGCCGACGCGCCTCAGATCGACCCGACCGGCGAAGTCGAAGAGGCCGGAAAACGGCCCGCCGGCTGCACGCGCATCGGTGATGAGCCGCATCGCCTCCACGCCGACATTCTTCAGGGCGCCGAGGGCGTAGACGATCCGGCCGTCATCGACGCTGAAGGTCGGCGCGGAGCGGTTGACGCAGGGCGCCACCACCGCGATGCCGAGCCGGTCCACCTCCTGCTTGTAGCCGCCAAGCTTGTCGGTGAGGTGGATGTCGCAGTTCATCACGGCGGCCATGAACTCGACCGGATGATTCGCCTTCAGCCACGCCGTCTGGTAGCTCACCACCGCATAGGCCGCCGCGTGCGACTTGTTGAAGCCGTAGTTGGCGAACTTGTCGAGCAGGTTCCACACCTCCTCGGCCTTGGCCTTCGCCACCCCGTTCTTCGCCGCGCCGTCGAGGAACAGCGGCTTCTGCGCGTCCATCTCGGCCTGGATCTTCTTGCCCATCGCGCGGCGCAGCAGGTCGGCGCCGCCGAGGGAATAGCCCGCCATCTTGCGGGCGATCTCCATCACCTGCTCCTGGTAGACGATGATCCCCTGCGTCTCGTCGAGGATGCCGTCGATCGTCTCGTGCAGCCCGTCGCGCTTCTCCCGCCCGTTCTTGACGTTGCAGAACTTCGGGATGTTCTCCATCGGCCCGGGCCGGTAGAGCGCGACGAGGGCGATGATGTCCTCGATGCAGGTGGGCTTCAGCTGGCGCAGCGCGGTGCGCATGCCGGTCGATTCCACCTGGAACACCGCCACCGTCGCCGCGCTGGCATAAAGCTCGTAGGTCTTGGCGTCGTCGATCGGGATCGCGCCGATGTCGACGTCGATGCCGCGGAGCCGCAGCAGGTCGAGGGCGTTCTTGATGACAGTCAGCGTCTTGAGGCCGAGGAAGTCGAACTTGACCAGCCCCGCCTCCTCCACCCACTTCATGTTGAACTGGGTCGCCGGCATGTCGGACCGCGGGTCGCGGTAGAGCGGCACCAGCTCGACCAGCGGCCGGTCGCCGATGACGACGCCGGCGGCGTGGGTCGAGGCGTTCCGCAGCAGCCCCTCGATTGCCTGGGCGATGGTCAGGAGCCGCGCCACCTGCGGCTCCTTTGCCGCCTCCTCGCGCAGCCGCGGCTCGTCGGCAATCGCCTTTTCGACCGACACGGGCTTCACCCCGTCCATCGGGATCAGCTTCGACAGGCGGTCGACCTGGCCATAGGGCATCTGCAGCACGCGTCCGACGTCGCGCACCGCCGCCTTGGACAGCAGCGCACCGAAGGTGATGATCTGCGCCACCCGGTCGCGGCCGTATTTCTGCTGGACGTAGGCGATGACCTCCTCGCGCCGGTCCATGCAGAAGTCGATGTCGAAGTCCGGCATCGAGATGCGCTCGGGGTTCAGGAACCGCTCGAACAGCAGCCCGTACCGCAGGGGATCGAGGTCGGTGATCGTCAGCGCGTAGGCAACGAGGCTGCCCGCACCCGACCCGCGCCCCGGCCCGACCGGGATGTCGTGCGCCTTGGCCCACTTGATGAAGTCGGCAACGATCAGGAAGTAACCGGGGAAACCCATCCCCTCGATCACGCCGATCTCGAACTCCAGCCGTTCGCGATAGGCTTCCACCGGCGCCGCGTGGGGAATCACCGCGAGCCGGGCCTCCAGCCCCTCGCGCGCCTGGCGGCGCAGTTCCTCCACCTCGTCGTCGGCAAAGCGTGGCAGGATCGGCTTGCGCTTCTTCGGGCGGAAGGCGCAGCGGCGGGCGATCTCCACCGTGTTCTCGACGGCCTCCGGCAGATCGGCGAACAGCGCGACCATTTCGTCCTGGGTCTTGAAGCAGTGCTCGGGCGTCAGCCGCCGCCGCGGCTCGTGCTGGTCGACATAGGCGCCATCGGCAATGCAGAGCAGCGCGTCGTGCGATTCGTAGGCGCCGCGCCTGGGGAAATGCACGTCGTTCGTCGCGACCAGCGGCAACCCGAGGTCATAGGCGAGCGTGACGAGCCCCGGCTCGGTCGCCTCCTCGGCCGCGGTGCGCGGCGCGTCGTCCACCGGGTGCCGCTGCACCTCGACATAGAGCCGGCCCGGAAACGCGGCGGCCAGACGCTCGGCGAGCGCCCGCGCCCGGGGGGCGTGGCCGTCCCGGATCAGTGCACCGAGCGGCCCCTCCGCGCCGCCGGTAAGGCAGATCAGGCCCTCGGCATGGGCCTCCAGCACCGCGATCGGCACGTGCGGCTCCGCGGCGCCGCAGTCGAGATAGTTGGCCGAGGAAAGACGCAGCAGGTTGCGGAACCCGGCCTCGTCCTGTGCCAGCAGCACCACCGCCTGCGGCTCCGGCGGCCGGTCGCCGGGATGCGCCGGCTCGGCCCAGGCGAGCCGCAGCTGGCATCCCATGATCGGCTGCACCGGCGCCTTCGCCTTGGCGCAGGCCTCGGAAAATTCCTGCGCCCCGAAGAGGTTGCCGGTGTCCGTGAGCGCGACTGCCGGCATGCCGTCCGCGGCGCAGAGGTCGGGCAGCTTCTTGACCGGCACCGCCCCTTCGAGCAGCGAGTAGGCGGAGTGCAGGCGGAGGTGGATGAATCGGGGCGCTGTCATGGCCGAACCCTAGCAGCCCGCCGGGCACCCACAAGGAGAACAGACCGCACCGCCGCCTGCCGTCAGCCGAAGACCTGCGGCATGTCGACGCGCAGCCGCGCCATGATTCCCTCGATCCGCGAGAGATGCTGGTGGACCGCCGCCGCGGCAGCCGCGCCGTCCCGCGCTTCCAGCGCCTCGAGGATGATCCGGTGCTCGGCCAGCGCCACCGCCGCGCCAAACGACAGGCTGAGGAACCGCGCCCGGTCCATGTGCCCCTTGTTCTCCTTCACCAGCGACCAGACGAAGCCCCGCCCGGTACGCTCGCAGATCTCGCGGTGGAAATCGTCGTCGAGGGTGTGGAACGCCTTCCGGTCGTCGGCGGCGACCGCCGCCTCCTGCCGCTCGATCAGCTGCGCCAGGGCCTCGAAGTCCGCCGGCCCGAGCCGGGCCGCCGCCTCGCGCACACACGCCTCCTCCAGCGCCCGCCGGATGAAATAGGCCTGGAGCACCGCTTCCTCCGACAGCGGGGCGACCGTCGTCGCCCGCTGCGGCCGGATCAGCAGGAAGCCCATCTGCGACAGGCGGTAGAAGGCGTCGCGGACCGGCTGGCGCGAGATGCCCATCTGCGCCGCGACCTCGGCTTCCGACAGCCGCGCGCCGGGTTCGAGCGCCAGGTTCACCACCCGCTCATAGAGCAGGTCGAACACCTGGTCGGTGACCGTGCGCGGGCGGACGCCGGCGAACGGCGGGAGCGTTGCGGCGAGGTCTTTCATCGGCGGCGATCCTTTGATTGACGGCTCTTGAAAACTAGCATATTAGATGTCTAGCCCTTCAGCAAGGAGGGACATCGAGGGAGGGATGGAATGGCGCTGCTGGACCCCGATCGGCTGCTTCCGCTGGAGGGACGGGCACGCGGCCTGGCGCGCGCCCTCTACGACTCGGTCAGCGGCCTGCCGATCGTCAGTCCGCACGGACATACCGACCCGCGCTGGTACGCGACGGACGAGGCCTTTCCCGATCCCGCGCAGCTGATCGTCACCCCCGACCACTACGTCTTCCGGATGCTCTTTTCCCAGGGCGTTCCGCTCGCCGACCTCGGGGTGCCGCGCGTCGACGGCGGCGCGACCGAGACTGACGGGCGCCGCATCTGGCGGCTGTTCGCGCGGCACTACCACCTGCTTCGCGGCACGCCCTCCCGCCTCTGGCTCGACCACAGCTTCGAGCATGTGTTCGGCATCGACCGGCGCCTGAGCGCGGAAACGGCGGACTGGTACTACGACCATATCGCCGCCTGCCTCGCGCAGCCGGAGTACCGGCCCCGCGCGCTGTTCCGCCGCTTCAACATCGAGGTGATCAGCACGACCGACGCGGCGACCGACGACCTGCGCTGGCACCGGATGATCGCCGGGTCGGGCTGGGACGGACGGGTCGTGACCGCCTACCGGCCCGACGCGGTGGTCGATCCGGAAATGGCCGGCTTCGCCGACAACGTAGCCCTGATGGGCGAGCAGACCGGTTTCGACACGACGACGTGGGCCGGCTACCTCGACGCGCATCGGGCCCGCCGCGCCTACTTCAAGACCTTCGGCGCCACGTCCTCCGACCACGGCCACGCCAGCGCCCGGACCGAGGACCTCGCCCCCGCCGACGCCGCCGCGCTGTTCGCGAAGGCGCTGCGCGGCACCTGCAGCCCCGAGGAGGCGGACGCGTTCCGCGGCCACATGCTGACCGAGATGGCGCGGATGAGCCTCGACGACGGGCTCGTCCTGCAGATCCACCCGGGATCGCGGCGCAACCATTCCGACGCGATCCTCGCAGCCTTCGGCCGGGACAAGGGCTTCGACATTCCGGGCCGGACCGACTATGTCGCCGCGCTCCGGCCGCTGCTGAACGCGGTCGGCACCCGCGCCGACCTGACGGTGATCCTCTTCACGCTCGACGAGTCGACCTATGCGCGCGAGCTCGCGCCGCTCGCCGGCGTCTATCCCTGCCTGCGCCTCGGGCCGCCCTGGTGGTTCCACGACAGCCCCGAGGGAATGCGGCGCTTCCGCGAGATGACGACCGAGACGGCCGGCTTCTACAACACGGTCGGCTTCAACGACGACACCCGCGCCTTCTGCTCGATCCCCGCCCGCCACGACGTGGCGCGGCGCGCCGATTGCGCCTTCCTCGCGCGGCTCGTCTGCGACGGGCGGCTCGGCGAGGACGAGGCGCCGGAGCTTGCCCGCGACCTCGCCTACGGCCTCGTGAAGAAGGCCTACAAACTCTGACTTCAGCACCGGGAGGAAAATGATGAAGATCCTGACGACGACACTGGCGGGCCTCATGGCCTCAGCCGCGCTCGCGACCGCCGCGATGGCGGCGGATTGCGAGATCACGCTCCGCTCCTCGGACACGCATCCCGACGGCTACCCGACCGTCGAGGCGGTGAAGTCGATGGCCCAGGAGGTCAAGGAAAAGACCGACGGCCGCATCTGCATCGAGGTCTTCGCCTCGTCGCAGCTTGGCGAGGAGAAGGACACGATCGAACAGACCCAGTTCGGCGTGATCGACATGGTCCGGGCCAGCTTCGGCTCGTTCAACGACATGGTGCCGACCGCCCAGCTTCTGTCCCTGCCCTACCTGTTCAAGTCCGAAGACCAGATGCACCACGTCATGGACGGTCCGATCGGCGAGGAGATCGCCCAGGACTTCGATGCGCATGACCTCATGGTGCTCGCCTACTACGACGGCGGCTCGCGCAGCTTCTACAACTCCGAGAAGCCGATCAAGTCCGTGGCCGACCTCAAGGGCATGAAGTTCCGCGTCATGCAGTCGGACGTCTTCGTCGACATGATGTCGGCGCTCGGCGCCAACGCGACGCCGATGCCGTACGGCGAGGTCTACTCGTCGCTCCAGACCGGCGTCATCGACGGAGCCGAGAACAACTGGCCGTCCTACGACAGCTCGGGCCACTACGAGGTGGCGAAGTACATCACGATGGACCAGCACCTGATGGTGCCGGAGCTGCTCGCCATTTCCCGGGTCACCTGGGAGAAGCTCAGCCCGGAGGACCAGGAGGTCATGCGCACCGCGGCGAAGAACTCCGTTCCGGTGATGCGCGAGCTCTGGGCCGCGCAGGAGAAGTCGTCCGAGGAAAAGGTCGAGGCGGCCGGCGTCGAGGTCGTCACCGATGTCAACAAGCAGGAGTTCATCGACGCGATGGGGCCGGTCTACGAGAAGTACGTGACCACCCCGGAAGCCAAGGACCTCGTGAAGCGCATCCAGGAAACCGAGTGACCGGCGCGCGGCCTGACTCCGTCAGGCCGCTCACCCGTCTGGGAGAATCATATGCAGGATAGCGTCGAAAGTCTCGCCATCGGCGCGGGCTGGCTGGCCCGGCTCGCGCTCTGGATCGCCGGCGTCGGACTTGGTGCGATGACGGTCATCATCTTCGCGCAGGTATTCGTCCGGTACCTCATGAACGACAGCCTGCAGTGGGCCGAGCCCGCGGCGGTGATGATCATGGCCTGGTTCATCTTTCTCGGCGCGGCCGTCGGCCTCCGCGAAGGATACCATCTGTCTTTTGACGTGCTGCTCATCTTCCTTCCGGACCGGTTCGCGCCGTGGCTGCACACCGTCTCCGACATCGTCGTCGCGGCCTTCGGCTTCGGGATGACCTGGTACGGGTCGGAACTCGCGGCCAAGGCGGCGCGGGACGCGGTGCCCGGCCTCGGGATCTCGCGCTACTACGACTTCGTGCCGCTGATGGTCGGCGGCGTGCTCATCATCCTCTTCTCGGCCGAGCGGATCCTGCGCCGCCTCGCCGGTCTGCCGACCCACCGCTTAGGCGAGGTCGAGGCGGACGAAACCTTGCCCGAACAGACCGGAACGGGGGCCTGAGATGGAACTCTGGATTCTCTTCGGCAGCTTCGTGCTGCTGCTCCTGATCGGCACGCCGGTCGCCTTCTGTCTCGGCGTCTCCAGCTTCGCGACGGTGCTCTATCTCGGCCTTCCGCCGGTGGTGGTGTTCCAGCGGCTGAACTCGGGCGTCTCGGTCTACGCCCTGATGGCGATCCCGTTCTTCATCTACTCCGGCGACCTCATGGTGCGCGGTGACATCGCCCGGCGGCTCGTCGCCCTTGCCGGCGCCATGGTCGGGCACCTCCGCGGCGGATTGGGCCAGGTCAACGTGCTCGCCTCGGTGATGTTCGGCGGCGTGTCCGGCTCGGCGGCGGCGGACGCCAGCGCCGTCGGCGGCCTGATGATCCCGCAGATGAAGGCCCGCGGATATGACGTTGACTACGCGGTGAATCTTACCGTCGTCGGCTCGATCATCGCGCTCCTCATCCCGCCCTCGCACAACATGATCATCTACTCGATCTCGGCGGGCGGACGGCTCTCGATCGCCGATCTCTTCACCGCGGGCGTCATTCCGGGCCTGATGCTGGCCCTGTCGCTGATGGTCGCGGCGTGGTTTGTCGCACGCCGCCGCGGCTATCCGACGGAGCCCTTCCCCGGGGTGTCGTCGCTCGGGCGGATGTTCATCTCGGCGGTGCCGGGCCTCATCCTCGTCGCGATCATCTTCGGCGGCGTGCGCTCCGGCATCTTCACCGCCTCGGAAAGCGCCAACATCGCCGTCGTCTACGCGCTTCTCGTGACCGCGCTCATCTATCGCACCCTGCCCTGGCACGAGTTCGTCGGCGCCACCGTCGCCGCGGTCCGCACCACATCGATGGTGCTGCTGGTGATCGGCTGCGCCGCCTGCTTCGGCTGGCTGCTCGCCTACCTGAAGGTGCCGACCGCGATGGTCGAGGGGCTGCGGTCGCTCTCCGACAATCCGATCGTGATCCTCCTGCTCATCAACGTGGTGCTGCTGATCCTCGGCACCTTCATGGACATGAGCCCGCTCATCATCATCACCACGCCGATCTTCCTGCCTGTGGCGCAGGCCTTCGGGGTCGACCCGGTGCACTTCGGGGTGATCCTGATCCTGAACCTCGGCATCGGCCTCTGCACACCGCCGGTGGGAGCAGTCCTGTTCGTCGGATGCGCGGTCGGGCGGATCTCGATCTGGCAGGCGATGCGGACGATCTGGCCCTTCTACTTCGCCGCCTTCGCGACGCTGATGCTCGTCACCTACATCCCCGCCCTCTCGCTCTGGCTGCCGGCGGTGTTCAAGTGAGCGATCCCGTCCGCACCGTGCTCGCGGAGACTCCCGAACTGATGGTGGTCCGCTTCGCCTTCGAGGAAGGCGACAGCGGCACCCTCCACAGCCATCCGCACGTGCAGTCCACTTACGTCCGCTCCGGCCGCTACCGTTTCACCCTCGACGGGCGCGACTTCGAGATCGGGCCGGGCGACGCCTTCGTGATCCCCTCGGGCGCGCTGCACGGCTGCGTCTGCCTCGAGGCGGGGGAGCTGATCGACAGCTTCACCCCCCGCCGCGACGACTTCCTCTGAAAGGCTTCCCATGCTCTCCGTCGAGACCCGCCACGCCGTCCATCCCGACCACGCGAAGGGCATGGACACCGAAGCCCTCCGCCGGCATTTCCTCACCGAGGGAATGTTCGCCGAAGGCGAGATCCGGCTCGTCTATACCCACTATGATCGCTTCACGGTCGGCGCCGCCGTCCCGACGGGGGAGCCGCTGACGCTCGGCCGGGTGGCGGAAACCAGGACCGCCACCTTCCTCGAGCGCCGCGAGATGGGGGTCGTCAACATCGGCGGCCCCGGCAGGGTCGAGGCGGCGGGCCAGTCCTTCGACCTGGCCTATGGCGACGTGCTCTATCTCGGCATGGGCTCGGGCCCCGTCACCTTCTCCGGCGAGGGGCGGTTCTACCTCACCTCCTGCCCCGCGCACCGGGCGCTTCCGTCGCGGCTCGTCACCGTCGCCGAGGCGAAGGAGATGAAGACCGGCGCGGTCGAGACCTCGAACAAGCGCACGATCCGCCAGTTCATCCACCCGCTTGTCATGGAAAGCTGCCAGCTCGTGCTCGGCTACACCACGCTCGAGGACGGGTCGGTCTGGAACACCATTCCGAGCCACGTCCACGACCGCCGGATGGAAGTCTACCTCTACCACGGCATGACTCCCGAGGCCCGCGTCCTGCACCTGATGGGCGAGCCGCAGGAAACCCGCCACCTTCTGGTCGCCAACGAGCAGGCGGTTGTCTCGCCGTCCTGGTCGATCCATTCCGGCGCGGGGATCGGCGGCTACACCTTCATCTGGGCGATGGCCGGCGACAACGTCGACTATACCGACATGGACTTCATCCAGCCGGCGGACCTGCGATGAGCCCGTTCTCTCTCGAAGGCCAGACCGCTCTCGTCACCGGGGCCAACACCGGCATCGGCCAGGCCATCGCCGTCGCCATGGCGGCCGCGGCGCCGACGTCATCGCCGGCCGCCCGCGACTGCGACGAGACGCTGGCGCTGATCGGTCAGGCGAAGTCGAGGCCGGCCGCCCGGCGCTCGGCGGACTGGCCGCGCGACGTGTTGCCGCGGAGCAGATCCACATCCTCGTCAACAACGCGGGTATCATCGCCGCGAGGACGCGACCCTGAGCTTCACCGAGGCCCGGACCAGGACGCGGTGATCGACGTCAACCTCAAGGCGGTGTTCTTCACCGCACGCCAGGCAACCCGCCCGCGCTCCCCTGCCGCGCGGCCGCGGCACAGATCGTCCAACATCGCCTCGCTCCTCGGCTTCCAGGGCGGCATCCGCGTGCCATCCCCTGCACCGCAGCAACTACGGCATCGCTGGTGGCTCGCTCAGCGAACGAGTGGGCCGCCCGCGGCTTCAACGTCAACGCCATCGCGCCCGGCTATATCGAGACCAACAACACCGAGGCGCTGCGTGCCGACGCCGGTCGAAGGCGATCCTCGACCGCATCCCCGCCGGCCGCTGGGAGGGCCGGCTTCGAGGACATCGCCAGACCGCGGTGTTCCTGGCGGCGCCGGCGTCCCGACTACATCAATGGCGCGATCCCTGAACGTCGATGGAGGCTGGCTTGGAGGCTGTACGCGAACCGTCGACGGCGCCCGCGGCCTCGATCCGCCTCGGCTTCGCGCCTGCGCCCAGCCGGCGCACGGCGCGATCATCGAGAAGGCGATGAAGCCTGAAGCGGCGACTGAGCGCTACCGGCGTCTCGCCTGGTCGCCCCGGCCCCGCGACGGCGCTGGGCCGGGCTGGTCTATACCTGCTGGAACTCACCCCGGCAACCGGCGAGAAGCCGCGTCGTGGCCGCTGCGCGGCGTGCTTGTGGCGCAGACCCGCGAGCGTGCTCGACGTAGTGGCAGCGCCGACGACCCGGATCGTAAGCCTACAGCCGATGCGAAGAAGCCTGCCACCACCCGGCGACCGACCGGCCTGGACCCGGGACACCCGACATCGTGCGCGACATGAACCCGCCACAGCTCACCCCGGCTTCCTCGTCAGGCGCTCGCGCGCTGGCGCGGGCGGCGAACCTACGCCTTCACCGTCCTCTGCTGCGACAACCTGCCGGAAGAAAGCGGCCGGGTCGTCCAGGCCGTGGTGCACAGGTTCGCCGGGCTGGTCAACCAGGACCTCGCCGCCGGCTGGATCGAGGCCGGGTGCCTTCCCGGCGACCATGGTCGACCGCATCGTCCCGGCGACCACCCCGGCCGACATCGACCGGCTCGAGGCGCTGGCCGGGTGGCGCGACGAGGCGCCGGTGATGCACGAGCCGTTCCGCCAGTGGGTGATCGAGGACGACTTCGTCGGCGGAGCGCGCCCGGACCTCGGCGCCGTCGGGGCGCAGATGGTCCGCGACGTCACGCCGTTCGAGCACATGAAGCTGCGGATGCTGAACGGCACCCACAGCTCGCTCGCCTATCTCGGCTATCTCGCCGGACACGAGACGATCGCCGAGACGGTGGCCGACCCGGTGCTGGCCGCCTTCGCACTCCGGCTCTGGCAGGACGAGATCATCCCGTCGCTGACCCCGCCGCCCGGCGAGGACCTGTCCCGTTACGCCGAGGCGCTCGCCACCCGCTACGCCAACCCGGCGATCCGCCACCGCACCTGGCAGATCGCCATGGACGGCAGCCAGAAGCTGCCCCAGCGCCTGCTCGGCACCATCGCGGAAGGCCGCGCCGCCGGCCGGCCGGTGCCCGGCCTCACCCTCGCCGTCGCCGCCTGGATGCGCTACACTTCCGGCCGCGACGAAAAGGGCGCGCCGATCGAGGTCAAGGACCCCCTCGCGCCCCGTCTCGCCGCCCTCTGGCGCAACGACCCGGGCGAGACCGTCGCAGGCTTCCTCGCGCTGGCGGAGGTCTTTCCGCCGGCCCTGCGCGACGACCGGGGCTTCGCCGCCGACCTCACCGCGTCGCTGGCGGGCCTTGTCGCCCGCGGAGCCCGTGCCATGGCGGCGGAAGCGGGTGTCTCCGAGTCGGCCGCCGGCGCGCGTTGACCCGCGCCTCCGCGCCTCCGGACTACCGCTCCCTATTCCAGAGCCGGCGTTGCACTGGCTGCCGTCATCGCGATAGGGCACCGGCGCGCCTGCCAAGGGGGGCAGGCGCTGCCGATGCTGACGCATCGGCGGGCAATCTGCACCAGCAGCGTGCCGCCGGGACCCCGTCTCCGGGTCGGGCAATCTGCACCAGCAGCGTGCCGCCGGGACCCCGTGTCCGGGTTGCCCGCGGGACAGGCCCCGCTCAGCCCGGCACCAGCGGCCAGACCTCCGGAATGACCAGACACGCCGTCAGCCCGGTGATGATGTTGAGCGGCAGACCGATGCGTGTGAAGTCGGTGAACTTGTAGCCGCCGGGGCCATAGACCATCGTGTTGGTCTGGTAGCCGATCGGGGTCGCGAAGGCGAGCGTCGCGGCAAACATCACCGCCACCACCAGCGGCCGCGGATCGAGCCCGAGCCCGTGCGCCAGCCCGATGGCGAGCGGCGTGACGATGACCGCAACGGCGTTGTTGGACAGAAGCTCGGTCAGGATCTGCGTGGTGAAGTAGAGCACCACCAGCACGGCGAACGGCGACAGCCGTGCCAGCGTCGGCGTCATCCCGTCGACCACCAGCTTCGCCGCGCCGGAATGGTCGAGCCCCTCGCCCACCACCAGCATCGAGAGGATCAGCACCAGCAGCGGCGCGCTGACGAACCCGTAGGCCTCCTCGGGCTCGATCGTGCCGCTGACCAGCAGCGCCACGACTCCCAGCATCGCCAGAATGTGGATCGGCACCAGCTCGAACGCCGAGGCGAAGATGATCGCCGCCAGCACCGCGAGCATGAACGGCGCCCGGCCCCGCTTGTACGCCCGGTCCCGCGTCTCGTTGAGGTCGAGGATGCCGACGTCCGCGGCCAGACGGCGGATGTCGTCCGGCGCGCCCTCCAGGAGCAGCGTGTCGCCGACGCGGACCACCACCTCGTCGAGCTGCCGGCCGATATTCTGGTTCCGCCGATGCACCGCCAGCGGATAGACACCATAGCGGCGGCGGAGCCGCAGGCTGCCGAGCGAGCGGCCGACCATCCGGCAGTCGGGCATGATGAGCGCCTCGACCGTCGTCGTCGACTTCGAACCGACCCGGTCGACCAGCGTCACCTTGTTCGAATCCTTGAGCCCCAGCAGCTCCTTCATTTCGGTGCGCAGCACCACCCGGTCGCCCTCGGCCAGCGTCACCTCCGGGAACTGCCGGCGGAGCGAGTCGTCCCCGCGCAGCACGTCGATCACCCGCATCCCGTCGCGGCGGAACAGGCCGACGTCCATCACCCGCTGGCCGATGAGCGGCGACCCCTCGGGCACCACCACCTCGGTGAAGAACTTGAGCTTCTTGCGGCTGCCGAGCAGGTCGGCCATCGAGTCGCGGTTCGGCAGGAAGCGCGGCACCAGCAGCCACATGGTGAGCGCCCCCACCACCGCGACCGCAAGGCCGGCGGGCGCGATCTCGAAGAGGTGGAACGGCTCCATGCCCGCCTTGCGGGCAACGCCGTCGACCAGCAGGTTGGTCGAGGTCCCGATCATCGTGAGCATGCCGCCCAGAACGGTCTGGTAACTTAGCGGGATCAACAGCTTGGACGGCGCAATTCCCATGGAGTGCGCCAGCTGGATCGTCACCGGGATCATCACCGCGACGAGCGGGGTATTGTTGGTGAAGGCGGAGGCAAAGGACACGAACAGGCAGCCGCCGATGATGACCAGCACCTTGTTGCGCACCGCATGCGCCGACAGTGTCCGGCCGAGCGCCTCCATGAGCCCGGTCCGCACCAGCCCGCCCGAGACGATGAACATCGCCGCGATGGTCCAGGGGGCGGGATTGGAGAAGACGTCCAGCACCGCGCCGGACGGCACCACCCCGGCGACGACCAGAACCGCCGCGGACAGCATCGCCGTCACCTCGACGGGAAAGACCTCCAGCACGAAGAGCAGGAACATGCCGGCCATGACCGCGAGCGTGAAGTAGGCCGCGGCGTGCGGCGAGGCGATGAGGTCGACCAAGCGGTGCTCCTGCTGCTGCCCCGCTGCGCCGGGCGCGCCACCCTGCCCCAGGATGCCGCCGCCCTCAAGCCTCGGCGCAATGCTCCGATCCGCCGCGCGGAATTTGGCGCCCCGCCCTGCGGGACGGCGAAGGCGGCCTACCCGATCCGGTAGTTCGGACTCTCGCGCGTGATCTGCACGTCGTGCACGTGGCTCTCGCGCAGGCCCGAGCCGGTGATGCGGACGAAGCCGCAGCTCGTGCGCATCGCGTCGATCGTGGCGTTGCCGGTATAGCCCATCGCGGCCCGGAGGCCGCCGACCATCTGGTGCAGGACTGCGGCCGCCGGCCCCTTGTAGGGCACCTGGCCCTCGATGCCCTCCGGCACGAGCTTGTCGGCGGAGGCTTCCTTCTGGAAATAGCGGTCTGCCGATCCGCGCGCCATCGCGCCGACCGAGCCCATGCCGCGGTAGCTCTTGTAGCTGCGGCCCTGATAGAGGATCACCTCTCCCGGCGCCTCGTCGGTGCCGGCGAGGATCGAGCCGACCATCGCGCAATGCGCCCCGGCGCCGATCGCCTTGGCGAAGTCGCCCGAATACTTGATGCCGCCGTCGGCGATCACCGTATGGCCCGACCGGGCGGCCTCCTCGGCGCAGTCGACGATGGCGGTCATCTGCGGCACCCCGACGCCCGCGACGATCCGCGTCGTGCAGATCGAGCCCGGCCCGATGCCGACCTTCACCGCATCCGCGCCCGCGTCGATCAACCCACGCGTCGCGCCGGCGGTCGCCACGTTGCCCGCGACGATCTGCACCGAGTTGGAATAGCGCTTCAGCCGGTCCACCGCGTCGGCGACCCCCTTGGAATGGCCGTGCGCCGTGTCGATCACCACGACGTCCACCCCGGCCTCCACCAGCGCCACCGACCGCTCGAATCCCGCCTCCCCGACCGTCGAGGCCGCGGCGACCCGCAGCCGGCCGAGGTCGTCCTTGGCCGCATGCGGGTTCAGCACCGCCTGCTCGGTGTCCTTCAGCGTCAGGAGCCCGGTCAGATGCCCGCCCTCGTCGACGACGAGCAGCTTCTCGATGCGCCGCGCCTGCATCATGCCCTTCGCCTCGGCGAGATCGGCCGGCTCGCGCAGCATCGCGAGGTTCTGGCTCGTCATCATCGCCCGGACCGGTGTCCGGTCGTCGGTGGCAAAGCGCATGTCGCGGTTGGTCACGATCCCCACCACCACGCCGCGCTCGTCCACCACCGGGAAGCCGGTGATCCGGTAGCGCTCCTGCAGCGCCTTGGCGTCGGCCAGCGTCTGGTCCGGGCGCAGCGTCACCGGGGCATAGACCACCCCCGACTCGAACCGCTTCACCCGCTGGACCTCGGCGGCCTGCGCGGCGACGTCGAGGTTGCGGTGGATGACGCCGATCCCGCCGGCCTGCGCCATGGCGATCGCCATCCGCGCCTCGGTGACGGTATCCATCGCCGCGCTGAGCAGCGGGATGTTGAGCGTTATGTCCCGCGTCAGCCGGGTCCGGGTGTCGGCCGTCGCCGGCAGCACCTCGGAGGCGCCCGGCACCAGCAGCACGTCGTCAAAGGTCAGGGCTTCGCGAAGCTGCATGGCCGTCCATTCCCGCGCGGATCGTGAGGCCCGTGCTATTCCACGCCGGCCGGGAAAAGGAAAGCCCGCCCGTCCGCCTCAGATCAGCTCCACCTGGCTGTCGAGGATCGTCGCCATCCGCTCCGCCGAGATCCCGGCGAAGCGCACCTCGCTGCCGCCGCCAAGGTCGAGCACCGCGTCGGCGCCGTCCTGGCGCACCGCGAGGTCGTGCGGGTCCGCAAGGATCCGTCCGTTGAGGTCGGAGACGATCAGCAGCCGGTCGGACGTGTCGAAGTCCACGATCCGGTCCACGCCCGCAGCGCTCCAGAAAACGAAGCTGTCGGCGCCGGCACCGCCCTCCAGGCTGTCGTCACCGGCGCCGCCAGTCAGCGTGTCGTCGCCAAGCCCGCCGGACAGCGTGTCATTGCCGCGGCCGGCGTGGATCCGGTCCCTGCCTTCCTCGCCCCACACCACATCATCGCCGCGCCCGAAATCCTCCTCCGACAGGAACACGTCGTTGCCTGAGCCGAGGCGGACCCGGTCGTTGCCGCCGCCGCCATCTACGAGGTCGGCGCCGGGATCGCCATAGATCCAGTCGTCGCCGTACCCGCCGAGGATCGTGTCGTTGCCGCCCTCATACGGTCGATAGGGATCGTCCCCCTGCAGGATGTCGTTGCCGTTGCCGCCGAGGATTACGTCACGCCCGGCGCCGCCCCGGACTCCGTCGTTGCCAAGCCCGCCCTCGACACGGTCATCCCCATCGCCAGCCTCGAAACGGTCGTTGCCGGCCCCACCGATGAGCGTGTCGCCGCCCTCGTCGCCGTAGAACTGATCGTCCCCGTCCATGCCCTCCGCCCAATCATCGCCCGGGCCGCCGATCAGGTACTGCTTGCCGAACGTCCCGAACATCCGGTCGTTGCCGCGACCGCCGAACAGGTATTCCTCGAACCCGTAGACGAGCTTGGAGGCGCGGTAGCCGGCAAAGCCGACGCCGGCCGTCGCTTCGTCGCTTGACGCCGTCGCCCAGCGCACGTCCAGCACGTCGTCGCCGTCGCTGCCGGAAAGGTAGTTCATGCCGCTGCCACCGTGCAGCAGGTCGTTGCCGGTGCCACCCTCCAGCGTGTCCCGGTCGGTGCCGCCACGCAGGACGTCGTCGCCGCCGGAGCCGACGAGATAATCCCGCCCGCCGCCGCCGACCAGCGTGTCGTCCCCCGGCCCGCCGAGGAAAATCTCGGACCGCCAGCCGCCGACCAGCAGGTCCGCGCCCGCCCCGCCCAGCCACAGGTCGCGGAGCGGAACCACGACCGCGTTGAAGTCCGTGTTGCTGGAGTTGCCGATCCCGACGCTGGTCGCCGTCAGGTTCACATGCAGCCCCCACACCCCGCTGGCGACCGCGTCGGCCACCAGCGCCTCGATCGTCCAGGCCTCGTCCGCCATGAAAAACCCCTCCCACGCCGCAACGGCATTGGGAGGGGCGAAGCGTTAACGCCGGGTAGCTGCCGGCCGCCGGGTGTTGCCGGACCGTTAACCGGCCGCCGGCCTCAGCTCTTGTTCATGCGGTTGTCGATCAGCTCCTCGACCACCGTCGGATCGGCGAGCGTCGAGGTGTCGCCGAGCGCGCCATAGTCGTTCTCGGCGATCTTGCGCAGGATGCGCCGCATGATCTTGCCGGAGCGGGTCTTCGGTAGGCCGGGCGCCCACTGGATGAGGTCGGGCGAGGCGATCGGACCGATCTCCTTGCGGACCCAGGCGACGAGTTCCTTGCGGAGCTCCTCGGTATAGGCCTCGCCGGTCATCAGCGTGACATAGGCGTAGATGCCCTGCCCCTTGATCGCATGCGGATAGCCGACCACGGCGGCCTCGGCGACCTTCGGGTGCGCCACCAGCGCCGACTCCACCTCCGCCGTGCCCATGCGGTGGCCGGAGACGTTGATGACGTCGTCGACCCGGCCGGTGATCCAGTAGTAGCCGTCCGCGTCGCGCCGGCAGCCGTCGCCGGTGAAGTAGTAGCCCTTGTACTGGCTGAAGTAGGTGTCGACGAACCGCTGGTGGTCGCCATAGACGGTGCGCATCTGCCCCGGCCAGCTGTCGGCGATGCAGAGAACGCCTTC
>JBGALW010000170.1:0-8359 GCA_044223585.1 Amaricoccus sp.
AGCACCGAGACGTAGTTGGTATCGCCGGTCGCGAGCGCCGCGGCGAGGCCGGGCTCGAAGGTCATCACCCCGTCCGCGAAGCCGGCCGCCCGGCCGAGCAGCGTCATGCCTTCCGCGGCAAAGCGGCGGAAGTCGACCGTCGCGCCGCCATAGGCGCCGCTGACCGCAAAGGTCACGTGCTCGCTGTCCGGCGAGGCGTCCATGTCCCACTTGCCGAGCACGCCAAGCCACCAGCAATTGTCCCGGCCGCGATAGCGCCGCGGCGGGCGGTCGTGCGGGCCGATGGCGATGAACACCCGGCGGCCGGCCCGCTGCAGTTCGTCGGCAATCTGCGCGCCCGAGGCACCGGCGCCGACGACGAGCACGGCGCCTTCCGGCAACTGGCCGGGATTGCGGTAGTCGGCGGAATGCATCTGCACGATACCGGCGCCGGCCGGGACGATCTGCGGGAACACCGGACGCTGGAACGGGCCGGTGGCGGCGACCACCGCGCCGGCCTCGATCGGGCCGGCGGACGTCTCGACGCGAAAGCCGGGCCTGGCCTCGTTCCGGGTGACGCGGGTCACCTCGACGCCGCAGCGGATCGGGGCGGCGATCTGCTCGGCATAGCTGACGAAATAGTCGGCGACCTCCTCCTTCGGTACGAAGACGTCGACGGTGTGGGGAAAGGCCCGCCCGGGAAAGCGGTCATGCCACGCCGGGCCGTTTGCAACGAGCGAGTCCCACCGTCCGGTGCGCCAGCGTTCGGCGATCCGGTCCCGCTCCAGCACCAGGTGGGGGATGCCCTGCCGGCTGAGGTGCTCGCTCATCGCAACGCCCGCCTGGCCGGCGCCGACCACGAGCACATCGGTCTTTTCGACGGCCATCCCCGGAACTCCCTTCATCTTGACCCCCGCCACCTTCGGCCGGATATGGCTTCGGATAAAGTATCGTAATCAACAGCGGGGCTTCGGATTGTCCTAACTCTCGGGTGGCTCCGCCCGATGTGGCTTAGGATTTTCCAAAGCCGCGGCTTGCGGGTTAATGCTGTCGCGACCGCCGCCCACCGGCCAGAGTGACCGGACGCCCGAGGAGGAGAAGAGCTTGGAGACGCTTTCGCACTACACCGCCCGTGCGGCCGGTCTGTCGTTTCGCACCGATTGCTGGATCGACGGGCGGTTCGTGCCTGCCGCGTCAGGGGCGCGGTTCGCCTCGGTGAACCCGGCAACCGGCGCAACGCTCGCCGAGGTGGCGCGGGGCGGGGCGGAGGACATCGACCGCGCGGTGGCGAGCGCGCGCGCGGCGTTTGCGGATGGCCGCTGGTCGCGGCGCACGCCGCGCGACCGCAAGGTCGTGCTGCTGCGGCTCGCGGCGCTTCTGCGGGAGAATCGCGAGGAATTCGCGCTCCTCGACACGCTCGACATGGGCAAGCCGATCACGGAGACGATGACGGTCGACGTTCCGGGCGCGGCGGGCATCCTGCAGTGGCATGCCGAGGCGGCCGACAAGATCTATGACGAGGTGGCGCCGACCGGCGGTCGCGATCTGGCGCTGATCCGGCGGGTGCCCCTCGGGGTGATCGGCGCGGTGGTGCCGTGGAACTTCCCGCTCGACATGGCGACCTGGAAGCTGGCGCCGGCTCTGGCCACCGGCAACTCGGTCGTGCTGAAACCCGCCGAGCAGTCGCCATTGTCGGCGCTGCGGCTCGCCGAGCTGGCGGCGGAGGCGGGCCTGCCGGACGGGGTGCTGAACGTGGTTCCGGGTTTCGGCGAGGACGCCGGGCAGGCGCTCGGGCGCCATCCGGACGTGGACTGCCTCGTGTTCACCGGCTCCACCGCCGTGGGCAAGCTGTTCCAGCGCTACGCCGGCGAATCCAACATGAAGCAGGTCTGGCCGGAGACCGGCGGCAAGAGCCCGAACATCGTGTTTGCCGACGCGGATCTCGACAAGGCGGCCGAGATGGCGGCGCTCGGGATCTTCTTCAATCAGGGCGAGGTCTGCTCGGCGAACTCTCGGCTGCTGGTCGAGGAGGGCATCGCCGACGAGATGATCGGCCGCCTGAAGGCGCGGGCGGAGGCGATCCGCCCCGGCAACCCCCTCGACCCCGCGACGGTGATGGGCGCGATGGTCGACGCCCACCATGCCGGCCGCGTCGCCGGCTTCATCGAGTCCGGGCGGCACGACGCCCGGCTGGTGACGGGCGGCGGCCGGCTGACGCTGGGCGGATCGGACGCCTTCATCGAGCCGACGATCTTTGCCGATGTGCCGCGGCAGGCGACGATCGCACGGGAGGAGATATTCGGGCCCGTGCTGGCGGTACAGACCTTCCGCGACTCCGACGAGGCGGTGGCGATCGCCAACGACAGCGACTATGGCCTCGCCGCCTCGGTCTGGACCCGCGATCTCACCCGCGCGCTCGACGTCTCGGACCGGCTGATGGCCGGGACGGTTTCGGTCAACACGGTGGACGCGATCTCGCCGATGACGCCGTTCGGCGGCATGAAACAGTCGGGCTTCGGCCGCGACCTGTCGCTGCACTCCTTCGACAAGTACACGGCGCTCAAGACGGTCTGGATCAAGTACTGACCCGGGACTGGTCCGGGGGGGGGCAGCCGTTGACGGCGGGGGCTGCGGCGCGGCAGCATCGGGCCGGAGAGACATCCGGCAGGGTCATGCCGCTTCGCTTCACGCTGCGCCAACTGGAATATTTCGTCGCCGTCGGCGAGCACGGGTCGATCGCCCAGGCGGCGGAGCGGCTGAACATTTCCTCGCCGTCGATCTCCACCGCGATCTCGCAGCTGGAGGCCGAGTTCGGGCTCCAGCTTTTCGTGCGGCGCCACGCCCACGGGCTGTCGCTGACCCAGGCCGGCGCACGGTTCCTCGAGCAGGCCCGCGACCTGCTGGAGCGGGCGAGCGGCCTCAACGGGCTCGCGAACGACATCACCGGGACGGTGCGCGGGCCGCTCAACGTCGGCTGCCTCATCACCTTCGCCCAGCGCGTGCTGCCCGGCCTGCGGCGCAGCTTCGTCGACCTCCATCCGGACGTGGAGTTCCGGCAGTACGAGCGCGATCAGGCGGAACTGTTCGACGCCCTGCGTTCGGCCCGGCTCGACGTCGCCCTGACCTATGACCTCAACGTTCCGGCGGATCTGGACTTCGTGCCGCTGATCGACCTGCCGCCCTTTGCCGTCATCGCCGCGGGCCATCCGCTGGCCGACTGGCCAAGCGTGACCCCGGCGGAGCTGGCGGCTTACCCGCTCGTGCTGCTCGACCTGCCGATGAGCGCCGACTATTTCCTTGCGCTGTTCCAGAATGCCGGCGCCAGCCCGCGGATCGTCGAGCGTACCCGCGACATGGCGGTGATGCGCTCGCTGGTCGCGAACGGCTTCGGCTGCTCGGTCGCCAACATCCGGCCGAACAGCGAGGCGGCACCGGACGGGCGGATGCTGCGCTTCGTGCCCCTCACGGGGCCGGTCAGGACGCTCTGCCTCGGCCTCCTGCTGGCGGAAGGGGCGGGCAATGTCGGGACGATCCGCGCCTTCATCGACCATGCCCGCGCCGAGATCACCGCCGAGCGGCTGCCGGGCCTGCAGGTTGTCGCACCGTGAGGGATTAGCCGGCGCCTAAGCCGAACCTCCGCATCGCGTAGTTTACCGGGCGGCAACGATCGGGGATCCTGGCCCCTAGCGCCAGAATCCGGCGGGGAGAGGCATGCGGAACCCATCCTACGACATCCTGTTCGAACCGGTCCGGATCGGTCCGCTGACCGCTAAGAACCGCTTCTATCAGGTGCCGCACTGCAATGGCGGCGGCTATCGCGACCCCTCGGCAGTCGCGGCGATGCGCGGCGTCAAGGCCGAGGGCGGCTGGGGCGTCATCTTCACCGAACAGACCGAGATGCACCACACCTCGGAGATCACCCCGTTCATCGAGCTGCGGCTGTGGGAGGACCAGGACATCCCGGCGCTCCGCCGCATGTCCGAGGCGATGAAGACGCACGGCGCGCTCGCCGGTATCCAGCTCGCCTATTCGGGGATCAACGGCCCGAATTTCTATACCAAGGAGGTGCCGCTCGCGCCCTCGGCCCTGCCGATCCGCACCTTCACTAACGATCCGGTGCAGGCGCGGGCGATGGACCGGGCCGACATCCGGAACCTGCGCCGCTGGTTCGTCAACGCCGCGAAACGGTCGCGCGCGGCGGGCTTCAACCTCATCTGCCTCTACGGCGCCCACGGCTTCGGGATCTTCCAGCATTTCCTCAGCCGGGCCACCAACCAGCGGTCGGACGAATACGGCGGCAGCCTGGAGAACCGGTCGCGCTTCGTCTGCGAGGTCATCGCCGAGATGCGGGAAGCGGTCGGCGACACGATGGCGCTTTCCCTGCGGATCAGCCTTGACGAGACGATCGGCGATCTCGGCTTCTCCAACGCCGAGGTGCGGGACTTCGTCGCGATGAACGGCGACCTCCCGGACCTCTGGGACCTGGCGCAGGGCACGTGGGAGGACTGTTCCGGCCCGTCGCGATTCAAGGACGAGGCGGCGCAGGAGACGCTGGCCGCCGGCATCCGGGCACTGACGACGCGGCCGGTGGTCGGCGTCGGCCGCTTCACCAGCCCGGACGTGATGGCACGGCTGGTGCGGCAGGGCGTGCTCGACTTCATCGGCTGCGCCCGGCCTTCCATCGCCGACCCGTTCCTGCCGCGGAAGATCGAGGAGGGACGGGTCGAGGACATCCGCGAGTGCATCGGCTGCAATATCTGCATCACCGGCGACATGACCATGTCGATCAGCCGCTGTACCCAGAACCCGACCTTCATGGAGGAATGGCGCAAGGGCTGGCACCCGGAGAAGATGAACCCGAAGGGCGACAGTGCCAGCGTGCTCGTCGTCGGATCAGGCCCCGCGGGGCTGGAGGCGGCACGGGCGCTCAGCCTGCGCGGCTATGACGTCGCGCTCGCCGAAGCGGGAACCCGGCTCGGGGGGCGGGTGGCGCGCGAGCGGCTGCTGCCCGGCCTTTCGGCGTGGGGGCGGGTCGCCGACTATCGCGAATACCAGCTGTCGCAGCGGCCGAACGTCGCGACCTACCTCGACAGCCGCCTGACCGCCGACGAGATTCTCGAATTCGGCTTCGAGCATGTCGCCGTCGCCACCGGCGCCCGCTGGCGCGCCGACGGCGTGGCGCGCATGCATGTCGTGCCGATGCCCATCGACGACGGGCTGCCGGTCTTCACCCCCGACGACATCATGGACGGACGTCTGCCGAAGGGCGAGGTCGTGCTGTTCGACGACGACCACTATTACATGGGCGGGGTCATTGCCGAGCTGCTGGCCCGCGCCGGCTGCACCGTCACCCTCGTCACCCCGTCGGCCTATGTCTCCGACTGGACGCTCAACACGCTGGAGCAGGGCGCGATCCACCGCCGGCTGGTCGAGGTCGGGGTGCGGATCGTGCTCAACACCGGCGTGACGGCGCTGCGGGCCGGCGGCGTCGCGACCGCCTGCAGCTACACCGGGGCGCCCGCGCATATCGGCTGCGACGCGGCCGTGCTCGTCACCGCGCGGGTTCCGGAGGACGCGCTGTTCGGGGCGCTGGCCGCACGGCAGGACGCCTGGGCGGACGCCGGGATCCGGTCGGTCCGGGTCATCGGCGACGCCTGCGCCCCCGGCCCGATCGCGTGGGCGACCTATGCCGGACACCGCTACGCCCGCGAGCTCGACATGCCCGATATCGGCGACGCCCTGCCGTTCCGGCGTGAGGTGACGGCGCTCGCGTAAGCGGCACCCGCCAGGAAACGTCCGGGGGCGTGCATCGACAATGCCGGCAGGCGTCGGCATATTGCCGGCAGAGGGGCCAGCCGGAGGCGGAGATGGGGGATATCGGGACGCGGATCCGGGCGGACGGCACCGGGGGGCGCAACGTCCTGCGCGACATGGTCGCGCTGCCGGGGGGCGAGTTCCGCATGGGCTCGGACGATCACTACCCCGAGGAGGCGCCCGCTCACCGGGTCCGGGTCGCGCCCTTCTGGATGGACCGGACCCCGGTGACGAACGCGGATTTCAAGCGGTTCGTGAAGGCGACCGGCCATGTGACGGTGGCGGAGAAGAAGCCGAACCCGAAGGACTATCCGGGCGCCCTGCCCCACATGCTCTATGCCGGGTCGCTGGTATTCACCCCGCCGGGCGGGCCGGTGGACCTGCGCAACTGGGGCCTGTGGTGGACCTTTCTCAAGGACGCGGACTGGCGGCATCCGCAGGGCCGCGGCAGCAACATCCACGGCAAGGACGACCATCCGGTGGTCCACGTCGCCCATCCGGACGCAGAGGCCTATGCCCGGTGGGCCGGAAAGGACCTCCCGACCGAAGCGGAGTGGGAATACGCGGCGCGCGGCGGGCTCGACGGCAAGGAGTTCGCCTGGGGCGACGAGCTGACGCCGGGCGGCCGGCACATGGCGAACATCTGGCAGGGCGCCTTCCCGAACGAGAACCTGTCCGAGGACGGCTTCGAGCGCACCTCGCCGGTGACGGCCTTCCCGCCGAACCCCTATGGCCTCTACGACATGATCGGCAATTGCTGGGAGTGGACGGACGACTGGTATTCCGCCCGCCATCCGGCCGACGCCGCCAAGGCCTGCTGCATTCCCGAGAACCCGCGCGGCGGCCCGATGGAGGCAAGCTTCGACCCCGCCATGCCGCAGATCCGCATCCCACGGCGCGTCATCAAGGGCGGGTCGCACCTCTGCGCGCCGAACTATTGCCGCCGCTACCGGCCGGCGGCGCGCCATGCCGAGCCGGTGGACACTTCGACGAGCCATCTCAGCTTCCGCTGCGTCGTCCGGCCGGCCTGACCGGCGTCAACGACCGCCAGCCAGCGCGCGCCCCCTTGGCGCGCGTTTCCGTTCGCGCCCGTGGGTTGACGGAAGGAAGGCATCGCGGGTACGTTGATATCAACGCAGTGGCGCTGCGCTTGGCGTGCTCCGCCGCGTTGAAACCATGGGGAGGAGGCCTCTGTCATGAGCTATGTCGACGGTTTCGTCGCGGCGGTGCCAACCGCGAACCGGGACGCCTATCGCGCGCATGCCGCGAAGGCATTGCCCCTGTTCAAGGAATTCGGGGCGACGCGGGTCGTCGAGTGCTGGGGTGACGACGTGCCGGACGGCAAGGTCACGTCCTTTCCGCTGGCGGTGCAGCGCAAGGACGACGAGACGGTGATCTTCTCGTGGATCGAGTGGCCGTCCAAGGAGGCCCGCGACGGCGCCTGGGCACAGTTGATGAAGGACCCGCGGATGCAGCCGGCGGCGAACCCGATGCCGTACGACGGTGCGCGGCTGATTTATGGCGGCTTCGCCCCGCTGCTCGACGAATGACGGAGGACGCGATGCCGGACGTGACCATCGAGGAGCGGGTGATGCAGGGCGTGATTCCCTATGTCGGGATGAACGGCCAGGCCGCCGCCGCCGCGGACTTCTATGTCCGCGCCTTCGCCGCGCGCGACCTCGGGCGGGTTCCGTCGGAGGAGGATCCGGCGCGCCTGATGCACTGCCAGGTGGAGGTCAACGGCGGCGCGGTGATGATGACCGACATGCGGGCGCCGGGGACGCCGGCGGTGGAGCCGCAGGGCTTCCACCTGCAGCTCGTCGTCTGGGACGGCGATCTCTGGTGGAACCGGGCTATCGAGGCCGGCTGCACGGTGGAGGTGCCGTTCCAGAAGATGTTCTGGGGCGACCGGTGGGGCATGATGCGCGATCCCTTCGGCATCGCCTGGGCGGTGAACGAGCCCGGTCCGCAGCACCGGCAGGGCTGAAAACCGGCCCTTGCCATCGGGAGGCGCCGGCCCTATAAGCCCGCGCTTCCACCGACGTGTCCGGCGAAAAGGGCTGCCGCGGCGCGTCCGAACCTCTGTCAGGAGAGCAAAATGCCCAAGATGAAGACCAAGTCGGGCGCGAAGAAGCGCTTCAAGGTGACGGCCACCGGCCGGATCCTCGTCGCCCAGGCCGGCAAGCGGCACGGCATGATCAAGCGGTCGACGAAGTTCATCCGTCAGGCCCGCGGCACCACGACCCTCTCGGCTGCGGACGAGAAGATCGTGAAGTCGTACATGCCCTACATCCGCTGAGGAGGCCTGAGAGATGTCCCGTGTAAAGGGTGGCGTGACTTCGCACGCCCGTCATCGCAAGATCATCAAGCAGGCCGCCGGATACTATGGCGCCCGCTCGACCAACTATCGCACCGCGAAGCAGGCTGTCGACAAGGCGCAGCAGTACGCGACCCGCGACCGCAAGGTGCGCAAGCGGACGTTCCGCGCGCTCTGGATCCAGCGGATCAATGCCGCGGTGCGCGAGCATGACGCGAGCCTGACCTACTCCCGGCTGATCGACGGACT
>JBGALW010000171.1:0-8344 GCA_044223585.1 Amaricoccus sp.
GGCCGTGGAAGATCGTCCGCGACGAGCAGGTGCACCTGCCCTATTTCAACCTCGCCACCGCGCCGCTCTCCGCCGCGTCGCGCGCCGCGATCCTGCCCGGGCGCGAGGGCTGCTGGGACACGCGGGAGATCCTGTCGTCGTTCCGCCTCGACCAGGGCGGCCGGCTGGTGTTCGGCAGCGTCGGCGCGTTGCGCAATACCGGCCGCGCGGTGCACGCCGCTTGGGCGCGGCGGTCGCTCAGCCGGATCTTCCCGCGGCTGGGCGCGGTGGAGTTCGAAAGCGGCTGGTACGGGCGGATCGGCATGACCTCGGACGCGGTGCCGCGGTTTCACCGCTTCGCCGAGCGGGTCATAGGCTTCGGCGGCTATAACGGCCGCGGCATCGCGCCGGGCACCGCCTTCGGGCGGACGCTCGCCGACCATGTCGCCGGGCGCGTCGCCGAAGGGGACCTGCCGCTGCCCTTGACCGAGCCGAAGGCGCGGCCCTTCCGCCGGGCGCGAGGGGCCTGGTACGAAGCCGGCGCCCAGATCGCGCATTTCGCAGGCGAGCGCTTCTAGGCGGGACCCTTCTGGAATAGGAAGGCAGGAGACCCGACCCGACCCGAAAGGATCCCGCATGTCCAGCCTCTCCGAAGCCGGCATTCCTTCGCTCCGCGCCGAGACCGGGCGGCTGCTGACCGAGCTCGGCGTCGCCCCCGACGCCTACGGGGCCGGCGAGATCCCGGCGCGCTCGCCGATCACCGGCGAGACGGTCGGCCATGTGCGGGAAATCTCCGCCGCCGAAGCCGCGCGGCGGATCGGGGCGGCGCATGAGGCGTTCCTCGCCTGGCGCGAGGTTCCGGCGCCGAAGCGGGGCGAGCTCGTCCGCCTCCTCGGCGAGGAGTTGCGCGCGCACAAGGCCGCGCTCGGCCGCCTCGTCTCGATCGAGGCCGGCAAGATCACCTCCGAGGGCCTCGGCGAGGTGCAGGAGATGATCGATATCTGCGATTTCGCCGTCGGCCTGTCGCGCCAGCTCTATGGCCTGACCATCGCCACCGAGCGGGCCGATCATCGCATGATGGAAACCTGGCATCCGCTTGGCGTGGTCGGGATCATCAGCGCCTTCAATTTCCCGGTGGCGGTCTGGTCCTGGAACGCGGCCCTGGCGCTGGTCTGCGGCGATTCCGTGGTCTGGAAGCCGTCGGAAAAGACCACGCTGACCGCGCTCGCCACCATGGCGGTCTTCGACCGCGCCCTCGCCCGCTTCCGGGCCGAGGGCGGCGCGGCGCCGGACGGTCTCGCGCAGCTGCTGCCGGGCGGCCGCGCGGTCGGCGAGGCGCTGGTCGACCATCCGAAGGTGCCGCTGGTCTCGGCCACCGGATCGACGGCGATGGGGCGCGCGGTCGGCCCGAGGCTCGCCCAGCGCTTCGCCCGCGCCATCCTGGAGCTCGGCGGCAACAACGCGGCGATCGTCACGCCGACCGCCGACCTCGACCTGACGCTGCGCGGCGTCGCCTTCGCCGCGATGGGAACGGCGGGCCAGCGCTGCACCAGCCTGCGCCGCCTCTTCGTGCATGAGAGCGTCTATGACGCGCTGGTCGGCCGGCTGCGCGGCGCCTATGGCTCGGTCAGCGTCGGCGATCCCCTGGCCGGAAACCTGGTCGGCCCGCTGATCGACCGCGCCGCCTATGAGGCGATGCAGGCGGCGCTGGCGGCGGCGCGGGCGGCGGGCGGCGCGGTTTCCGGCGGCGAGCGGCGGGATGTCGGGCGGGACGACGCCTACTACGTCCGCCCCGCGCTGGTCGAAATGCCGCGGCTGGAGGGGCCGGTCGCGGCCGAGACCTTCGCGCCGATCCTCTATGTGATGAAATACACGGATTTCGACGCGGCGCTGGCATTGCACAACGCGGTGGCGCAGGGCCTGTCCTCGTCGATCTTCACCAACGACCTGCGCGAGGCGGAGCGGTTTCTCTCGGCCCGCGGCTCGGATTGCGGCATCGCCAATGTGAATATCGGCCCCTCCGGCGCCGAGATCGGCGGGGCCTTCGGCGGCGAGAAGGAGACCGGCGGCGGCCGCGAATCCGGCTCCGACGCCTGGAAGGCCTACATGCGCCGCGCCACCAACACGATCAATCACGGCAGCACCCTGCCGCTGGCGCAGGGGGTGACGTTCGACGTGGGATAGGCATTCGCGGGGCCAATGTCGGGTGGTGTCGAGGCGGGATCGCATTTGACGCTCCGCCCTTCGAGATATCTCCGCGCGCGCACCTTGCCGACCTGCCAGTGGAAGGGCGCGCGGGCGCGCGGCCAACACCGAAGTTATGCACGCGGCAGTCCCCCGCAATCTTCGCGGGAACCCGGGCGGGCGCGCAAACCCATCCCGAGCAAGGCCGCCCGCCGCGACATTTTGGCGGGTCCGGAGAGCGGCGGCGCGGGTCGCTTGCCCTTGAACGGGGCGCGGCGCGGGCGTAGCGATGCGAATAGCGGAGCGATTCCATCAGGAACAGCTCCCGGAAAAATACGTCGAAAAGGCGTCGCCGCTTCCCGGCGACAGGGATCGGGTCATGCTGCCGTCATTTCTCATCATGCTCCGCGAGGGGATCGAGGCGGCGCTGATCGTTGGCATCATCGCCGGCTATCTCGCGCGGACCAACCGGTCGGAATGGCTGCCGGCGATCTGGGTCGGCGCGCTGCTCGCCGTCGCCCTGTCGCTGTTCGTCGGCGCGGCGGTCATCGCCATCGGCGCGCAATTCCCGCAAAAGACGCAGGAACTGTTCGAGGCCGTGGTCGGCGCCGCCGCCGTCGTCATCCTGCTGTCCATGGTCTTCTGGATGCGCAAGGCCGCGCGCTCGATCCGGGCGACCCTGGAGCATGAGATCGACCTCGCGCTCAGCGACGGGCGCGGGCCGACCTGGCCGCTGATCTGCATGAGCTTCTTCGCCGTCGCCCGCGAGGGGCTGGAATCGGTGTTCTTCCTGCTCGCCCTCTTCCAGCAGAGTTCGGGATGGGCGGCGCCGGTCGGCGCGCTGCTCGGGCTCGGGGTGGCGGTGGTGATCGGCTATGGCATCTATCGGGGCGGCTTGCGGCTGAACCTGCGGCGCTTTTTCCTCTGGACCGGGGTGTTCATCATCTTCGTCGCCGCCGGCCTCGCCTCCTCGGTCCTGCGCAACCTGCACGAGGCGGGGATCTGGAACCATCTGCAGCAACCGGTCTGGGACCTGAGCCACGCGCTGCCGGTCTCGTCGGTCACCGGCACGGTGCTGAGCGGGCTCTTCGGCTATCACGACACGCCGGTTCTCGGCGAGGTGCTGATCTGGGCGCTGGTCGCCGGCGTGGCGCTGTGGTTCTTCCTGCGCCCGACGCAGCCCGCGCCGCGGCCGGCCAAGCAAGGAGCCTGACCGATGCCGTCCTCCCGCCCGATGTCCCCCAGGCTGACCCGCGCCGCGCTGATCGGCTCGGGCCTGCTCGCGCTGCTCGGCCTCGCCGCCTTCTGGTACGCCGCCCGCGCCGGGGCGCCCGCGCCGACGGCGGACGAGATCGCCGTCACCATCACCGACACGAGCTGCGAGCCCGCGACGCTGACCGTCCCGGCCGGCAAGACGAGCTTCCGCGTCCACAACGCCTCGGACCGGGCGCTCGAATGGGAGATACTCGACGGGGTGATGGTGGTGGCCGAGCGCGAGAACATCACGCCCGGCCTCAATGCCACGCTGACCGAGCGGCTGAGGCCCGGGGTCTATGACATCACCTGCGGCCTCCTGTCCAATCCGCGCGGCAAGCTGACCGTGGTCGCGACCGCCGAATCCGAGGCGGCGAAGGCCCAGCCGGAAACCCGCGCCTTCATCGGCCCACTGTCGGAATATCGCGTCTATCTGTCGCGCCGCGCCAACGAGCTCGTCAAGGCGACCGAGGCCCTGTCCGAGCGGATCGCGGCGGGCGATCTCGAAGGCGCGCGCGCCGCCTGGCTGGCCGCGCGCCAGCCCTGGCGCCAGATGGCGCCGGTCGCGGGGCGCGTCGCCGATCTCGCCAACGGCATGGACCCGCTCGCCGACTATCTCGCCCAGCGCGAGGCGGATCCGGGCTTCTCCGGCTTTCACCGTATCGAATACGGGCTCTGGGTCGGGGGCACGACCGACGGCCTCGCCCCCGTGGCGGCCAAGCTCGCCACCGACGCGGCCACGCTGCGGGACCGGCTGAGGACGCTCGACGTCGCGCCGGCCGATCTCGCCGGCAACGCCGCCGCGCTCGCCAGCCGCGTCGCGGATCAGGCGAGCGCGTCGCAGGCGCCCTACAGCGGCGCCGATCTGGCGGAATTCTCGGCCGATCTCGACGGCGTCGCGAAATCCGCGCTGCTGGTCGAGCCGCTGGTCGCCGCGGCGGATCCCGCGGCCTCGGCCGCGCTGCGCACGGCGCTCGACACCCGGCGGCGTCCGCGACGCTGACCCAGGCGATCGCCGCGGCGAGGGCGACGCTCGACGGGTTCAGGGTCGATGGCGGCTTCCCGGCCTACGAGACGGTCGACGCGGCGGGCCGCACCCGGATTGCGCATGCCTTTGCCGCCACGGCCGCGGCGGCGGCGGCGATGAACCCGGCGATCGGACTGGAGTGATCATGGCGCACGACATCCTTCCCACCACGCGCCGCCGCCTCCTCGTCGGTGCCGCCGCGCTTGCCGCTGCCCGGCCGGCGGGCGCGCAGCAGGCGGAACGGCAGGTAACGGACGCGCCGGAAGCCGACACCATGCGGCCCTCGGACCTTGTCTCGCCCTACGGCGTGCACCAGGCCGGCATCACGACGCCTCGCCCGGCGAACGGCATGGTGGCATCGTTCCACGTCATCGCCGACGATCCGCTGGCGCTGGAGATGCTGTTTCGCCGGTTGACCGACCGCATCGTGTTCCTGACCCACGGCGGCCCGGTGCCGGCGCTTAGCCCGAAGCTGCCGCCCGCGGACAGCGGCCTGCTCGGGCCGGTGATCAACCCGGACGCGCTGACGGTGACCGTGGCCCTCGGTGCGTCGATGTTCGAGGACCGGCCCTGGCTGGCGGGGGCGCGGCCGCGGGTCCTCAGCCGGATGACGCGGTTTCACAATGACTCGCTCAATGCGGATCTGTGCCACGGCGACATGCTGATCCAGTTCTGCGCGAACACGCAGGACACCGTGGTGCACGCCCTGCGCGACATCCTGAAGTCGGTTCCGGACCAGTTGGTCCTGAAGTGGGCGCAGGCCGGGAACGTGCCGGTCATCCCGGCGAAGCCGGATGCCGCGCCGGAAAGTGCGAGGAATCTCCTTGGCTTCCGGGACGGTTCCGCCAATCCCGACAGCGCGGATCACGCGCTGATGCAGCGCGTCGTCTGGGTCTCGACGGCGAACGGCGAGCCGGGGTGGGCGGAGAACGGGAGCTATCTGGCGGTTCGGGTGATCCGGAGCCTCGTCGAGCGGTGGGACCGGACGCCGCTGGGGGAGCAGGAACGCATCATCGGACGGATGAAGATGAACGGGGCACCGCTGGACCGGCCCGCTGGGAGCGAGGCGGAAGTGCCTGATTTTGCTTCGGATCCTGACGGGGCGAAAACGCCGCTCGACGCGCATATCCGGCTGGCGAACCCGCGGACAGTCGAATCGCAGAGGAACCTGATGCTGCGGCGGCCATTCAACTACGTCAACGGCGTGATGAAGAACGGACAGCTGGATCAGGGCCTTCTGTTCATTGCATGGCAGGCGGATCTCGAACAGGCGTTCATCGCGGTTCAGAAGCGGCTCGATCACGAGCCGCTCGAGGAATATATCAAGCCCGTCGGAGGCGGGTATTTCTTTGCGCTTCCCGGATTTCAGCAAGGTGACGACTATCTCGGTCGGACACTGATCGCGACCCTAGACCCGACAAGCCAGGCCAGTAGCCAGTCGGACCCTACCCTCTAAGTCCGTCCCCCGGGCGGACTTCCAGCGAAGGAGCCCTTCATGCGTATTCTGACCCTGACTGCCGCGGGTGCGCTTCTGGCCGCGCAGGCCCATGCGCAGGCAACGCTCGACCTCGTCGCGCCGATCAGCGACTACAAGATTTTCGTTTCGGAACAGGTCGATGAACTGGTTTCCGAAACCGAGGCCTTCGTCTCGGCGATCAAGGCTGGCGATGTGGAGGGGGCCAAGGAGCTGTTCGCTCCGACCCGGATGCACTACGAGGCGATCGAGCCTATTGCAGAGTTGTTCTCCGATCTCGATGTGTCGATCGACAGTAGAGCCGACGACTACGAGAAGGCGGAGGCCGATCCGGCGTTTCCCGGCTTCCATCGCCTCGAGTACGGGCTGTGGGAGACGGGTTCAACCGCGGATCTCGACCCGATCGCCGACAAGCTGCTCGCCGACGTCAAGGAACTGCAGAGCAGGATCGAAGGCCTGACCTTCCCGCCGGAAGTTGTCGTGGGCGGCGCCGGTGTCCTGATGGAAGAAGTTGCGGCCACCAAGATTTCCGGTGAGGAGGATCGTTACAGCCACACCGACCTGTGGGACTTTCGCGGTAATGTCGACGGCTCCCAGAAGATCGTGGAGCTCGTTCGGCCGCTGGTGACGGATCAGGAGTTCCTCGTGAAGATCGACGGAAACTTTGCGACCGTCGATGCCATTCTCGCCAAGTATGAGAGTGGTGAGGGGTACGTGACTTATGACCATCTGACGGATTCGGACCGCGTCACCCTGTCCGGTGCGATCAATACTCTCGCCGAGGACCTCTCGACGCTGCGGGGCAAGCTCGGGCTCGACTGAGCCGCAGGCGGCACTGGCCGGTGGCCGGTGCCGTTGCGTGAGGCCGGTGCATGGGTGGTACAACCCATGCACATCGCGTGCACAATCCATGCACCACGATTGCGCCGCAGCGCGCGGCGCTCCGGACTGCGGGGCAACGGCCAAAGTGGCTGCTGACCGGTCGCGCGGGAACCGCTAACACTCTCCAAAAGACTGAAGCGGCTGCACAGGGAGAGCCCGGCGATGACCCGCACCTTCACGACGCCGCGCGAAAGCGACCTCGGGTTGCGGCGGATCGCCAATGCCTCCGGGCTCACGGCAAGCCTGCTGCCGAACGGCTGCCTGTTCGCGCTGGAGCATCAGGGGCCGAAAGCGCGGATACTGCTCAACCAGATTCAGGGCTCGCCGCTCCACGGCGGCATCGGGCGGCTGTTCCTGCGCTGCGGGACGGAGGTGCTGGCGGTCGCCGGTCTCGGGTCGAACGGGACGGTCGGCGTCGGCACCGACCGTTTCGTCTGGGCCGGCGTGACCGGCGGCGTCGCGCACGAGGCGACTCTCTGGCTGCACCCGGACCGCAACCTCTGGCTGTGGCGGGTGCAGGCAACCAACCGGACCGACGCGGCGCAGCGGCTCGACGCAACGCTGGTGCAGGACGTCGGGCTCGGCAGCCGCGGGTTCCTGATGAGCAACGAAGCCTATGCCTCGCAGTACATCGACCATCATGTCGCAGCGCATCCCGCCTGCGGGCCGGTGGTGATGAGCCGGCAGAACCTCGCGCAGGCCGGCACCTTTCCGTGGCTTGTGCAGGGCTGTCTGGAGGGCGCGGCCGGCTTCGCCACGGACGCGATGCAGCTGATGGGGCCGTGCTACCGGGACAGCGGCCGGATCGACGGGACGCGGGCGCTGCCGGACGAGCGGCTGCAGCACGAGGTGGCCTGTCCGATCCTGCGGACGGTGACGCTCGAGGTGCCGGCCGGGGGGCAGGCGGTCTGGACCTTCTTCGCGGTCTATGACCCCGACCATCCTGCCGCCTCGGGGGACGCGGACCTTGCACGGATCGACGAGGCGCGGGCCCTGGCAGCGGCGTTCGCCCCGGCGCCGGTCGAGCCGGTGGCGCCGGCGCGGAGCATCCTGCAGGACGCGCCGCCGCTGGCCGGGGCGCCGCTGTCGCCGCAGGAGATCGCCCGCCGCTTTCCGGAGCGCAGCCTGGAGGAGCGCGTCGGGGGGCAGCTCCTTTCCTTCTTCGCCGGCGAGGGGGCGGAGGGGCGGCACGTCGTGCTGCGCGAGAAGGAGGTGGGGCTGGCGCGGCGGCACGGCGCGATCCTGCGCACCGGGCAGGGGATGCTGCTCGACGATGTGACCATGTGTTCGACCTGCTTCATGCACGGCGTGTTCGGGTCGCTGCTCAGCATCGGCAACACCTCGTTCCACCGGCTGCTGTCCGCCTCGCGCGATCCGTACAACATCGTCCGATCAGGCGGCCTGCGGATCATGGTCGATACCGGCGAGGGCTGGCGGCTGCTGGCCGAGCCGTCGCTGTTCGACATGGGGCTGAGCGACTGCGTCTGGATCTACGCGCTCGGCGAACGGGTAGTGCGGGTGCAGGCGGTCGCGTCGGGCGATGA
>JBGALW010000172.1:0-8314 GCA_044223585.1 Amaricoccus sp.
CGTCATCATGGCCCTCGGCATGCTGCTGGTCATCGTCTCGGGCCACATCGATCTCTCGGTCGGCTCGGTCGCCGGCTTCATCGGCGGCCTCTCCGGCGTCCTGATCGTCCGCAACGGCTTTCCCGTCGTGCCGACGATCCTGCTCTGCCTCGTGGTCGGAGCGGCGATCGGGGCGATCCAGGGCTACTGGATCGCCTTCTGGCGCATCCCGTCCTTCATCGTCACGCTGGCGGGCATGCTGGTGTTCCGCGGACTGAACCTCGCGATGCTGAACGGCGAGTCGGTCGGGCCCTTCCCGAAGTCGTTCCAGCTCCTGAGCTCCGGCTTCGTGCCCGACGTTCTCGGTGGTGCCGGCGGCCTCAACCTGACCGCGCTGGTGCTCGGCTGCGGCGCCGCCGCGGTGCTGCTCTGGAGCGCGCTGCAGGCCCGCGCCAAGGCGGCGCGCTACGCCGCCGTCGAGGAGCCGCTGAGCTTCTTCCTGATCAAGAACGGCGTCATCGCGGCCGCCATCGTCTACATCACCTATCTGCTGGCAACGGCGCGCGGGCTGCCGAACGTGCTCATCACCATGGCGGTGCTGATCGCCGTCTACACCTTCGTCACCAACAAGACGACGATCGGCCGGCGCATCTACGCCCTCGGCGGCAACGAGAAGGCGGCGAAGCTCTCGGGCATCAAGACCAACCGCCTCGTCTTCCTCGTCTTCACCAACATGGGGATGCTGGCGGCGCTCGCCGGCCTCATCATCGCCGCCCGGCTCAACTCGGCGACCCCGAGCGCCGGCGTGTCGTTCGAGCTCGACGTCATCGCCGCCTGCTTCATCGGCGGCGCCTCGGCCTCGGGCGGGGTCGGGCGCATCGTCGGCGCGGTGATCGGCGCCTTCGTCATGGGAGTGATGAACAACGGCATGTCGATCATGGGCGTCGGCATCGACTTCCAGCAGGTCATCAAGGGCCTCGTCCTGCTCGCCGCCGTCATCTTCGACGTCTACAACAAGAACAAGGCCGCCTGACCCACCGCCGCGCGCGGCACAAGTGGCCCTTGCTGCGCCGCGCGCGACCGCTATACCGGGGCGAAGGTTTCCCTGCCCGAAGGCCCGCACGATGTCCCTCTCCTCCTTCTCCCTCCAGGACGCGCTGGTTGCGGCGATGGTCGGCGTCAGCGCCTCGGACGAGAACCCGACCACGCGCGAGCTCCTCTCGATCGGGCGGATGATCGACAGCCTGCCGGTGTTCGGCGGCTACGACATCGACCGCCTGCGCACCGTCAGCGAGACGGTGTTCGACCTCTTCACCGAGGAAGACGGCCTCGACGCCCTGTTCGGCCTCCTGCGCGAGGCGCTGCCGCAGGCGCTGCGCGAGACCGCCTACGCGCTCTGCTGCGACGTCGCCGCCGCCGACGGCCACGCCTTCCAGGCCGAGCTGCAGTACCTGCTCGAATTGCGCCACGAGCTGGAGATCGACCGCCTGCACGCCGCCGCCATCGAACGCGGCAGCGCCGCGCGCCACCGCGGCCTGCCGCGCGAGGAGTGATCTGAGGCGCCGCCCCGCCGGGCTGAAACGCGCCGCTGCATCCCGCCGCCACGCCTGCCGTTGCAGTCCTGCCACCATCGGGCCTGGTCGCAATGCGATTGTTGCCCGGCGCAGTCGTTTTTCCCTATACTTGCCGCAACAACAAGAATGGGGCAGGGCGCGGGGAACAGGCATGCGCAACAGGTACGTCTATATTGGCGGCGGAGCCGCCGTCCTCTTGGCAGGCATCTTGGCTTCGAGGTCCGGCGTCTTCGGCGACCGGTCGGCGGAGCCGGCGCCGGAAACCGTGACCCTCACGGCGACGGCCATCGACGCCCCGCCCGAGCTCGCGGCCGAACTCGGCCGGCTCAACGACACGCTGACGGCGCGCGAGGCCGAGCTCGCCGAGCTGCGCACCACGCTCGCCGTTCGCGACCAGGTGGTCGCCTCGCTCAATGCGCGGGTCGCCGACCAGGACGAGGCGCTCGACGCCCTCCGGCTCGATCTCGCCGCCCGGGAAGCCGAGGTGGCCGACCTGCGCCGCCAGCTGACCGAACTGCAGGATCAGGGCCTCGACCGTGCCCTGACCGCGATGAAGCGCGAGGACGGAGACCCCAGCGCCACCCGCCTTGCCAGCGCCCGCGCCGAGACCGCGGCGCTCGCCGCCGACTTCGACGCCAAGATGCCGACCCTGCCGATTGCCGTCCGGATGGTCGGCCCGGCCGATGCCTCTGCCGACGCGGCGGTGCAGACCGACGACGCGCCGATGGTGGAGGTGCATTTCGACTTCGCCAGCGCCAGCCTGACACCGGGCGGCCAGGCCCACGCCGCGGCGGCCGCGGTGACGCTCGCCGACATGACCCTGTCGCGCGTCCGCGTCGTCGGGCACACCGACCGCGTCGGCAGCCCCGCCGCCAACCGACGCCTCGCCGAGAAGCGCGCCCGCGCCGTCGTCGACTTCCTCGTCGCCGCCGGCCTTTCCGCCGACCTGATCGAGGCCGACGCGATGGGCGAGGAGGACAGCCCCGTCCTCACCGACGACGGCGTCGCCGAACCGCTCAACCGCACCGTGGCGATCATCGCGGTGCCGATGCCGACAACCTGAAGGCGCAGGGGCTCTGGCCCCGAACCCTTCGGATCACCGCCGCGCCCGGCCTCCCGCGTCGGCGGCTGCATTCGTTCCGCCGTCATATCGATAGGGCATCGGCGGAGATCTCTGGGCCGGTCGCGCACCGGCGAAGCCGTGGCCAAGCCCGGATCCCGCCTCACTCGCGTGCCACCCGCAGAACACTGGCGATTCTGCCGCTTTTGCGATAGGATCGCGGGATTGTTCCGCATGCATTCCGCCTTTGATTGTCGGGGGAGTTATTCCATGTCCGCCAAGTCTCCGGTGACTGCCCAGGAAATCACGGAACTGACCGGCCTCACCCAGAAGGCCTGGTTCGGCCTCCTCAGCTTCCTCGCCTTCTTCCTCGTGGTGATCCTGTCGACGACCGACTCCGACTTCCTCGTCGGATCGAAGCAGACGCAGATCCCGATCATCGGCATCGCGGTGCCGACCGAGCGCTTCTTCTTCCTCGCGCCGATCGTCGGCTCCGTCCTCTACGCCTACCTGCACCTCTACTGCATCAAGCTCTGGAACGCCGTCCGCGAGGCGGATGCCAGCGTGCTCGCCACCCAGCGCCCCACCTCCCTCGTCGCCGACATCGCCTATTTCCTCCGCCCCGACGCCCACTCCCGCGGCGGCAATATCGGCACGCTCGCAGCGGCGCTCCTGATCTGGGTGGCGCATCCCGCGCTCCTGACCGTCGCCATCGCCCGCAGCCAGGCCGCGAGCCGCGCCGGATGGCTGTCGCCGGACGAGTTTCCGCATCTCTCGGTGCTCGTCCCGACGACCGTGGAGGGCATGACGGTGCTCTGCCTGTCCCTGTCGCTCGCCATCGGCGCGGCGAGCCTGCTCGGGGCGCTCGCGATCAAGTGGCCGGCAAGCCCCGCGGACCGGCGGCGGCACCTGAGGCCGTTCGTCGTCATTGCCGCTTTCGCGGCGCCGATCCTCGTCGGGCACGACTTCGCCCGCCTCCGCACCGCGCCGGTGTCGCTCGACCGCCAGGACCTCGTCGGCCTCGACCGGAACTTCCTGCTGGCCGAGGAGCGGCGGCAGGCATTCCGCAAGGACTGGTGCGCGACCCAGGGGGTCAAGAAGACGCTGTGCGGCAACGTCCCGGCCCGCGTGGTCAGCGACGCCGAGATGATCGAGAAGAACCGCAACGAATGGTGCGGCGGCAGCGGAGCGACCCTCGTCGCGGAGATCGGCTGCAAGGCCTTCTTCCAGGACCTCGACGCGGCCTTCTACGCCGAGTGGAACGCCGCCCGCCGCGCCGAACTCGCGCGCCTGCCGCAGCTCGACCTCGACGGCCGCCAGCTCGCCGGCATCACGGCGGCGGGGGCGAAGTTCCTCAACGCCCGGATGGAGCAGGCGACGCTTGCCGGCAGCAACCTCAAGGGCGCCAACTTCGAGGGCGCGGACCTGCTCGGCGCGCGCCTCGAAGCCGCCGTGGGCCAGTACGCGACCTTCGACCGCGCCAACCTGACCAACGCGCACTTCGAGAATGCGAACCTCGCCTCGGCGAACCTCGAGGGGGCGGACCTCATCGGCGCGCAACTGCAGGGGGCGAACCTTGTCGACGCCAACCTGTCCGGCGCGGACCTCACCGACGCCGACCTGACCGGCGCCAACCTCACCAACGCCCGGCTCCGCCAGGCAAAGCTGGTGCGAACCAAGCTCAACGGCACGATCCTCACCGGGGCGGACCTGCTCAACGTCACGCTAGGCGCCTACCAGATCGCCGAGGCGACCGGCGACGACCAGACCAAGCTGCCCGACGTCGAGGCCACGGAACTGCCCCTGCAGGTGGCCACCTGCTGGAAGGTCTTCCCCGCCGCCGTCGACCGGGTGATGGCGACCTTCCCGGACACCGACCTCGGCCGGCACCTGCGTGCCAACCTCAACAACCGGATCTGCCGCGGCGACCAGGAGCCGGAGCTGGTCCCGGCACTTGAGGCCCCCGCCGAGCCCCAGCCCCCGGCACCGACGCTGTCGGCCTACGGGGCGGAACCGGCCGTCCCCGCCGACAAGCGGGCGATCTTCTACGAGCTGATGCCCCGCCCGCGGCCGTCCGCCAGCATCGTCACCGTCTCGGCCCCTTGACCCGGCCGCTCCGCCCCGGCTCTCTCGGGACGGAGCAACGGCGGGGGTGGCAGGCATGGGCGCGCATTTCGGGGTCACCTTCTTCGGCGCGCTGTTCGCCATCATGAACCCGCTTGTCACCCTGCCGATCTTCCTCAGCCTCACCGCCGCGCAGGCGCCCGCCGACCAGCGCCGCACCGCCCTCGGGGTCACCCTCTACTCCGCCGTGATGTGCGCGGTGATCGCCGTCGCCGGCCGGGCGATCCTCGGCTTCTTCGGCATCGGGATCGACGACTTCCGCGTCGCCGGCGGTCTCGTCCTCGCCGGGATCGCCCTCGGCATGCTGTCGGGCGCCGGCAACCCGTCGCACGAGGGCAGCCCGGCCGAGGCCGCCCACGCCCGCACCGCCGACAACGTCGCCTTCTATCCGCTCACCTTCCCGATGGTGGTCGGCCCCGGCACCATCACGACGCTCCTCGTCTTCGCCCAGGAAGCCCGCACCGCCGCCGACCACCTCGTCTACGCCGCCGTCGTCGCCGCCATGCTCGCCCTCCTCGGCGCCGTCCTCTGGTTCGCGCCGGCGATCGGCGCCCACCTCTCCGCGACGCTCCGCGTCATCATGTCCCGCCTGATGGGCATGATCCTCCTCGCCATCGCCGTCGCGATGATGGCGACCGGCGTCAAGGCGCTGCTCCCGGGCCTCGCCTGAGCGTTTGCCATCCCCCGCCCGACCGCTTACATCCCGCGCCAACGCGATCCCCGAGAGGCGACTCCCCATGGCCACCCCGCAGTATGTCTTCCACATGGATGGGCTCACCAAGGCCTATGCCGGCGGCAAGAAGGTCTTCGAGAACATCCGCCTCTCGTTCCTGCCTGGCGTGAAGATCGGCGTCGTCGGCGTCAACGGCGCCGGCAAGTCGTCGCTCCTCCGCATCATGGCCGGCACCGACAAGGACTTCCAGGGCGAGGCCTGGGCGGCGAAGGGCGTCACCGTCGGCTACCTGCCGCAGGAGCCCGAGCTCGATCCCGCCCTCGACGTCCGCGGCAACGTCATGGAAGGCGTCGCCGCCAAGCGCGCCCTGCTCGAGCGCTACAACGACGTCGCGATGAAGGTCGCCGAGGACTATACCGACGAGCTGATGGAGGAGATGACCGCCCTCCAGGACCAGATCGACGCGCAGAACCTCTGGGACCTCGACGCCCAGGTCGACGTCGCCATGGAAGCCCTGCGCTGCCCGCCCGACGACGCCGCCGTCGACAGCCTCTCGGGCGGCGAGAAGCGCCGCGTCGCGCTCTGCAAGCTGCTGCTGGAAAACCCCGACGTCCTCCTCCTCGACGAGCCGACCAACCACCTCGACGCCGAGACCATCGCCTGGCTGCAGAAGCACCTGATCGAGTACAAGGGCACGATCCTCATCGTCACCCACGACCGCTACTTCCTCGACGACATCACCGGCTGGATCCTCGAGCTCGACCGCGGCCGCGGCATCCCCTACGAGGGCAACTATTCCGCCTGGCTCGAGCAGAAGGCCAAGCGGCTGGAACAGGAGGCCCGCGAGGACAAGGCCCGCCAGAAGACGCTCTCCCGCGAGCTCGAGTGGATCCGCCAGGGCGCCAAGGCCCGCCAGGCCAAGCAGAAGGCCCGCATCAACGCCTACAACGAGCTCGCCTCGAAGTCCGAGCGCGAGAAGATCACCACCGCCCAGATCGTCATCCCGAACGGCCCCCGCCTCGGCCAGAACGTCATCGCCGTCGAGGCGCTGGAAAAGCACTACGGCGACCGCGAGCTCGTCTCCGACCTCAGCTTCGCCCTCCCGCCGGGCGGCATCGTCGGCGTCATCGGCCCGAACGGCGCCGGCAAGACCACGCTCTTCCGCATGCTGACCGGCCAGGAGGCGCCCGACGCCGGCTCCATCACCTACGGCGAGAGCGTCCAGCTCTCCTACGTCGACCAGTCCCGCGACGCGCTCGACCCGAAAAAGACCGTCTGGGAGGAAATCTCCGACGGCCTCGACGTGGTGAAGCTCGGCGACGCCGAGATGAACTCCCGCGCCTACTGCTCCGCCTTCAACTTCAAGGGCAGCGACCAGCAGAAGAAGGTGGGCCTCCTCTCCGGCGGCGAGCGCAACCGCGTCCACCTCGCCAAGCTCCTGCGCGCCGGCGGCAACGTCCTCCTCCTCGACGAGCCCACCAACGACCTCGACGTCGAGACCCTCCGCGCCCTCGAGGACGCCCTCGTCGACTTCGCCGGCTGCGCCGTGGTGATCTCCCACGACCGCTTCTTCCTCGACCGCATCTGCACCCACATGCTCGCCTTCGAGGGCGACGCCCACGTCGAGTGGTTCGAGGGCAACTTCGAGGACTACGAGGCCGACAAGATCCGCCGGCTGGGGCCTGATGCGGTGGAGCCGAAGCGGATCAAGTACAAGAAGTTTGTGCGATAAGAGGCGAAAATGAACTGGGTCAGCGACGCACTCGTTACCCTTATCGCCTCGGCTGGTGGCGTCTCGGTAGTGATCGCGGGCCTCTCAGGTTATGCTGGAAGGGTGTTTTCAGAGCGGTTTATCGAGCGTCTCAAGGGTGAGCTGTCCCGCGAGCTTGAGACACATCGAGCTCGACTTAAGAAGTCCGAGATTCTCTTCGCAAGAGAGCTAGAGGCTGCCACGACATTTGTTGCCTTCAGGGCCAAGATGATGCCAAGCTATAGGCATCCATCAATGGATTGGCATGAAACGTGCGATGAGATTGCGTGTGACTTTGGAAAACACGAACGTTATCTAGACAACTTCATCGCGGAGCACGGAGCAGTAATCCCCGACATCGCAGCCACTCTCATTTCCGAAGCGTCCGCAATTGCGGGGGAATTCAAGTTTGAGGCAACTTCCGATGGGCCTGATCTACAAGTGTCGATGCAGGCGAACGCTGCGGCAGATCGATTCTACAAAAAGGTAAGGGAGGCCGAGCGCGCCCTCTTGGACGGCATCAGGGATCAGATTGCTGCTTAGATCCAAGGCCCGATCGAACTTTCTCGCAACGTCGACTTAACTAAGCTCCTACGCGCCGGCGGCAAATTCTCGTCCTTGAGAAGCCCATCCCCTCGACGTCCGATTCCCTCCCGCGCGCTGGCCGGCGCGGCCATCCGCGCAATGAGCTCCCACGACTGCCTCTCTTTTAGACCGCATCTGCATCCACGTGCTCGCCTTCGCGAGCGAGCCGACAAGGTCCGCTGCCTCAGCCCAGATCGGTGGAACCATATTTGCAAGGTTATTAGGGTGGGTGCTCTCCCGACGCCAGCCGGCGCCGGACGCCGCGATGGAACGACGAAAGTGGCCAATTCACCAGTTCCGCGGCATCGCGGACCGGCGCCCGCGTCGCGGCAATCCGACGCGCTCGCTGATCAAATGCGGTTCATCCCATTTGGCGCGCCCCCTCAGGTCGTCCGGTCTTCATCGCGTTCTGCTTCCGCGGCACTAGGATCCGCCTGATCGGCGCCCCCGCCACATGCACGCGAGGGAGGTGGCCCGCCATGATGCCGCGCTCGGTTCCGACGATGACGACCGATGAGGAGGCCGAGGCCTTCCTCGACCAGGACCTCTCCGACCTCGACTTCGCCGCC
>JBGALW010000173.1:0-8287 GCA_044223585.1 Amaricoccus sp.
GGACGAAGGCCGCTTAAGAAAGGATTACGCGTTCCCTGGCGCGATGCCCGAGCCCAGCGTGGCGGCGCGATCGGAGACCCACTCGCCGCCGGCGCGCCCCGGTTGCTTCAGTGGAACTCGATCTCCGCGCCCTGCTGGTAGGGCCGCACGAGGTTCGAGAACCGCGTGAACTCGCCCTCGAAGGCGAGCTCCACCGTGCCGATCGGGCCGTGGCGCTGCTTGCCAATGATGACCTCGGCCTTGCCGTGGAGCTGGCTCATCGCGTCCTTCCACTTGATCATCGCCTCGATGTCGTGGTCGCCCGGCTTCTCGCGCTCCTTGTAGTATTCTTCGCGGAAGACGAACATCACGACGTCGGCGTCCTGCTCGATCGAACCGGACTCGCGCAGGTCGGCGAGCTGCGGTCGCTTGTCCTCGCGGGTCTCGACGGCGCGGCTCAGCTGCGACAGGGCGATGACCGGGACGTTGAGTTCCTTGGCGATCGCCTTCAGCCCCTGGGTGATCTCGGACACCTCCTGCACCCGGCCCTCGGACCGGGAGGAGGCGGGGCGGGCGAGCTGCAGGTAGTCGATGAAGAGGACGTCGAGCCCGTGCTGGCGCTTCAGCCGCCGGGCGCGGGCGGCGATGGCCGAGATCGGCAGGGCGGGGGTGTCGTCGATGAAGAGCGGGCAGGATTCGAGGTCCTTCGCCGCCTGGATGAAGCGGCGCATCTCCTCCTCGGTCATGTCGCCGTGGCGGATCTGGTGCGAGGGGACGCGGGACGCCTCGGAGAGCACGCGCGCGGCGAGCTGCTCGGCCGACATCTCAAGACTGTAGAAGCCGACGACGCCGCCCTCGACAGCGCCTTCGGAGCCGTCGGGCTTCGTGCCCTTCCTGTAGGCGCGGGCGATGTTGAAGGCGATGTTGGTCGCGAGCGAGGTCTTGCCCATCGACGGGCGGCCGGCGAGGATCAGCAGGTCCGACGGATGCAGGCCGCCGAGCCGCTTGTCGAGGTCGGCGAGGCCGGTCGAGAGGCCGGCGAGGCCGCCGTCGCGCTCGTAAGCCGCGTTCGCCACCTTGACCGCGTCGATCACCGCCCGGCGGAAGGTCTGGAAGCCCTTGTCGGTCTTGCCCTGTTCGCCGAGCTGGTAGAGCGCCTGCTCGGCCTCGACGATCTGGTCCTTCGGCTCGCTCGTCACCTCGATGCGGCCGGCGCGCTCGGAGATGTTCTGGCCGATGAGGATCAGCTCGCGGCGGATCGCGAGGTCATAGATCATCTGGGCATAGTCGCGGGCGGCAAAGAGCGAGATGGCGGCGCCGGCGAGGCGGACGAGGTAGGCGGGGCCGCCGAGCTCGCGCAGGCCGGCGTCCTCCTCGAAATAGGGCTTGAGTGTCACCGGCGTCGCGAGGGCGTTGCGGCGGATGCGGTCGGCGGCGACGTCGAAGATCCGGGCATGCACCGGGTCGAAGAAGTGCGCCGGCTGCACGAGGTTCGCGACGCGGTCATAGACGTCGTTGTTGACGAGCAGCGCCCCGAGCAGCGCCTGCTCCGCCTCGACGTTGTGAGGTAGCGCTTTCGCCTCGCCGTCGAGCGAGCCCGCGTTGCCGTCTGCCATGAGTCTCTCCCTGCCGCTGCCCGTTATAACGACCGGCGGTTGATTCCGCGCGGTTCGCCGCCCTGTGGATAAGTAGGATATCGGGGACGGTTTCGCGGGGGAACCCCGAGCCTTGCCGCGCCCCCCGCATCTTGGCGGCCGGGCGGCCGGGTGGCATAGTCGGGAAAAACCCTTGTCCGGGAGGTTGACCGTGGCGGAGCTGGAAGGAATGCCCCCCGGCGAGGGCGGCGCGGACCGGTTCGATCCGGCGGAACTCGGGGCCGTCGCGCACCTCTACCGCGGAGAGGTCTACCGGAGCACGGTCTGGCGCACCCGGCTCGACCAGACCACCAACTGGGCGGTGGTGACGACCGGCCTTGCGATGTCGCTGACCTACAGCGGGCCCTACGCGTCGCCGCTGCCGCTGATCCTCGTGGGGCTCCTCGTCGCGGTGTTCCTGCTGCTGGAGTCCCGGCGCTACCGCTATTTCAACGTCTGGCGGGCGCGCTGCCGGCTGATGGAGACCGACGTCTACGTGCCGATGCTGCGCGGCGAGCATGTGCGCCTTGACGGGCGGTGGAACACGCTGCTCGCCAACGACTATGCCACCCCGCGCTTTCACATCAGCTATCCGCGGGCCATCGGCCGGCGGCTGCGCAGCAACTACGGCTGGATCCTCTCGATCCAGGCGCTGGCCTACTACGGCAAGCTCGCGATCCATCCGACGCCGGTCGGCACCTGGGCGACGTTCGTGCAGCGGGCCGCGGTCGGGCCACTGCCGGGCTGGGTGGTGGTGCTGTGCGGCGCGGCGTTCCACGGATCCTGGGCGCTGCTCGCGATCGTGACGCTGAGGATCGAGCAGAAGCACCGCCGCCGCCGCGGCCACCTGATCGCGACCATGTAGCGGGAAGGGTGGCGCATACCGCCTTCCCTCGTCGGGGCCGGAACATGCAAACGCCCGCGGCACGGGGCAGCGGGCGCAAGTCATTGCCGGCAGAGAGACGTCAGCCGCGGTCGGCGTCCGGGTCCACGGCGCCGCCGATGTCGTCGAACAGCTCCTGGATGTCGAACTCGGCCGCCGCCTCGGCTTCGGCCTGCAGTTCCTGGATCGTCCGGCCGGTGGCCTGCAGCTCGGCCTCTTCCTTGCTGCGGGCGACGTTGATGCGGATCGTCGCCTCGACCTCCGGGTGGAGGACGACGGCGACCGGGTGCAGGCCGAGGTCCTTGATCGGGTGATCGAGGACGACCTGGCGCCGGTCGAGGCTGAACCCGCCCTCGGTCGCCGCGTCGGCGATGTCGCGGGTGGTGACCGAGCCGTAGAGCGCGCCGCCGTCGGAGGCGGAGCGGATCACCACGAAGCTCTGGCCCTCGAGCTTGCCGGCGACCTTCTCGGCCTCCTTCTTCAGCTCAAGGTTGCGGACTTCCAGCTGGGCGCGCTCGGTCTCGAACCGCTTGAGGTTGCCCTCGGTGGCGCGGAGCGCCTTGCCCTGCGGCAGGAGGAAGTTGCGGGCGTAGCCGTCGCGCACCTGCACGACCTCGCCCATCTGGCCGAGCTTGGCGACCCGCTCGAGGAGAACGACTTGCATGACTGTCTCCCTCTCAGCGGACGGCGTAGGGCAGGAGGGCGACGAAGCGGGCGCGCTTGATCGCCTGGGCGAGCTCGCGCTGCTTCTTGGCCGACACCGCGGTGATCCGGGAGGGGACGATCTTGCCCCGCTCGGAGATGTAGCGCTGCAGCAGCTTCACGTCCTTGTAGTCGATCTTCGGCGCGTTGGCGCCGGAGAAGGGGCAGGACTTGCGGCGGCGGAAAAACGGACGCTGTGCCATCTCTCTGGCCTCCCTCAGTTCTCGTCTTCGCGGCGCGGGCGCCGCGGGCCACGGTCACGGTCGCCGCGATCCCCGCGGTCGCCCCGGTCGTCGCGCTGGCTGCGCGACTGCAGCACCGCGGAGGGGCCGTCCTCGTGCACGTCGACCTTGACGGTCAGGACGCGCATCACGTCCTCGTGGAGCCGCATCAGCCGCTCCATCTCCTGCACCGCCGGCGCCGGTGCGTCCGACTTCAGGAAGGCGTAGTGGCCCTTGCGGTTCTTGTTGATCTTGTAGGCCATCGTCTTGAGGCCCCAGTATTCCTGGCCGACGACGGCACCGCCGTTGTCCTTCAGGACCTGGCCGAAATGCTCGATGAGCCCCTCGGCCTGCGCGTTGGACAGGTCCTGGCGCGCGATGAAGACATGCTCGTAGAGAGCCATGCGGACATCCTTGGTCTTGCGTGCTTCAAAACCGGGCCGCTCCCCCTCCGGGCCCGGTACGAGAGGCGGCGCGTGAACATCTCTCGGAGGGAATGCGGCCTTATAGGGGCGGCGGCGGGGAATGCAAGGGAAAGGGTGCGCCGGGCTGGCGATTTGCCACCCCGGGCCGCGGCCGCTATCAGGGCGCGGACATCTCATGCAGGGGCGGCCCATGACCTCCACCGGATCCTTTCTTCTCCTGCCTCTGCCAGCGCGGGCGAAGCTGCTGGCTGCGGGGGCACTGTTTCTAGCGCTGCCCGCGGCAGCGCACGAGTTCACCGCCGGCGACCTGACCGTCGGGCATCCCTACGTCATCGAGACGCCGGCCGGGGCGCGGAGCGCGGCGGGGTACTTTTCCGTCACCAATGGCGGGACTGACGACGACGTGCTGGAGGCCGTGCAGGTCGAGGGCGTGGAGGCGGAACTGCACCGGACCGAGACGGGGGCGGACGGCGTGTCGCGGATGCTGCCGGTCGACGACCTCGCGATCCCCGCCGGCGGCATGCTGTTCTTCGAGCGGGCCGGCGAGGTGCCGGTCGAGTTCGTCGTGGAGCCGCGCGGCGCGCGGCCAGCGGACGGCATGCAGGACATGCACGGGATGCACGACATGCCGGGGATGCAGAACACGCACGGGATGCACGGGATGCACGGCACGCAGCCCTGAACCGGGCTGGACCTCTGTCGGCCGCGTGGCTACCACGGGACGCGGCGCCCCGGTCGAGAGGGCGGTCTTGAGGGAGGAGACGCCGGTGCGGGCATTCGTCTTTCCGGGCCAGGGGGCCCAGGTGATCGGCATGGGCCGGGATCTGGCCGAGGCCTATCCGGCGGCGCGGGCCGTGTTCGAGGCGGTGGACGCGGCGCTCGGGGAGTCCCTGTCGGGCCTGATCTGGGACGGCGACATCGCCGAGCTGACCCTGACCCGCAACGCCCAGCCGGCGCTGATGGCGACCTCGCTCGCCGCGATGCGGGCGCTGGAGGCGGAGGGGGTGCCGGTGACCAGCGCGGCCTTCGTGGCCGGCCACTCGCTCGGCGAATATTCCGCGCTCTGCGCGGCCGGGGCGCTGACGCTGGAGGACACAGCGCGGCTGCTGCGCCGGCGCGGTCAGGCGATGCAGGAGGCGGTGCCGGTCGGCGAGGGCGCGATGGCGGCGCTGCTCGGGCTCGACCTTGCCGCCGCCGAGGCGGTGGCGGCCGAGGCGGCCGCCGGCGGCGGGGTCTGCGAGGCGGCGAACGACAATGACCCGGCGCAGGTCGTGGTGTCGGGCAGCAAGGCGACGGTCGAGCGGGCGGTGGAGATCGCCAAGGGACGCGGGGCCAAGCGGGCGCTGCTGCTGCCGGTGAGCGCGCCGTTCCACTGCGCGCTGATGCAGCCGGCGGCAGAGGCGATGGCGGAGGCGCTGGCGGGGGTGGCGATCGCCGCGCCGTCGGTGCCGCTGGTCGCGAACGTGCGCGCCGGGGCGGTGACCGATCCCGAGGAGATCCGCAGTCTGCTCGTGGCGCAGGTGACGGGCCGGGTGCGCTGGCGCGAGAGCGTCGCGTGGATGGCCGGGCAGGGCGTGACCGAGATGGTCGAGGTCGGCGCCGGCAAGGCGCTCTCCGGCATGATCCGCCGCATCGCGAAGGACGTGGCGACGAAGGCGGTCGGAACCCCGGCCGAGGTTCAGGCGCTGGCGGGAGAGGCATGATGTTCGATCTTGGCGGAAGGACGGCGCTGGTGACCGGCGCCTCGGGCGGCATCGGCGGGGCGGTGGCCCGCGCGCTCCACGGGCAGGGCGCGACGGTGGCGCTGTCGGGGACGCGGGTGGCGCCGCTGGAGGCGCTGGCGGGCGAGCTCGGCGAGCGCGCGCATGTGCTGACCTGCGACCTCTCCGACACCGCGGCGGTCGAGGCGCTGCCGAAGCGTGCGGCGGAGGCGATGGGGTCGGTCGACATCCTCGTCAACAATGCCGGCATCACCCGCGACCAGCTGATGATGCGCATGTCCGATGCCGACTGGGACACCGTGATCGCCGTCAACCTGACGAGCGTCATGCGCCTGTCGCGGGCGGTGCTGCGCGGCATGATGAAGGCGCGCTGGGGGCGGATCGTCAACGTGAGCTCGGTCGTCGGCGTCACCGGCAATCCGGGGCAGGCCAACTATGCCGCCTCCAAGGCCGCGGTCATCGGCATGTCGAAGAGCCTCGCCGCCGAAGTGGCGAGCCGCGGCATCACCGTCAACTGCGTTGCGCCGGGCTTCATCGCCACCGCGATGACCGAGGTGCTGACCGACGACCAGAAGGCGAAGATCGCCGCGCAGATCCCCGCGGGACGGATGGGTTCGTCGGAAGAGATCGCCGCCGCGGTGGCGTTTCTTGCTTCTGCCGAGGCGGCTTACGTGACGGGGCAGACCCTTCATGTAAATGGCGGAATGGCGATGATCTGAGGGTCCGGAGCGGGGGGGTGCATTAGCATTTGCCATGCGTGCCGGTTATGCTATAGGCGCCGAAAGCCTTCACGGGGCGTGATCCCCACGCCGGAACGGGGCCGAGACCTGAGAAACGGACGCCGGGAACTACGGACGAACGTCACTGGAAGCGGCCCGGTGGGCCAACGGGGGGCGGGCCGGGCAGAGAGCCGGCAGCCGGACACAACGAGGAAGTATCAATGAGCGATATCGCAGAGCGCGTCAAAAAGATCGTGGTCGAGCACCTGAGCGTCGACGAGGCGAAGGTGACGGAGACCGCCTCCTTCATCGACGATCTCGGCGCGGACAGCCTCGACACCGTGGAGCTGGTGATGGCGTTCGAGGAAGAGTTCGGCATCGAGATCCCCGACGATGCGGCGGAGACGATCCAGACGTACGGCGATGCGGTGAAGTTCATCGAGGCCAACTCGAACGCCTGAGGGCGGGCGAGGGCCAATGCCTTCTTCAGCGCGGCGTCCGGGAAACCGGGCGCCGTTCGCTTTCGGGCGGATCGCGTCGCCATGACCAACGCCCTCGTCCCCGAGCTGGCCGTGTCGGACTGGCGGGCCTCCCGCGACTTCTATTGCCGGATCCTCGGGTTCGGCGTCGTCTACGAGCGCCCGGAGGAGGGGTTCAGCTATCTCGCCCTCGGCGCGGCCGAACTGATGATCGACGAGATCGGCCTCGGGCGGACGTTCGACGACGGCCACCTGCCTCGGTCGCGGCCGTTCGGCAGGGGCCTCAACCTGCAGATCCGGGTTCCCGGCATCGGCGCGCTGGTCGAGGCGCTGGCCGCGGCCGGAACTCCGCTGCTCCTCGCCCCGGAGGAGCGGTGGTATGGCACCGGCGACGGGGCGGTGGGGCACCGCCAGTTCGTCGTCGCCGATCCCGACGGCTACCTGCTCCGCTTCTACGAGGATCTCGGCCGGCAGGGTGCGGACCGGCCGCAGGCCGACGCTCCCTGAGGCGCCGAATAGGTTCGCGACATCAACCGTATGGGCACGCTCGCATCCCCTGGCGGCGCTTTCGGCGGACCGGGCTTGCCGGGTTCGGGGCTTTCGGGCTAAACGGGATGACTTTTCTGCAAGGGACGGGGGCGGCATGCGTCGGGTGGTGATTACCGGAATGGGCATGGTCTCGCCGCTGGCCTGCGGCGTCGAGGAGACGTGGACGCGGCTCCTCGCCGGGCAGTCGGGCGCCGGCAAGATCACCCGTTTCGACGCAAGCCATCTCGCCTGCGACATCGCCTGCGAGGTGCCGTACGGCGACGGGTCGAACGGCACCTTCAATCCCGACGACTGGCTGGCGCCGAAGGAGCAGCGCAAGGTCGACAGCTTCATCCTGTTCGCCCAGGCCGCGGCGGAGCAGGCGCTGACCGACGCCGGCTGGAAGCCGGAGGACGAGGAGGGGCGGCTCCGCACCGGCGTCATCATCGGCTCGGGCATCGGCGGGCTCGCGACGATCTCCGAGACCGCGATCATCCTGAAGGAGAAGGGGCCGCGACGCGTGTCGCCGTTCTTCATCCCCGGCAGCCTCATCAACCTCGGCTCGGGGCAGGTGTCGATCCGCTACGGCTTCATGGGGCCGAACCATTCGGTGGTGACCGCCTGCTCGACCGGCGCGCACGCGATCGGCGACGGCACGCGGCTGATCCAGCATGGCGACGCCGACGTGATGGTGGCGGGCGGCGCCGAGGCGGCGATCTGCGAGCTCGGGATCGCCGGTTTCGCCGCCTGCAAGGCGCTGTCGACGGGCTTCAACGACCAGCCGACGCGGGCGAGCCGGCCCTATGACAAGGACCGCGACGGCTTCGTGATGGGCGAGGGTGCCGGCGTCGTGGTGCTGGAGGAGCTGGAGCATGCCCGCGCCCGCGGCGCCAAGATCCACGCCGAGGTTGTCGGCTACGGCATGTCGGGCGACGCCTATCACATCACATCGCCGGCGCCGGACGGCAATGGCGGCTTCCGGGCGATGCAGGCGGC
>JBGALW010000174.1:0-8135 GCA_044223585.1 Amaricoccus sp.
GGCGTGTCGCGCTTAACAGAATGACCCATTCCGTTAAGCGGCCGGTCCCCGGCGCCGGGCGCGCGGGCCCCTCCCGTGGACAACCCTCAGCGCCACCGACGCCCTTGACCGCGGGCGGCGCGATCAACAATGAGGGGAAACCCCGCAGGCCCCCCACGAGGATGGCCGGATGCTGGTGAACGCGCTTCAGGGCACGGTCACAGGGGCGGCGTGCGTTCAGCTTGGGAAGGCCAACTCGAGCGGGTCGGCAGGTGTCGGATCATCTCGCCGGTTTCCTTGTCAGCTTGCAGCAGGTCGAACTGCGCTTGCAGGTTCAGCCAGAACTGGGGGTCGGTCCCGAACCAGTGACCGAAGCGCAGTGCCGTGTCTCCGGTGATCGAGCGCTTGCCCGCGATGATCTGGCTGACCCGGTTGGGCGGTACGTCGATCTGTCGCGAAAACTCGGTGGGCGTGATGCCCAGCTCGTCCAGCTCGTCCTTCAGGACCCGGCCGGGATGGACTGCTCTCATGAACATGGCCTGATCTCCTTCGGTCAGTGGTAGTCCACAATTTCAACGTTGCTTGGTCCAGGCTGTCCCTCGGGCCACTCGAAGCAGATCCGCCATTGCTGGTTGACGCGAATGGAGAACTGCCCTGCCCTGTCGCCCCTCAGCGCTTCCAGACGATTGCTCGGCAGGGCGCGCAGCGTGTCCAGCGATGGTGCGGCGTTCAGGATGGCAAGCCGCTTTGCCGCCTGGTCCTCGAAGCCCTGAAACGCCTTCACAAACTCGCCGCGGGCGAAGTTCTCCGTCTTCTTGTCGCGATAGCCCAGGATCATTGCCTGCAAGCACATAGGGATCCTGACGATGTACGTCAAGCGTAAATTTTATACCGGTCATGATGATTATTGGATTTTTATAAATATCCGGTTAGTGTAAATATCTGATATTTTGGAGTCGCCTATGCCGACCGTTGTGATTGCGTCGCCCAAGGGCGGTGCAGGGAAGTCCACCGCTGCCGTCCTGCTGGGGACAGAGCTAGCCCATGCCGGCGCGAATGTCGTCATGCTGGACTGTGACCCCAACCATTCGCTGACCCTCTGGGCTGATCGGGCCCCTTTGCCAGACCGGATCAAGGTGCTGTCGAACGTGACGGAGTCGGACATCGTCAGGACCATCAAGCAGCACGACACGGATGGTCAGATCGTCGTCGTGGACCTCGAGGGCGTGGCCTCCCGGCTGGTTTCGAGGGCGATCTCCCAGGCCGACTTGGTCATCACTCCGATGCGGGCGACGACGCTTGATGCCACGATCGGTGTCAGGGCGCTCCAGCTCATCGCCGAGGAGGAAGATGCACTCGACCGGAAGATCCCGCATGCGATGGTCTTCACGATGACGAAAGCCATACGCTCGAAGCAGCACAGCGGTATTGCCGAGTCCCTGTCGGAGCAGGGCGTCGATCTGATCGATCCGCCGCTGATGGAGAGGGCCGCGTTCTCGGCGCTTTTCGAGTTCGGAGGCAACCTGCGGAACATGCCCCCGCAAGGGAACATGGAAGGGGCGATCGAGAACGCAGCTCTGTTCGCTCAGGCTGTCTACAAGCGGTTGGCGGAAGGAAGCTGAGATGTCGGACGGGAAAGCCTTCAACATCGATCTCGGCCGCCTGAAAAGCCGGGAGAAGGACCGCAGTCCGCAGGCAATCGAGAGGGCCGAGCGGGCAGGGGAGGAGCTGGGCTTCGTCGTCCGGGACGGCCAGAAGCGCCGTGGGCGCAAGCCAAGCCCCCGGACAGGACAGGTTCACGCAAAGGTCTTGCCCGGTGTCTCTGAGGAGATCGCCAATGAAGCGAAGCGCCGGGGCGTGCAGCAAGGCGTCCTGATCGAAGAAGCTTGGGCGCTCTACAAAGAAAAATCCGGTATTTGAAATTATCCGGTATTCTTCTTGTTCTGCATCCACTTCCTGCAGAACCCCAGGAAGGCCGCTTCTGGATTTCGCGGCGTCTCCGGGAGCCAGCTGCGCCACTCGCGCTCGAGGAAATGGACGTCGAAGCCGGGCGCCAGCATCCGCGCAGTCTCATAGACGTCGGGATCAAGCTGGGGGGCGATCGCGCGGGGCAGTACGAGCTTCACGCTCTGGCGGTTCGTGAAGGTCACCATGTCCTCCTGCTCGTCATAGACGATAGCGTAGTCGGGCATGTGGTCGTGCTCCTGGTCCTCGCGCACGATGTTCAGGACGAGGCGCCGGAACTCTCGCTGGGTCGAGTTCGATCCGCATTTCTTCTGCAGCAGCGTCAGGCTGATCCGCCATTCCTTCTGCGCGCCGCAGTGCTTGCGGGCGAGTTCATAGATTCGGCGCTCAAGGGGCTTTCGAAGGCGGAAGTAATCCCTGTGCAGCGTCAGGACCTCTTTTGACCTGATCGCGTTGAACACCCAATCTGACAGCTTTATCTCGACCTCCTGCATGCGGCCGTCACGGGTCTCCCTGACAACCTCGGCGCTCTCGATCAGGCCGAAGGTCCGGAAGATCTCCTTCCCACCGGTCACGATGTTCGTGCTGATCCGCGTGCCGGCCAGACGCTCAAGTGCGGCCTTCAACTGAGCATAACCAGATCCGGCAGTGTTGCGGTTGGTGGCAACCAGCATGTCGAAAGCACGGAACCGGACGACCTGCGAAACTTCCTTGCCGTCATTGATGGCCGTCATCAGCTGACTGATGCAGTAGATCAGGACATCCCGGTCATGGACGGTTGCCAGCCCATCTACAGACGGCTTGATCGCGATCTTGATGCCGTTGTGCTCGTACTCCCGAACGCGCGTGTCAGGCTTGGTGGAGAGCGAGAAGATCGGATGCTCCATGGAAGCCATGTCGGCTTTGGGCACGGCATCGAAGATGTCACAGACGAAAAAATCTCCCTGAGGGTAGCGGTCAGGCAGGAGGGGAGAGCGGTTGACCGCGGGTTCGTCGGACAAGGAAAGGCCTTTCGTACTTTCACACACAATAGGAGGCTAGAAGCTCAAGATCCACGCCGATTCGTACTTTCACACACGCAGGCGGGGTTTCGTACTTTTACCCACGATCTTTCGTACTTTCACACACGCTCTTTCGTACTTTCACACACAAGGCATCAAAAATAATCATCTAATAACAATGCTTTAAAAGGTATTTTGGCTGCTTAACACAGAATCTAACCCATCTTAACACCTAGAGCTGTGGATAACTTTGAGCGCAGGTGCTGTGACCCCCGCTTCTCATCCGGCTGATGCTGGAGCCCGACGGTGACTTTGGCCCTGCTGGGCCGACGGAGCAACGGGCGATCGGTGGAGCGTTTCCGCTGCGCGGAGGCGATCGCCCGTTGCGGTGAGTTGGGCGGCGTAGGCCGCCGGGGTGGCGTAGCCGAGCGCGGAATGCGGGCGGCGGTGATTGTAGTCAGCGACCCATCGGGCCGTGGCCGCGCGGGCGTGGCCGAGGCTGAAGAACAGGGTCTCGTTCAGAAGCTCGTCCCGCATCCGGCCGTTAAACGCCTCGCAGATGCCGTTCTGCATCGGCTTGCCGGGCGCGATGAAATGCCAGGCGACACCCGCCGCCTGGGTCCATTGCAGCATGGCGTTCGAGGTGAACTCCGTGCCGTGGTCGCTGACGATCAGGTCCGGCTTGCCGCGGCGGGCGACGATCTCCGTCAGTTCGCGCGCGACGCGCTTGCCCGAGATCGAGGTGTCCACCACGGCCGCGAGGCACTCCTTCGTGACGTCGTCGACAACGTTGAAGACCCGCAACCGACGTCCGTCGCCGAGTTGGTCATGCACGAAATCGACCGACCAACGCGTGTTCGGCGCGGCGACCGTCAGGATCGGCGCTCGGGTCCCCACGGCGCGCTTGCGGCCGCGGCGCTTGCGCACCGTCAGCCCCTCCTCGCGGTAGAGCCGCTGGGTGCGTTTGCGGTTCGCCACCAGCCCCTCATGGCGCAGCAGGACATGGAGCCGGCGGTAACCGAACCGCCGGCGTTCGGCCGCCAGCTCGCGCAGGCGCGCTCGCAGCGCGGCGTCGTCGGGACGCCGGCTGCGGTATCTCACCGAGGATCGGTCGACGCCGATCGCGTTGCACGCCCGCCGCTCGCTCATCTCGTAGGCCTCCACGAGATGGGCGACCGCGTCTCGCCTGACGGCGGGCGTCACCATTTTCGGCCGAGCAGATCCTTCAGCGCGGCGTTGTCGAGCATCGCGTCGGCCAGCAGCCGCTTCAGCCTGGCGTTCTCGTCCTCGAGCGCCTTCAGTCGCTTCGTCTCGGATACATCCATGCCGCCATACTTCGCCTTCCAGGCGTAGAACGTCGCAGTGCTGATGCCGTGCTCGCGGCAGACGTCCGCCGTCTTCGACCCGGCTTCCTGCTCGCGCAGGATCGCCACGATCTGCTCCTCGCTGAACTTCGATCGCTTCATCGTCCGGTCCTCTCCTCGGGCCGGACTCTAACCTCAGATGGAGGAGAAAACGGGGGTCACAGCATCGGGCCGGTAACCTCAGATGGAGGAGAAAACTCACAGGGCCGGGCTTCCTGCTCGCGCAGGATCGCCACGATCTGCTCCTCGCTGAACTTCGATCGCTTCATCGTCCGGTCCTCTCCTCGGGCCGGACTCTAACCTCAGATGGAGGAGAAAACGGGGGTCACAGCATGACCGTCACTGGCGAACCCGGGAACCGGGTCGCCGCTGTGGCGATGGTCGAGGTCGGGTTGCGGTTGGTGTCGGTGGCGGCCCCGGGGGCAGGTCCCGCCGGGACAGGCTCGGACAATAGCCGCAGTGGCCAGGCTTCCGCGCTGGCCTGCAGGGCAGGCGCCCTGATCGTCGTGACCGAACGGGCGCGGCGCGCTCCGGGACGGGGGCAGACCAGCCACTCGCCCGGAATGCGGTTTCGCCGCCGTCGCGGTCGCCGGGATTCCGGCAGCCCGACAGCAAAGTTTGCACCCGGACCGTCGCTCCCACGCCCGGGTGCGCCGAAGATCAAGGATCTTGCGGCCAAAAAATGCGGACTCGTGGGGGCGTTGTTGCTCTTCGCTGATTTTCGGAACTCATATGAGCTCACTGGGGAATCCCGGATGAGGTCATTTCCCCGGATTTGAGGCGGGCTCGGGCGTGGCCGCCGGGATGTAGGCCCAGGGCATCAGCGCGTCGATGTCCTTGTCGAGATGGCCGTTGGCGAGCCGGGTGAAGAGATCGACCAGGTAGCCGTAGGGCTCGACGCCGTTGATCTTGGCTGTGCCGATCAGGCTGGCGAAGCGTGCCCAGGAATGCCCGCCCTCATCGTGGCCGGCGAAGAGTGCGTTGCGGCGGTTCATGGCCGGGCTGCGGATGGCGTTCTCGACCAGGTTGGAGTCGATGTCGACATGGCCATCGTCGAGGAACAGCCGGAAGCCGTGGTGGCGGCGGAGCATGTAGGCCATCGCCTCGCCGAGATCCGACTTGCGCGAGACCCGGGCGGCTTGGGCGGCGAGCCAGGTGAAGAAGGCGTCCACCAGAGGGCGGGACAGCTCCTGGCGGACGGTCCGGCGATGATCTGGGGCCGAGCCCCGGATCGCATCCTCGATCTTGTAGAGCGCCGCGATGCGCAGGAGCGCCTCGTCCACGATGGGCGAGCCCTTCTTTGGTGCGGCGGCGATCAATTTCCTCCTGCCGTGTGACCAGCAGAACGCCAGTTTCAACGGTCTGCCGCCCTTGCGATCAGGCCTGGCCAGATGGCTGTAGCCGCCATAGGCATCGACCTGGATCGTGCCGTCGAAGCCGTCGAGGATCTCGTCGGCGAACGCACCGCTGCGGCCGGGGTGGTAGTGGAAGACGACGCCCGGAGGCAGGGGACCTCCCCAGCCCCGGTCGTCGCGCAGCATCGCCCAGAGGTAGCCGGTCTTGGTCTTGCCGCGCCCCGGGTCCAGCACCGGCGCCGTGGTCTCGTCCATGTAGAGCCGCGCGCTTCCGGCCTTCAGCAGCACCGCCATCCGCTCGACCACCGGCGCGATCAGGGCGCCGGTGCGGCCCATCCAGTCGGCCAGCACCGAGCGGTCGATCGGCACGCCGAGCCGCGCCATGACCACCGCCTGACGGTTCAGCGGCATGTGTTCGGAATGCTTGGCCACCGCGACATGGGCCAGCAGCGCTTCGGTCGGCCAGCTCCCCTCCAGAAGATGCGCGGGCGCCCTGGCCTGAACCACTCCGCTCCGCCCCTTCGGGCAGGCGTATTTCGGGCGGATCGTCACGATGACCTGGTAGCGGGCCGGAATGACGTCGAGCCGTTCCGTCCGGTCTTCCCCGATCCGGACCATGGCGCCGCAACCGCAGGGGCAGTTGATGCTGTCCGGTTCGATGACGCGTTCGACGCGCGGCAGGTGGTCCGGCAGCGCCCGCGCCTTGCGGGGCGCGCGGGTCTTCGTCTCCGCAGCGGTCGCGCTGGCCGCGATCCTTTCCTCGACCGCGGCGATCTGTGCCTGGGTCTCGGCGATGACGGTCTCGAGATCCTCGAGAGCGAGCTGCAGCTGGGCAGGGTCCAGCTTCTCGGATTTCGGCCCGAACTTCGCGCGCCGGTACTGCGCGACCTGGCCCTCCAGCTTCCCGATCAGCTCCTTCAATTCGGTGATGAAGGCGTCCTTCTCGGCCCCCAACGCCTGCTCGTGCAACCGGGCGGCGCGCTCGACGGAGACCTCGAACCGGGCCGCCTCCAGCGCCGCATGCTGAGCCTCGAGCGCCCTCACCACCTCGGGCGGAAGATCGGGAAACCGGCTGAGATCGAGGGGCTGCGACATGCGCCTTCCTACCCGATCCGGCCGGAAGCCCCAACAAAACAGCGCCCCGGAGCGCCGCCTGAGTCACCCCGCCGCAGCCGGAGGCGCCACCCGCTGTGCCACCACCCGTCGCCACTCCAGTCCGTCGAAAAGCGCCTCGTACTGCGCCCGCGACAGACGCATGACCCCGTCCTGGACCTTCGGCCAGGCGAAGTTCCCCTGCTCCAGCCGCTTGTAGATCAGCACCAGGCCGCTGCCGTCCCAGACCAGGATCTTCAGCCTGTCCCCGCGTTTGGACCGGAACACCACCGTTACGCCCGAGTGCGGATCGAGCTTCAGCTGGTCCTGCACGATCAGCGCCAGAGCCTGATGGCCGCAGCGGAAGTCGACGGGCCGGGTCGCTACCACGATCGGCAGCCGCTGGCCGGCGACGATCACGCCACCCCTCGCAGTGCGCGCACCAACGACGCCGCCCGCTCAAGGGAAACATCGCCCGGAACCCGCAGCACAACATCGCCGCCGATCTCGATGGTGATGGCGCCGACCGCCGCATCCCCTCCAATGGCAGCGATCTCCGTCTCCACAGCCAGCGGCACGAAAGCGGCCTCCAGGCCCTCCACGGCATCTTCGGGCAAAGCCAGCAACCCCTGCCGCGCCTGACGCCGCCAATCGGAAAGCTGGTGGGCCAGCATCCCGTGACGCTGCGCGACATCCACAACTCGAACGCCGGGCCGGAAGCTCTCTGCCACGATCCGTGGCCTTCACCTCCTCCGGCCACTTACGATACCCCCGAGTCCGCCGGATGACCGCAATGCGGCCCTCGAACCCTTCGCCGCCATCCGCCATCGCCGTCTCCTTCTGAAACCTCAGAGCGAGACTCGCCCCTCGATCGGCGCCGGGGAACCGGCGAAATCAATGGGGCGCAGACGGCGCATACACTCTTCCGTCGGCGTTGACACCCGCTGCGCGACAAGGTGCTGGAGGCGCTCCGGCTGGTCGGCCGCCTGCTGGAACAGGGGCCGAAGACCAAGGGCAAGATCTATTCCCTGCACGAGCCCGAGGTCGACTGCATCTCCAAGGGCAAGGCGCGGGTGCGATATGAATTCGGCACCAAGGTCAGCCTCGCCACCACCATCGACGGGGGCTTCGTGGTCGGCGCGCGCAGCTTTCCGGGCAACCCCTATGACGGCCACACCCTGGCCGCGGCGCTGGAGCAGGTCACGATCCTGACCGGAGAGGCACCGGACCTGGCCGTTGTCGACCGCGGTTATCGCGGCCACGGCGTCGGGACCACCCGCGTGCTGATCAGCGGCACCCGACGAGGGCTGACGCCGGTGCTGGCGAAACTGCTGAAGCGGCGCAGCGGCATCGAACCCGAGATCGGACACATGAAAGCC
>JBGALW010000175.1:0-8119 GCA_044223585.1 Amaricoccus sp.
GTCATCGCGATAGGGCATCGGCGCGCCTGCCTGGGCTGGCGCGAAGCGCCTGCCGGGGGGCAGGCAGGCGCTGCCGATGCCGACGCATCGGCGGGGACATCTGAAGCGCCCCGCCTCTCGCTCGTCCCGGGTATTCATCCGTCCTTCAGCCATTTCTGCGCCGGGCGGCCCGCACCGTTAACCTCCCGGCCCGCCGCGCGGGCGCGGTGCATGGATGGTGCACGCAATGTGCACGGGTTGTACCACCCCGGTGCACGCCGTTAACCGTCGAAACCGTGCCGATTCGCCGGCCCTCAGACCCAGTCGTTCGCCCGGAACCGCCACCAGAGAAAGCCGCAGGTCGCGACCATCAGGACGACGACGCCATAGAAGCCATAGTGGCTTTCGGTTTCCGGCATGTGCTGGAAATTCATGCCGTAAATCCCCGCGACCGCCGTCGGCACCGCGAGGATCGCCGCCCAGCCCGCCAGCTTCTTCGCGACGTGGTTGGCATGGTCCTGCCCCATCAGCAGGCTCGCCTCGAAGGCAAAGGCCAGCACTTCCCGCAGGCTGTCGATCCGCTCCTCGACGACATGGACGTGATCGGTTATGTCCCTGAAATGCGGACGCATTCCGGCGCTGATCTGCGGCAGGTCGAGGCTCGCGAGGCGGCGGCAGACCTCGATCAGCGGCCCCCCGGCATTGCGCAGCCGCAGCAGATCCCGGCGCAGCAGGTACAGCCGCTCGATGTCGCCCCGGCTCAGCTGCCGCTCCAGCACGATGTCCTCGATCGCCTCCACCTCCTCGGAGATTGCCTGCAGCACCGGCATGTAGTTCGAGACGATGAAGTCGAGCAGCGCATAGAGGATGAAGTCCTCCCCCGCCGACAGCATCGCCGGGCAGGATTCCCAATGCTCCCGCACCGGCGCATAGCTTGTCGAGGCTCCGTGTCGCACGCTGACGATGAAGCCCCGCCCGAGAAAGAACTGCGTCTCCCCGAACGCCACGCGCCCCCCGACCAGCTGCGCGGTGCGGGCGACGACGAACAGCGCGTCGCCATACTGCTCGACCTTCGGATAGCCGTGCGGCGTCGCCGCGTCGCTCAGCACGAGGTCGTGCAGGGTGAACTGCTGCTGGATCCGGTGCAGCAGCGCCTCGTCGGGTTCGAGCAGGCCGATCCAGACGAAATGCCCCTCGCGCCGCGCCCAGGCCCCGGCCTCGTCGATCGCGACGTCCGCGACCCGGCGCCCTCCGGCATAGGCCCCGGCCGCAACGATGCCGGTCTCTCCCGGCCGCTGGTCAAAGCTTCGTGGCGCCTGGTTCATGCTGGCAACTCCATCGGGGCGGAGGCCATTCTACGCGCTTTCCCGTATCCGAGAAAAGCGGTGGTCAATCCGGAGGCAGTCCGGGGGGGTCAGTCCCGCCGCAGCACGGCAAGCCGCAGCAGCAGCCGCTCCACCACCGCGGCGCCGGGGACGGGCCGGCTTGACCGCAGCGTCAGCTCGGCCTCGACGATCAGCTCCAGTGCCCGTTCCAGCCGGTCGGGACCGAGGCTGCGGGCCTGCGCCGCCATCCGCGCGCGCCGCGGCCCGAACACCGGCGGGCGGGCACGGGCAAGCGCGGCGTCGGGTCCGTCCGCGGCGCAGGCCGCGGCGTGCAGCGTGCGGAAGTACCGGCCGGCGGCAATGCTGAGGCCCGTTGGGCTGCCGGTGCCGCGGTCGCGGAACGCCCTCGCGAGGCGCGCGGCGTCGCCGTCGGCGGCGAGGGCGACCACCGCCTCGACCTCGGCCTCCGGCGTCGGGGGGGCGCAGGCGGCGATGTCGTCGGGCGACAGCGGCGCGGCGTCGCCGCGCTTGTAGAGCGCAAGCTTCTGTATGAACTGGGAAAAGTCGCCCGGATCAAGCACCGCCGCCAGATCCTCGACCACGGCGAGCGCCTCGCGCCCCGGCTGACCGAGGCCAGCGGCCTGCAGCGCCTGGTCGATCTCGTCACGGCCGGGAGGATCGGCGTAGATCGCGATGGCGACCGCGTTCGGCGCCGTCTCCACCGTCTTGCGCAGCGCATTGCCGGGCGTGAGGTTGCCTGCCGTCAGCACGATCCGCGCGTCGCCGGGCTGCCAGTCCGCGAGCGCGGCCTTGAGCGCCGGCGCTGCCGCCTCGGTCGCCTCGTCGACCAGCACCGCCCGGTCACCGGGAAAGAACCCGGTCGCCCGTGCGGCGTCGGTCAGCGCGGCCGGATCGCGCCGCAGCTCCGCGCCCGGCATCCGGGTGAGCCGCATCTCCGCCGCACCCTCCGGACCGATCAGCGTGTCGACGAGCGCCGCCCGCTTCAGCGCGACGCGCATCGCATCGGGACCATAAAGCAGCACCGCGGCGGCGCCCGCGTCGGGCCTTGCCAGGAAACGCGCGGAGTCGCGGCCGGAGAGCTTCACGGGGTCAGGCCCAGCTGTCGGCGCTGAGGGCGAGACGCTGGACGATGAGGTCCGCGAGCTCCAGCGCCACGCGGCGGTAGGCGTCCTTCTCGGCGACCAGCGTCGCGAAGGCGGACGCGGTCTCGGAGGCGGGTGCGCTGTAGCCGGTGACGGCACGCACCGTGCCGCCCGTCGTCACCGGTCCGCCGGCGATCGGGCTGAGAGTGTAGGTCGCCTCGCCGACGACGTTGAAGCGGGTCGTCACGTTCTCCTCGGTCAGCGCGACACCGGTCTGGACGATGGCGAGCGTCACCTTCAGCCGCTGGGTGGGGTCGGTGGCCTCGCCGAGGCGGCCGGTCAGCCGCTCGCGCAGCGCAAAGCCCGGCGCGCCCTCGATGACGTCGACCTCGACCCGCCCGAGCATCTTTGTCGCCGGCGCCCCCTCGCCGTAGAGCGGGGTGAAGCCGCAGCCGGCGAGGGGCAGCAGGCCGAGCCATGCCACCAGCCGCCGCCTGCCGATCGGCTCAGACCACGACATTCACGATCCGGTCGGGCACGACGACCAGCCGCTTCGGCGTCGCTCCGTCGAGCGCCCGCTGGACGGACGGGTCGGCCATGACCATCGCCTCGATCGTCGCCTTGTCCGCGCCGGCCGGCACCGAGATCTCGGCACGGCGCTTGCCGTTGACCTGCACCGGCAGCACGACGCTCGCCTCGACGAGCCAGGCGGGATCGGCCTCCGGCCAGGGCGCGGCGGCGGCGAGGCCCGCGCCGCCCAGCATCGACCAGACCTCTTCGGCCAGGTGCGGTGTCATCGGCGCCATCAGCTGGGCCAGCGTGCGGAGTGCCGCGACGCGGGCCGGGACCGGGGCGGCGCTGGCCTTGCCGATCGCAGCGGTCAGCTCGTAGAGCCGGGCGATGGCCTTGTTGAAGGCGAAGCCCTCGACGTCCGCGGTCACATCGCGGATCGCCCGGTGCGTGGCGCGCATCAGCGCCTCGGCGGCTTCGCCCGAGGCTTCCGCCGACGCCGGTGCGGCGGCCGCCGCCGCGGCCTCCGTTGCGAGGCGCCAGACCCGCCCGAGATGGCGGTGCGCCGCCTCGGCACCCGCGGCCGTCCATTCGACGTCGCGCTCCGGCGGGCTGTCGGACAGCACGAACCAGCGGGCGGTGTCGGCACCGTAGCGGGCGATGATGTCGTCGGGGTCCACGACGTTCTTCTTCGACTTCGACATCTTGGTCGAGGCGCCGATCGTCACCGGCGAGCCGTCTGCCAGCCGCGCGCCGAACTCGCCGCGCTCGACGACGCCCGGCTCGTGCCAGACGGTACGGCCGCCAACCTCGGTCGAATAGGTCTCGTGCGTGACCATCCCCTGGGTGAACAGCGCCGAGAACGGCTCGACCGCCCGCGCCGGCAGGTGGCCGGTCGCCTGCATCGCGCGGGCGAAGAAGCGGGAATAGAGCAGGTGCAGGATCGCGTGCTCGATGCCGCCGACATACTGGTCGACGTTCATCCAGTAGTCCGCATCCGCCACCGCCACCGGCTCGGCCGCATGCGGCGAGGTGAAGCGGGCATAGTACCAGGACGAGTCGACGAAGGTGTCCATCGTGTCGGTCTCGCGCCGCGCCGCGCCGCCGCAGCGGGGGCAGGTCGCCTGCCCCCACGTCGGGTGCCGCTCCAGCGGGTTGCCGGGCCTGTCGAACGTCACGTCCTCGGGCAGGCGGACCGGCAGGTTCTCCCGCGCCTCAGGCACCACGCCGCAGGCCGGGCAGTGCAGCACCGGGATCGGGCAGCCCCAGTAGCGCTGCCGGCTCACGCCCCAGTCGCGCAGGCGGAACTTGACCACGCCCTCGCCGATCCCGCGCGCCTCGCAGAAGTCGATCGTTGACTCAACCGCCTCGTCGCCGGTCATCCGGCTGGCGCCGCCGGGCGGGAGGGTCACCGGACGGAGGTAGTCGACCGGGTCGGACTTCGGCGGGGTGAACGCGACGTCGGCGACGCGGGCGTCGGAGTCGGTGGCGACGAAGACGTCGGTGACGGGCAGGCCATACTTGCGCGCGAAATCGAGGTCGCGCTGGTCATGCGCAGGGCAGCCGAAGATCGCGCCGGTGCCATAGTCCATCAGGATGAAGTTGGCGATCCAGACCGGCAGCTCGACCGCAGGGTCGAGCGGGTGCCGCACGCGGATGCCGGTGTCGATGCCGCGCTTCTCCGCCGTCTCGATCGCCTCCTCCGAGGTGCCGGCATGGCGGCATTCCTCGTTGAAGGCGGCGATCGCAGGGTTTCCCTCCAGCGCCCTCGCCAGCGGGTGATCCGGCGCGATGGCGGCAAAGCTCGCGCCCCAGAGCGTGTCCGGGCGGGTGGTGTAGACCTCCAGCGACCCGAAGCCCTCGGGCGCGCCCACCGTCTCGAAGCGGAACTGCAGGCCGCGGCTCTTGCCGATCCAGTTGCGCTGCATCAGGCGCACCTTTTCCGGCCAGGCGCCGAGCCCGTCGAGGGCGGAGAGGAGTTCGTCCGCCATGTCGGTGATCCGGAAGAACCACTGGACGAGCTCGCGCCGCTCCACCGGAGCGCCGGAGCGCCAGCCGCGCCCGTCGATCACCTGCTCGTTGGCAAGGACCGTCATGTCCACCGGATCCCAGTTCACCACCGCCGCCTTGCGGGTGACGAGGCCGGCGTCGAGCATGTCGAGGAACAGCGCCTGCTGGCGGCCGTAGTATTCGGGGTCGCAGGTGGCGAACTCGCGGCTCCAGTCGATGGAAAGGCCCATGGGCTTCATCTGCGCGCGCATCGCGGCGATGTTGTCCCAGGTCCAGGTGCCGGGATGAATGCCCTTCTCGATCGCGGCATTCTCGGCCGGCATGCCGAACGCGTCCCAGCCCATCGGGTGCAGGACGTTGAACCCGCGCGCCTTCTTGTAGCGCGCCACCACGTCGCCGAGCGTGTAGTTGCGGACGTGCCCCATGTGGATGCGCCCGGAGGGATAGGGGAACATCTCCAGCACGTAGTATTTCGGCCGCGACGCGTCGCGCTCCGCCCGGAACAGCGAGGCCCCGTCCCAGGCCCGCTGCCACTTCGGCTCGATCTCGCCGGCGTCATAGCGCGACATTGGGAGACTCCTCCCGCTTCAGCATCCCGACGGGCGGGCCTTACTGGTTTTCGGCCTGGGCGATGCGCATCTGCCGGGCGCGGGTCAGGATCGCGTCCTCCAGCGCCCGGTTCTCGGCATCGCCGACGGGCACCGCGCGGCCGCCCGACTGGCGGAAGGCCGCGACCTTGAGCGCCCGCGCGTCGAGCGAGGGATCGGAAATGTAGACGGTCACGCGATAGCTGCCGCCGTTGACGCTGCCCCATCCCGTCACGAGAAGGCCCGAGAAGGGGTCGGCGCTCTCGACCGGCAGGAAGGACAGGATGTCGAGCGACGCCTGCCAGAGATAGCGGTTCACCGCCACCTGCCGGTCCGGCTCGCTCCGGTCCCGGAACAGGTCGAAGAAGCTTTCGTCGCTGATCTCGTTCTCGGCGTTGCGCCGTTCCATCGCGCGCTGCTGCTGCAGTTCGCGATCGCCGTTGCAGGCGGCGAGAAGGCCGACGGCGGCGGCGCACAAGCATATGGAACGCAATCTTGTCACGCGCCGGCGGTGTCCCTGGACTTCCTCGCGCGGTGTGTAAAGTGAAGGCCGCGCAGCGGCAAGGGCAAAGCTGGCCGGCCGCTCTTGTGCGCCCCCCGGGTCACTGTGGCAAAGGTGCATCATTGATCCGGGGTCGTTCGGCGGCCTCCCGCCAATTGCTTGACCGTTTGAGGGCGCTGAGGGATGACATTCCTCACTTGGTCCGGACGCTCCGGATTTGAGATGGGTTTCAAACAAGAAACACGAGGAAAGCGATGAAAAAGGTTCTCTTCGCAACGACCGCGACTGCCGCTCTGGCGGCTGCGGGCATCGCCTCGGCCCAGGGAATCGCGCTGTTCGGCGACGCCCGTCTGGGTCTCGGCTACAACATCAACAACGACGGCTCGACCGCGTACGACTCGGAAGGCGACGTCACCGACGATCTGCGCGCCATCTCGCGCGTCCGCTTCGGCGTCAACATGACCGGTGAGACCGACAGCGGCATCACCTTCGGTGCGACGATCCGCGCCGACAACGCGATCGGCGGCCAGGGCGGCTCCATCGGCCAGACCGCGGGTTCGGTGTTCGTGTCGGGCAGCTGGGGCACCCTGACCTTCGGCGACACCAACGGTGCCGACGAGCAGTGGGTCGGCGACGTTCCGGGCGACTTCTCGGTCACCGGCCTCGGCGATCGTGACGAGACCGCGTTCATCTCGAACGGCGGCAACTTCGGCAGCGACGTCGCGGGTTCCTTCGCGGCCAACCCGTTCGCCCGTCCGACCGTCCGCTACGACTTCGACATCATGGGCTTCGGCCTGTCGCTGTCGTCCAACCGCGACCTCGACGACGTCGTCGTCGGCACCGGCTACTCGGCCGACTTCGGTGGCGGTTCGTGGTCGATCGGCATCGGCTACGACGACTTCGTGAGCTTCACCTCGACGACCGGTATCGAGTACCCGTCGGGCACGCAGTGGTCGGGTGGCATCAAGGCTGAGTACGAGGCCTTCGGCTTCGGCATCACCTACACCAACGCCGACCTCGATGGCCCGACCTCGCCCGGCTTCGAGACCCTCCTCGTCGGCGCTTCGTTCGGCTGGGACGCCTGGTCGTTCGGCGGCTACTACGGCCAGATCCTGAGCTCGGACGGCGAGGCCCTGGACGAGTCCGGTGCGGTCATCGACCTCGGCGACGCCGACGGCGACTACACCTTCGCGATCACCGGCGAGTACGACCTCGGTGGCGGCGCGACCGTCAACGGCGGTATCGGTCAGGACTACAACGAGAACACGGTCGCCGACTTCGGTATCGTGATGGCGTTCTGATCCCAAAACGGGACAGTGAGAGGGAGAGGCGGGCTTCGGCCCGCCTCTTTCTTTTTGCGGGTGCCGTTGCCGGAGGGGCGGAGCTATGGTGCGGCCGCCATCGGGACAGGAGACCGCCATGCCGCTCGCCGAGATCCGCACCCGCATTGCCTCCGCGCTCCTGTCGGCGGGTCGGCCCGCCGACGCCGTGACGCTGGTGGCGGTCTCCAAGGTACAGCCGGAGGACCGGGTGCGGGCGGTGCTGGACGCGGGCCAGCGGGTCTTCGGCGAGAACCGGGTGCAGGAGGCAGAGGAAAGGTGGATGCCGCTTCGGGCGGAGGTGCCCGACGTCCGGCTGCACCTCGTCGGACCGCTCCAGACCAACAAGCTCGCCCGGGCGCTCGCGATGTTCGAGGCGATCCACAGCCTCGACCGCGACAGCCTGGCGCAGAAGCTCGCAAAGGCCGTGCAGGCACGCGGCGCCTGCCCGACGCTGTTCGTCCAGGTGAATGTCGGGCGCGAGCCGCAGAAGGCGGGAGTCGACCCGAACGCGCTCGACGCATTTCTCTCGGCCTGTGCCGGCTACGATCTTCCGGTCTTCGGACTGATGTGCATCCCGCCGGTGGACGAGGACCCCGTGCCGCACTTCGAGGCGCTGGCGGCGCTCGCGGACCGGCACGGGCTTGAGGGTCTCTCCATGGGGATGAGCGAGGACTTCGAGGCAGCGATCGCCTGCGGCGCGACGCATGTGCGCGTCGGGTCGGCGATCTTCGGCGCGCGCGTCTGAATGACCGTCATCAAAGTTTCAAGTTTCGAGACGTGC
>JBGALW010000176.1:0-8115 GCA_044223585.1 Amaricoccus sp.
GCGCTCGGGTCGGCGCTGATCCTCGACGCGGTGGGCGACGCCCCTTACGGCGAACTCGTGGGCTTCCAGCTCATCAACGGCTTCGGCGTGCCGTCGGACTGCGAGTGCGGTCTTAACTGGATCGAGAGCGCCAATGCCGCGGTCGAGGCGGGCGCTCCCCCGCTGATTGAGGGGAGCGACCGTCTGGAGCTGCTGACCTACGCCGCCGGGACCATGCGCGGGGACGCTCCGGCGATCAGCCAGGCCGCGGCCCAGCCCGCCGCCGCCGTGCCGGCATTTGCGACGCCGAAGCCCTGACCCCGACGGACGCGCGGGAGCGGGGTGAACGAACCCCGCTTCCGCGATCATTTCGCCGCTTCCCTTCCCGGTGACGCTTTGCTAGAAGCCCCGCCAGTGCGGTCGTGGCGGAATTGGTAGACGCGCAGCGTTGAGGTCGCTGTGGGCTAACCCCCGTGGAAGTTCGAGTCTTCTCGACCGCACCATTCTCCCAAAACGGTTGCATTCAGGCGCCAGCGACAGCTGACGGATGACCATCCGCACGCCGCTGGAAACGATCGGCCGGCCGCTGTGCGGCGGCTATTCCTGCTTCAACGCGCCCGGGGGGGCCGGGGGGACGGTGACGCCGGTCGCGCGCATGTCGTCAAAGGCGACCGGTGCGTTCAGCACCATGGGGCGGTAGATCAGCGCGTCCCTGTCGGTGCTGAACCAGCGCTCGAGCAGCCGGCCGTGATGGGTCCTGCGCCACTCCACGTCCTCGGCGGCGAGCTGGGTGCGGACCGTCGGGTCGATCGGACCCGCGGCGGCGACCAGCCCCTCGCCTCCAGCCGCGGCGATGGTCGGCCGTCCGGTAAGCCCGGCGATCGCCTCCTCGTGCGGGCGATAGTCGACGCGGTTCGGCGTGCCTGGCAGCGGCTGCGGCAGAGCGGCCATGTCCTGCGGCATCTCGAGCGGCCGGGTGGGCAGCACCATGAACTCGTCCGGCGTCCCGGCAATCCCCGCCGACCGCAGGCCCTGGGCGACGTTGGTGTTCTGGCAGCCCGCGAGACCGAGCGGCGCGGCGAGGACCAGCGCCAGCAGGCGGCTGCACCGTATCGCGCGGAAGCCAAGGGGTGCAGGCACGCTCAGTGTCTCCGTCCGACCGGCGGGCGCCATGCAGGCGCCGATCAAGCCATGGAGGCCGACGGTCGCCCGTCCACCCCCCGTATTTCATCGCGCCTGCGTACCAGACCTGCAATCCGCCGGCAATCGCCGCTGCATGGTGGCTAGTGTCCCGCTCCGGTGGCGATCTCGAAGGGAGCCTCGGGCCGGGCGGCGCCAGATCTGCGCTGGGCCGGGCGGGTCCAGGGACGGCTGCGGTTCCCGGCCTTGGCGCCGGCCACGGCCGGGCCGGCGGCGGTGAGGCGGATGGCGACGGCGCCGTCGCGGCGCAGGCGGTCGGCACCGAGGAAGAGGCAGGGACCGTCCGGCGCCTCCCGCCAGTTCGGGGCGATCAGCACCGCAGCAGCGGCGCAGTCCGAGGATGCGGTCGCGGCGTCCTTCGTTCCGACATAGAGCAGGCGCCCGAGGCCGGGCACGTCGGTTTCGATGCGGTTGCGGCGGCGGGCGAGGCGGCCGCGCTCCCACGCCTCGGCCTGGGTCGCGAGGTCGCCGTCGTCCTGCAGCCATGCGGTGGCGGCGTAGCCGTTGCCCTCGGCGCTGGAAAGGATACGGCCCGCCTCCGTCTCGATGCCGAACAGCCGTCCGTTGTCGGCGACGAGGATGTCCGGGCGGTCATGGCCGCCCCAGAGCACGAGCGCGACGGCGATCGGCGCGAGGCCGAGCCAGCGGCCGCGGCCGACCCAGAGAACGATGAAAAGCCCGCCGACCGCGATGAGCGCGAGCGTGGCGGGCGGCCCGGCCGGTACCCCGGTGACGGCTCCGCCGAGCCCCGCGACGAAGCGCGCGACACCTATGATGTAGCCCATGCCGAGGCCCGCCACCTGGAACGGCAGCCAGTCGAGCCCGACCGGCCACGCGAGGAGGCCGATCACCGCCGCGGGCATGACGACGACGCCCATCGCCGGGATCGCGAGCAGGTTGGCGAGCAGGCCGTACTGGGCGACGGCGTTGAAGTGGAAGGCCGAGATCGGCGCGGTGGCGGTGCCGGCGATCAGCGAGGTCATCGCGATGCCGATCAGCGGCTTTGCCAGCCGCCAGCGCCGGTCCCGCTGCGTCACCTGCCACCACGCCTGCCCGCGCAGTCCGTCATAGGCGGCGATGAGTGCGATGGTGGCGGCAAACGACATCTGGAAACCCGCCTGGGTCAGGCTCTCCGGCGCCGCGACGAGCACGATGAACGCCGCGAGCGCGATGGCGCGCATGGTGAGTGCCGGCCGGTCGAGGAGGACGGCGACGAGCACGGTGGCGGTCATGATGTAGGAGCGCTGCGCCGGGACCTCGTTGCCGGAGATGACGAGATAGGCGGCCCCCGCGGCGAGGGCGGCGACGGCGGCGATCTTCTTCAGCGGCCAGTTGAGGGCGAGCCGCGGCACGAGCGCGAGGCCGTAGCGGATCAGCGCGAACACCGCGGCCGCTAGCAGCGTCATGTGCAGGCCGGAGATCGAAACGATGTGATAGAGGCTCGACTGCCGCAGCGCCGCCTCGACCGAGCGGTCGATGCCGGACCGGTCGCCGGTCAGAATCGCGGAAGCGAAGGCGCCGTTCTGGCCGGGGACGAGGTGCTGGATGTGCGCCGAGGCGGCCATCCGGAGGCGGAAGGCAAGCTGGTGCAGGCCGCTTGTGTCCGATCCCTCGGTCTCCAGGAACGGCGTGCGGGCGTAGCCGATGGCGCCGATCCGCTCGAACCAGGCGACGCGGCGATAGTCGAAGCCGCCGGGCTCGCTCGGCGCCGCGGGGGGCGAGAGGCGGGCCTGGCCGAGCAGGCGCAGGCCCGGCTGAAGCACCTCAAGCGATGTCGAGGGGTCGAGAGAGATGCGGACGCGGGCCGGGGTCTCTTCCGGTTCGACCCCGTGGATCACCACGCGGTCGAGCAGGACGCGCGGCCGGTCGCTGGCCGAGCGGTCGAGGCCGATCACCCGGCCCTCCACCGCGACGGTCATCTCGGCGGGCAGCACCGGCGCGGCGACGGCGCGTGCGCGCAGCGCCGCGGTGCCGAAGCCGAGCATCGGCAATATCAGGGCGACGAGCGCGAGGCGGGAGAGGGGGCCGGTCGTGGCGGCGCCGGCCATGAGCAGGATCGCGAGGCCGGCGAGCGCGGCGAGGACGGAGACGGGGGGCTCGGCGGGGAGCGCGAAATAGAGGCCGATCCCTGCGCCGAAAAGCACGGGGGTCCAGAGCGGCAGGTTAGGGCGCTGGGCCTCCAGCATGGACCAGAGGCGGTCGGCGAAGGGGGTGGCGGACGGTGGACTCATGAGGTGAGGGCCGACCGCCGGGAGAAATCAGGTTCATGCGAAGCTGCGGCAGGGCGCGGGCACGAAGCTGCCGAACGACGGCGACGCAAGGGATCCCGGTGGGCTCCGCGCCACGCCGGAAGCAGGGCCGAGCGATCGGCCGAGGCGGTCACCTTGCCCACGTCCCTTGTTCTTTCGTGCGGTCCTGGCCTAAAGACGAGCCTTGGCCGCGCATGGTTGCGAGGAGATTAACGCCGATGTCAGCCGTAGTGACCCGCTTCGCGCCCTCGCCGACCGGATACCTGCACATCGGCGGCGCGCGGACCGCGCTGTTCAGCTGGCTCTATGCCCGGCATACCGGCGGCACCTTCCTGCTGCGCATCGAGGACACCGACCGGGCGCGGTCGACCGACGCGGCAACGCAGGCGATCTTCGAGGGGCTGCGCTGGCTGGGGCTCGACTGGGACGGCGAGGCGGTCAGCCAGTTCGCGCGGGTGGAGCGTCACGCCGAGGTGGCGGCCGAGATGCTGGCGCGCGGCACCGCCTATCGCTGCTATGCGTCGGTCGAGGAAATCGAGGCGTTCCGCGAGCAGGCGAAGGCCGAGGGGCGGCCGCCGCTCTTCCGGTCGCCCTGGCGCGACGCCGATCCGGCAACCTGGCCCGACGCGCCCTATGTGGTTCGGCTGCGGGCGCCGCGCGAGGGCGAGACGAGCGTCGACGACGTGGTACAGGGCCGTGTCACCTGGCGGAACGAGACGCTCGACGACCTCATCCTGCTGCGTTCGGACGGCACCCCGACCTACATGCTCGCCGTGGTGGTCGACGACCACGACATGGGGGTCACGCACATCATCCGCGGCGACGACCACCTGACCAACGCCGCGCGGCAGACGCTGATCTATCAGGCGATGGACTGGGAAGTGCCGGTGATGGGGCACATCCCGCTGATCCACGGGCCGGATGGCAAGAAGCTGTCCAAGCGGCACGGGGCGCTCGGGGTCGAGGCTTATCGCGACATGGGTTTCCTGCCCGAGGCGATGCGCAACTATCTGGCGCGGCTCGGCTGGAGCCATGCGGATGACGAGTTCTTCACCACCGAGCAGGCCGTCGCCTGGTTCGACCTCGGCCATCTCGGCAAGGCGCCGGCCCGTTTCGACTTCGGCAAGCTGGAAAACCTGTCCGGGCAGCACATGCGCGCGGCGGACGACGACGCGCTTCTGGCGGAAGTCGAGGCCTATCTTGCGGCGCAAAAAAGGTCGGGGTTGACAGGCGTGGAGCGCGAACAGATTCGCCGCGCCATGCCCGGTCTGAAGGAGCGAGCGCGAACGATACCGCAACTTCTTGATATGGCGCACTTTATTCTGGGGCGCCGTCCTTTCGTCCCGGACGCCGCGGCCGAGAAGGCGCTGGGTTCCATTCCGCCGCGAATCCTCGGCGATTTGACTTCGCGATTGCGGGATGCTAGCTGGAACGCGGACGACCTACAGAAGGTCGTGCGGGATGTCGCCGAGGCGGAGTCGCTGGGTCTTGGCAAGGTTGCCCAGCCGATCCGGGCAGCGTTGACCGGGCGAACGGTGTCGCCCAGTGTATTCGATATGCTTGAAATCCTCGGCCGTGAGGAATCGATCGCGCGGCTTGAGGATTGCCTGAAGACGGTTGCGAGTTGAGGGGGGCCCGACGCGACCGGAATCCGAGATGCAGGCACAGGCCTCGCGGCTCCGGATTGCTGGCCCCGCACGATACCCTCCGACTCTGGTCGGGCGGAGCAACAGGGGAAGCGCGATGACGAACCAGGCCCACCATACAGCCAAGCTCGCGATCGGGGACAAGACCCTCGACCTTCCGATCTATTCGGGCACCATCGGGCCGGACGTCATCGACATCCGCCGCCTCTACAGCGACGGTGGCGTGTTCACCTTCGATCCCGGCTACACCTCCACCGGATCGTGCGAGAGCGCGATCACCTATATCGACGGTGACAAGGGTGAGCTGCTCTATCGCGGCTATCCGATCGAGCAGCTGGCCGAAAAGTCGACCTTCCTCGAGGTATCCTATCTCCTGCTCTACGGCGAACTGCCGACTGCGGCGCAGCTGGAGGATTTTGTCTTCCGGGTGACGAACCACACCATGCTGCACGAGCAGATGGCGTACTTCTTCCGCGGCTTCCGTCGCGACGCCCACCCGATGGCGATCGTCTGCGGCATGATGGGCGCGATGTCGGCCTTCTACCACGACTCGACCGACATCAATGACGCCTGGCAGCGCGAAGTGGCTACGATCCGCATGATCGCCAAGATGCCGACGATCGTCTCCTGGGCCTTCAAGTATTCGGTCGGCCAGCCGTTCGTCTATCCGCGCAACAGCCTCGACTATTCGTCGAACTTCATCAACATGTGCTTCTCGGTCCCGGCGGCCGACTATGTTGTCGACCCGATCCTCAGCCGTGCGATGGACCGGATCTTCATCCTGCACGCCGACCATGAGCAGAACGCCTCCACCTCGACGGTGCGGCTGGCTTCCTCGTCGGGTGCGAACCCGTTTGCCTGTGTCGCGGCCGGTGTCGCCTGCCTGTGGGGGCCGGCGCACGGCGGCGCGAACGAAGCCTGCCTGCGGATGCTGCGCGAGATCGGCACCGTCGACCGGATCCCGGAATTCATCCGCCGCGCCAAGGACAAGGACGATCCGTTCCGCCTGATGGGCTTCGGACACCGGGTCTACAAGAACTTCGACCCGCGCGCGAAGGTGATGAAGCAGTCCGCGGACGAGGTCCTCGGCCTCCTCGGCATCGAGAACAACCCGACGCTGCAGGTCGCCAAGGAGCTGGAGCGCATCGCGCTCGAGGACGAGTACTTCATCTCGAAGAAGCTCTACCCCAACGTCGACTTCTATTCGGGCATCATTCTCGACGCGATGGGCTTTCCGACCTCGCTGTTCACGCCGATCTTCGCGCTGGCGCGCACCGTCGGCTGGATCAGCCAGTGGAAGGAGATGCTGGAGGATCCGCAGCTGAAGATCGGTCGCCCGCGGCAGCTCTACACGGGCAAGACGCAGCGCGACTATGTCGAGGTCGAGGATCGCTGACGCCGACCTGCGCGCGGCGGCCGAGAGTGCCTCGGTCGCCCGCGTCCGGGCCGACGCCGCGCGCCTTGGCCTTGCGATCACCATTGTCCGGCTGGACGACACGGCCCGCACCGCGGCAGACGCGGCGCGGGCCTGTGGCTGCATGGTGGACCAGATCGCGAAGTCGATCATCTTCCGTGCTGCGGGGTCCGACCGGCACCTGCTGTTCCTGACCGCCGGCGGCAACCGGGTCGATCCGGCTGCGGCGGCGACGCTGGCTGGCACGCCACTCGAGAAGGCCGACGCTGCCTCGGTGCGGGCGGCGACCGGCTTTGCCATCGGAGGCGTCGCGCCGATCGGTCACGTCCGGCCAATCGAGACGTGGGTCGATCCGCGCCTTCTCGACTATCCGGTGATCTGGGCCGCCGCCGGCACCCCGCACCACGTCTTTCCGGTTTCCCCGGCCGCCCTCGTGGAGGCGCTCGGCGCGCCGGTGGTCCCGTTCACGGTGTAGGTTTGTTGCGGCGCCGTATGAGCGTGCGCTTGCGGCGCGGCTGCATCCGGCTATGCTATGCTGCGCTGCGGGATAGACGGAGCCCGGCAAGGGGCGGGAGCTGGCATGACCATCCGGAACCTTGAAACTGCGCTGGCGCCGCGCTCGGTCGCCGTGGTCGGTGCGGGCCACGGGCTCGGCGCCCGGGTGCTCGGCAACCTGCTCGACGGCGGATTCGCCGGTCCGATCTGGCCGGTGGCGGAGGCCGGGGCCACCCTGCGCGGCCGGCCGGTGGTGCCGCGGATCGGCCGGCTGGTGGTGGTCGTCAGCGACATGGCGCCCGATCCGGCGCTGAAGCTCGCGATGCTGGCCGCGGCCCGGCCCTACCTGCTGCGGATCATCGGTCCGAACTCGCTCGGGCTCGTCGGTCCGGCGGTGAAGCTTGACGCCAGCCACGCACCGGCGAGCGCGCACACCGGCTCGCTGGCGCTGGTGGCGCAGTCGGCCACCATCGCGGCGACGCTGCTCGACTGGGCGGCGGATCGCGGCATCGGCTTCAGTCATGCCGTTTCGCTCGGCGAGATGGTGGACGTCGACGTCGCGGACTATCTCGACCTGCTGGCCGGAGACGGCCGGACACGGGCGATCCTCGTCTACCTCGAGGCGATCCCGGAAGCGCGCAAGTTCATCTCCGCAGCCCGTGCCGCGGCGCGCCTGAAGCCGGTGATCGCGGTGAAGGCCGGCCGCTCGCCGGAAGCGGCCCGCGCCGCCGAGACGCATTCGGGCGCGCTGACCGGCGCGGACGCGGTGGCGGACGCCGCGCTGCGCCGCGCGGGAATCCTGCGCGTCACCGGGCTCACCGAGCTTTTCTCCGCGGCGGAGACGGTCGGGCGGTTCCGGCCGCTCAACCGCACGCGGCTCGGCATCGTCACCAACAGCGGCGGGGCGGGGGTCCTGGCCGTAGACCGCCTGATCGACCAGCATGGCGCGCTCGCCACCCTGGCCGACGAGACGCAGGCACGGCTCGACGCGGCCCTCGCCGACGGCTGGAGCCGCGCCAACCCGGTCGACATCGGCGGCGCCGCCCGGCCGGATCGCTATGTCACGGCGCTGGAGGCGGTCGCCGGCGACCCCGGCGTCGACGCGCTTCTCGTCATGAACTGCCCGACGCTG
>JBGALW010000177.1:0-8097 GCA_044223585.1 Amaricoccus sp.
GTTTCCGGCGATCTCGTCCTCGAAGGCGTAGAGCGCCTCCTCCAGTGCCGCGCGCGACCGGACCCGGCCGCGGGCCGCCACCAGCAACGCGAACACCGACCATTCCCGCGCGGTCAGCCGGATCTCGCCCTTCGGCCCGAACACCCGGCCGCCGGCGAGATCGACCCGGAGCGGCCCGACCGGGATTTCGGTGGCCCCCGCCGTCGTCGCACGGCGGACCAGCGCGCGAAGGCGCGCTTCGACCTCGCCGAGATCGAACGGCTTCACCACATAATCGTCGGCCCCGGCGTCGAGCCCGGCGATGCGGTCCGAGACCCGGTCCCGCGCGGTGGCGACAAGGATCGGCGTGCGATCCCCGCGGGCGCGCTCCGCCCGCAGAAGGTCGAGGCCGGAGCCGTCCGGCAGTCCGAGGTCGAGGACGACCGCGGCATAGTCGACGGCGCGCAGGGCCGCGGCCGCCTCGGCGGCGGTCGCGACATGGTCCACCGCATGACCCTCGCCGCGCAGGTGGCGGGCCAGCGCGTCGGCCAGTTCCTCGGTATCCTCGACGACGAGCAGTCTCATGCGCGCGACCTTATGGGACGACCAGATGCGCCGGAAGTGGCCTCGTCGTGAGCGCGCGCAACATCGTAAGCGGAGCGCAAGGTGGAGAGGCGAAGCAGCGTTCACGCAAAGAATCATGGAGACCTGCGATGCGTTTCATCCTGACCTCGGCCCTTCTGCTCTGTGCCGTCCCGGCGCTCGCCGCCGAGCGCTGCGACGTTCCCAAGGAAAACTGGCGGTCGGTCGACGATCTCCGGACCGAACTGACCGGGAAGGGCTGGACGATCCGCAACGTGAAGATCGAGGACGGCTGCTACGAGGTCTACGGCACCAACGGCGAGGGCAAGCGGGCCGAGACGTTCTTCGATCCCGCCACCTTCACGGCGGTCGGCGACGATGACTGACGGGAATGCGCAGGGGGTCCCGGTCTGGGACCCCCTCGTCCGCGTCGTCCACTGGAGCCAGGCCGCGCTGATCGCCGCCGCCTGGCTGACGGCAGACGACTGGAAGTGGCTGCACGAGCGCATCGGCTATACCATCGCGGCGCTCTTGACCGTGCGGGTGGTCTGGGGCTTCGTCGGGCCGCGCCACGCCCGCTTCTCGGACTTCGTTCGCGGGCCGCGCGTCGTTCTCGGCTATCTGCAGGCGCTCTGCCGGGGCCGCGGGCCGCGGATGCTCGGGCACAATCCGGCCGGGGGGGCGATGATCGTCGCGCTGCTGGTGACGATCGCCGCGACGGCCTTCACGGGCTGGCTGCAGACGACCGACGCCTACTGGGGATCGACCTGGCTGGAGAATCTGCACGAGGCGCTCGCCACGGCCATTCTCGTCCTCGTCCCCGGCCATCTGCTCGGCGTCGTGTTCGAGAGCTGGCGTCATCGCGAGAACCTCGTCGGTTCGATGCTGACCGGCCGCAAGCAGCCGCTGGCCGAGGATCAGACGACGGCGGGCGCCGGATAAACGGCGCCTGCCCCGGTGCCCGCATCGGGCGCCGGCCATCTCGCACTTGCAAGTCGGTTGGTTGCGGCGCAGCATGGGGCCAATGGCCTCGAAGCTCAGCATCGCCGTCGTCGAGGAGGACCATGAGCGCGCGCTCATGATCGTCGATGGCCTTCGCGACACGGGCGACTACGAGATCACCGTCATCGGCGACGTCAGCGGCCTCGCGAGGAGGCTGGCCGCGCTCGCGCCCGACGTGGTGCTCATCGACCTCGAGAGCCCCGACCGGGACGTCCTCGACGCGCTGACGCTCGCCACCGCCCCCGGCGACCGTCCGGTGGCGATGTTCGTCGACCGGTCCGACGACGGCATGATGCGCGCGGCGATCGAGGCAGGGGTCAGCGCCTATGTGGTCGGCGGCCTCAGCCGCGAGCGGATCAGGCCGGTGCTGGAGGCCGCGATCGCGCGCTTCCACGTCGTCGCGCGTCTGCGCTCCGAACTCGCGGCGACCAAGGCGGCGCTGGAGGAGCGCAAGCTCGTGGACCGGGCCAAGGGCATGCTGATGAAGGCCAAGGGCCTCAGCGAGGACGAGGCCTACGCGGCTCTCAGGCGCACGGCGATGACGCAGGGCCGCAAGGTTGCCGACGTCGCCCAGGCCCTGATCACGGCGGCGGACCTCTTGAGATGAACAGCCGCGTCGACATCGGATACGTACCGCTCCTCGACGCCGCGCCGCTGGTGATCGCGGCGGAAATGGGATTCGCCGCGGAGGAGCAGCTGGATCTCGTGCTGCACCAGGAGGTTTCCTGGGCGGCGCTTCGCGACCGGCTGATCTGGGGCCGCTACCACGCCGCACACATGCTCGCGCCCGTCGTGATCGCGCAGACCGCGGGGGTAGGGGTCGGCGACGTCGCCCTCGACGCCCTGATGGTGCTGTCGGTCAACGGCGACATGATCGGCGCGACGCCCGAGCTTGCCCGCCGGATCGCCGGGGCGGGGGGGCACTTCGACGATGCCGGCGCGACGGGGCGGGCGCTGGCAGCGGCGGCAGAGGGGCGTCGGCTGCGCCTTGGCAAGCCCTTTCCGCTCTCCATGCATTCGGCGCTCGTCGACTACTGGCTTTCTGCGACCGGCCTCGGCGACCGCGTTTCGCTCGTCACGGTACCGCCGCCGCGGATGGCGCGGGCAATGGCCGACGGGGAGATCGACGCCTTCTGCGTCGGCGAGCCGTGGGGCAGCTTCGCCGTCGAGATCGGCGCGGCCGAGCTGATCCTGCCCGGCTCCGCGATCTGGCAGTTCGCCCCGGAAAAGGTGCTGGCGATGCCACGCGCGGCGGTCGTGAACGAGCCCGAACGCGCGGCGGCGCTGATGCGTGCGCTCTGGCGCGCGGCGCGCTGGCTGGGTGACCCGGCGAACGTCATGACGACGGCGGAACTCCTCGGCCGTCCCGACTATCTCGACGTCTCCCCCGAAATCCTCGAGCGCACGCTCACCGGCCGGATCGTCGTCGATGGCAAGGGCAGGGAGATCCGGGTGCCCCGCGCGATCGAGTTCTTCGCGGGCGCTGCGAATTTTCCCTGGCGGAGCCAGGCGCTCTGGATGACCGACTCGATCGCCCGCCGCACCGGTGCCGATCCGGCCCACCTGCGGGCGGCGGCGCGTGCCAGCTTTCGCCCCGACCTCTTCCGCTCCGTGCTCGGTCCGATCGGCGCCGATCTGCCCGGCGCCTCGGAGAAGCTGGAGGGGGCCATGGCGAACGAGACGGCCGTGGCCTCGACCCTCGGCCGCCTGCTCCTCGGACCGGATCGATTCTTCGACGGCCGGGTCTTCGACCCCATGGCCGACGACTGAGCCGGGGAATCCTGAGCGTAATCAGAGCATTTCCATGCCGTGACTGCACACGCGTTGTGCATCTGCGAAAAAATGTGCGTCCTGATGGCGCCAATGTATTGCGTCGGGCCGTTCGAGGATCGATAGACGATGCATCGGCCCAATGGCGGGTCGGTGCAAGTTTCGCCCCGAGGCTGGGGCACCCAGGCAAGGCCGCCTGATCCATGCGCGAACTGCGCACCGGATCGGCGGCCTTTTTGTTTTCCCCCTCGGGGCTCCGGGCGACCGGACCTCAGCACCAGACGGACTTAGGACAGCCATGCGCCATCTTCTTGCCGGTTCCGCCCTCGCCCTCATCGCCTCCGCCGCCGCGGCCGACATGCTGCCGGTGGAGAAGGACGAGCTCACCTTCGGCTTCATCAAGCTCACCGACATGGCGCCGCTCGCCATCGCCGTCGAGAAGGGCTTCTTCGAGGACGAGGGCCTCTACGTCACCCTCGAGCCGCAGGCCAACTGGAAGGTGCTGCTCGACCGCGTCATCTCCGGCGAACTCGACGGCGCCCACATGCTCGCCGGCCAGCCGCTCGCCGCGACCATCGGCTACGGCACCAAGGCGCACATCGTCACGCCCTTCTCGATGGACCTGAACGGCAACGGCATCACCGTGTCGAACGCCGTCTGGGACGGGATGAAGGCGAACATCCCGGTCGGCGCCGACGGCAAGCCCGAGCATCCGATCTCGGCCGAGGCGCTGGCGCCGGTCGTCCAGCAGTTCCGCGCCGAAGGCAAGGCCTTCAACATGGGCATGGTCTTCCCGGTCTCGACCCACAACTACGAACTGCGCTACTGGCTCGCGGCCGGCGGGCTGAAGCCGGGCTACTACACCCCCGGCGACGCCACCGGCCAGGTCGACGCCGACGTGCTGCTGTCGGTCACCCCGCCGCCGCAGATGCCGGCGACGCTCGAGGCCGGCACCATCAGCGGCTACTGTGTCGGTGAGCCGTGGAACCAGCAGGCCGTGTTCAAGGGTATCGGCGTCCCGGTCGTCACCGACTACGAGATCTGGAAGAACAATCCCGAGAAGGTCTTCGGCCTGACCGAGCAGTTCGTCGAGGAGAACCCGAACACCACCCTCGCGCTCACCAAGGCGCTGATCCGCGCCGCGATGTGGCTCGACGAGAACGACAACGCCAACCGCAAAGAAGCGGCCGAGATCCTGTCGCACTCCGAGTACGTCGGCGCCGACGAGGAGGTGATCGCCAACTCGATGACCGGCACCTTCGAGTACGAGAAGGGCGACACCCGCGACGTCCCCGACTTCAACGTCTTCTTCCGCTACAACGCGACCTATCCCTTCTACTCGGACGCCGTCTGGTACCTGACCCAGATGCGCCGCTGGGGCCAGATCCCGCAGGCGCAGACCGACGACTGGTACGCCGCGACCGCCAAGGACGTCTACAAGCCGGAGATCTACGAGCAGGCCGCGCACATGCTCGTCGACGAGGGCCTCGCCAAGGCGGAGGACTTCCCCTTCGGCAGCGACGGCTACAAGGCGCCGACCGCCGAGTTCATCGACCATGTCGAATACGACGGCAAGAAGCCGAACGACTACCTGTCGCGCCTGCCGATCGGGCTGAAGGGCGACCAGACCGTCACCGACGCCGGCGTGCAGGGCTGAGGGGGAGCACCGATGACCATAGCCCTCGAAACCGATCTCACCGACGAGGCGCGCCGCGCGCGCCGCGTCGCCCGGGCGAGCCGCATTGCCGGCACGCTCGACACCCTCGGCCTCGCCTTCGTCTCGCCGCTCGTCAAGGCGGCGGCGGGCGACGATCCGGCCGGCAACTTCAAGGTATTCCTGCGCCTGCTCGGCATCCCGCTGGTGGCGATCGCGATCTTCCTCGTCGCCTGGGGCACGCTCGCGCCACGGGTGCAGACCTCGCTCGGCGCCCTGCCGGGGCCGGCGGCGGTCTGGGAGCAGGCCGTCTCGCTCAACCAGGACTTCGTCCGCGAGCAGGAGAAGCGCAGCGACTTCTACGCCCGCCAGGACGAGCGCAACGCCAAGCTGGTCGCCGACGGCAAGGGCGACATGGTCAAGGTCCGCGAGTATGTCGGCAAGCCGACCTTCTACTCGCAGATCTGGACCTCGATCCAGACGGTGATGTTCGGCTTCGCCCTCGCCACGATCATCGCGGTCCCGGTCGGCATCCTCTGCGGGCTCTCGGCCAACGTGAACCTCGGGCTGACGCCGATCATCCAGATCTTCAAGCCGGTTTCGCCGCTGGCGTGGCTGCCGATCGTCACCATGGTGGTCTCGGCCGTCTACACCAGCGAAAACCCGGCCTTCTCAAAGAGCTTCCTGATCTCGGCGATCACCGTGACGCTCTGCTCGCTCTGGCCGACGCTCATCAACACCGGCCTCGGCGTCGCCTCGATCGACAAGGACCTCGTCAACGTCAGCCGGGTGCTGAAGCTCTCGACCTGGACTAAGATCACCAAGCTGGTGCTGCCCTCGGCGCTGCCGCTCATCTTCACCGGCCTGCGTCTGTCGCTCGGTGTCGGCTGGATGGTGCTGATCGCGGCCGAGATGCTCGCCCAGAACCCCGGCCTCGGCAAGTTCGTCTGGGACGAGTTCCAGAACGGCAGCTCCGACAGCCTCGCCCGGATCATGGTCGCGGTGCTGACCATCGGGATCATCGGCTTCCTCCTCGACCGGATCATGTTCGCGATCCAGGCCGCCGTCTCCACCACCACCCAGCGGTAAGACCATGGCGATCCTCGAGCTAGCAAACGTCAGCAAGGGCCACGGCGGAACGCCGGTCCTGAAGGACATCACCCTCTCGGTCGAAGCCGGCCAGTTCGTCGCGGTGCTGGGCTTCTCGGGCACCGGCAAGACCACCCTCGTCAACCTCGTCGCGGGGCTCACCACCCCCGACGCCGGCGCGGTCGTCTTCAAGGGCGAGACCGTCACCGAGCCCGCCCCCGAGCGCGCCCTGGTCTTCCAGTCCTACGCGCTGATGCCCTGGCTCTCGGTCGCCGACAACATCAGCCTCGCCGTCGATGCCGTGCACAAGGGCAAGCCCAGGGCCGAGCGCGCCGCCCTCGTCGACCGCTACGTCGCGATGGTCGGCCTCTCCCACGCCCGCGACCGCAAGCCGGCCGAGCTTTCGGGCGGCATGCGCCAGCGCGTCTCCGTCGCCCGTGCGCTTGCCATGGAGCCGGAGATGCTGCTCCTCGACGAGCCGCTCTCGGCCCTCGACGCGCTCACCCGCGCCAACCTCGCCGACGAGATCGAGCGGATCTGGGAAGCCGAGCGCCGCACGGTGCTGATGATCACCAACGACGTCGACGAGGCGTTGATCCTCGCCGACCGCGTGCTGATCCTGAACCCCGACGGCACGCTCGGCCCCGACGTCAAGGTGACGCTGCCGCGTCCCCGCGACCGCATGGCCCTCAACGAAAGCCCGGTCTTCAAGTCGCTCCGCGCCGAGATCACCCAGTACCTGATGCAGGTCGGCATCGCCGCCAAGGCCCCGTCCGTGCGCCAGCTCCCGGCCGTCACTCCGCGCCATGCGCTGCCCTCGGCCTATGCCCGCGCAGCGAAGGCGGTGTCCGACGACCGCTACCTGCAGTTCTCGCAGCTCCACAAGGTCTACCCGACGCCGAAGGGGCCGCTGACGGTGGTGCAGGACTTCAACCTCACCATGCAGCGCGGCGAGTTCATCTCGATCATCGGCCACTCCGGCTGCGGCAAGTCCACCGTCCTCACCATGGCCGCCGGCCTCAACGGCATCTCGTCGGGTGCGATCGTTCTCGACGGCCAGCACGTCCAGGGCGCCGACCCGGAGCGCGCCGTGGTCTTCCAGAGCCCGAACCTGATGCCGTGGCTGACCGCGAAGGAGAACGTCGCGATCGGCGCCGACCGCGTCTATCCGAAGGCGACCCGGGCCGAACGGCAGGAGGTCGTCGAGTACTACCTGGAGAAGGTCGGCCTCGCCGACTCGATGGACCGGTTCGCCGCCGACATGTCGAACGGCATGCGCCAGCGCGTCGGCATCGCCCGCGCCTTCGCGCTCTCGCCGAAGCTCCTCCTGCTCGACGAGCCGTTCGGCATGCTCGACAGCCTCACCCGCTGGGAGCTGCAGGAGGTGCTGATGGAGGTCTGGAGCCAGACCCGCGTGACCGCGATCTGCGTCACCCACGACGTCGACGAGGCGATCCTGCTCTCCGACCGCGTGGTGATGATGACGAACGGCCCCGAGGCCACCATCGGCCGCATCGTCGAGGTCGATCTGGCCCGCCCCCGCACCCGCAAGGCGCTGGTCGAGCACCCCGACTACTACCGTTACCGCGCCTCGGTCCTCGAATTCCTGGAGGAATACGAGCACGGCCACCATGGCAGGAAGGCGGTCGCCTGATGACCACGCTCGTCGAAACCCCCGCCTTCATCCTTGCGACCGAGGTCTGGATCCCAGGTCCTTCCGGCGACGTCCTCCTGCGCGCCGACGGCGTCTACGGCCCGCTGAAGCCGTTCGAGGCCAGCGCCGAGGACCACGGCTTCGCGGCCGGCGAGGGCCTCCCCGGCCGCGCCTGGAAGGAGGGCCGCCCGCTTCTCCTTACCGACCTCTCCGACCCCGCCTTCCTCCGCGCCGCCCCGGCCGGCGAGGCGGGTCTCGCCGCCGCCGCGGCGATCCCGGTCTTTGCCGGCGCCACGCTGAAGGGCGTCCTCGTCCTCTTCTGCGGCCGGGACGACGCCCATGTCGGCGCGATCGAGATCTGGCGGGG
>JBGALW010000178.1:0-8096 GCA_044223585.1 Amaricoccus sp.
CGGGGGCGCTCGTCAGCATCCTGATCGCTCTCGCGGTTTCCGCCGGGTTCGCCTGGGCCGGCGCCCGGCTGCTCGGTCAGCCGTTCGGCAAGATGTGGCTCACCTATGCCCCCGGCGGGGTCGAGGCGATGGCGGCGATGGCGCTGGCGCTCGGCCTCGACCCGGCCTTCGTCGGCGCGCACCATATCCTGCGCATCCTCGGGCTCAACATCGCCGGTCCCATCTGGCTCGGGCGGCGGCCGGGCGGTTAGGCGCGGCAACGCCTTCCGGCCAGCGGGCCAATCATCCCGCGGGGCGCGCCTGCCGTCGGCCGCCGAGCTGCAGGAGCAGCGCGCCGGCGCCGAAAGCCAGGCCGAGCGCGACCACCGCGCGCCAGCCGCCATGGTACCAGGCGGCGGCTCCGGCGCCGGAGCCGAGCGCGCCGCCAAGGAACATCGTGCCGACCAGCACGGTGTTGAGCCGCGAGCGGGCCTCGGGCTGCAAGGCGAAGACCCGCTGCTGGTTCGCGACGAGGGCCAGCTGCACCGAGAGGTCAAGGACCACCACGCCGACGGCGATGCCCGCGAGCGAGGACGTGAGGCCGAACACCAGCCACGACAGCGCGCAGAGGCCGGCGCCGATCGTCACCATCGGCCCCGGCCCCCGCCGGTCGGCGAACCGGCCGGAGAGCGGCGCCGCGACGATCCCGACGAGGCCGACGACCCCGAAAAGCCCGGCGACGTCGGCCCCGCGCTCGAAGGGCGGCGCCTGCAGCCTGAGCGCGAGAATGGTCCAGAACAGCGAGAAGCTGGCGAAGAGCAGGCCCTGGGTCAGCGCGGCGCGGCGCAGGACCGGATACCCGCGCCAGAGTGTGCCGAGCGAGACAAGGAGCGCCCCGTAGCCGAGCCGTGACGAGGGCGGCGCCGGCGGCAGGATGAGCCGGAGCAGCAGGCCGGCGGCCAGCGCCACCGGCACGCCGAGCCAGAACATCGCCCGCCAGCCGGCGTGCGTTCCGACGAAGCCCGCGACGGTCCGGCTGAGCAGGATGCCGGTCAGGATCCCGGCCAGAACCGTGCCGACCGTCGCGCCCCGCCGCTCCGGCGCGGCGAGATGCGCGGCGGAGGGCACGATCTGCTGCGCGACGCTCGCCGCGAGCCCGAGCAGAAGCGACGCCGCCAGCAGCAGCCCGGCCGCGGGCGCGAGCGCCGCGGCGGCGAGCGCCGCCGCGAGCAGCCCGAACTGGCTGACGATCAGCCGGCGCCGCTCCATCACATCGCCGAGCGGCACCAGCAGGAACAGGCCGGCGGCATAGCCGAGCTGTGTCGCCGTCGGCACCAGCCCGGTCAGCCGGCCGGGAAGGCCGGCCTCGATCAGCCCGAGCAGCGGCTGGTTGTAGTAGATGTTTGCCACCGCCACGCCGGCGGCGGCGGCCATGCCGAGGACGACCGCCCGCGAGAGTCGAAAGGCTGACATCGCGGGCGGGGCGGCGTCAGGGCGCGACGACGAAGCTGCCCGGCGCCGGCTCGATGATCGTCGGCGCCTTGCGCCGGCCGACCTTGGCGCCGGGGACGCGCGCAGGAACCTGCTCGGCGTCGCTCTTGGACTCCAGCCACTCCGCCCAGCAGGGCCACCAGGACCCGCCGGTGAAGCTGGCGCCTGCCAGCCAGTCCTGCGGGTCGGCCGGATAGTCGTCCCGCGTCCAGTAGCCGTACTTCGCGCGCTCGGCCGGCGGGTTGATGACGCCGGCGATGTGGCCCGACCCGCCGAGGACGAACTTCACGTCACCGCCGAGCAGGTGCGTCGTCGGATAGACCGAGGTCCACGGCGCGATGTGGTCCTCCTTGGTGGCGAGCACGAAGCATGGCGTCCTGATCTTCGAGATGTCGATCGGCACACCGTCCATCGTCAGGTGGCCGGGCTTGCGCAGGCCGTTCTCGATGTAGATCTTCTCCAGGTACCAGAGCAGCATCGCCGCGGGCAGCCGCGTCGAGTCCGAATTCCAGTAGAGCAGGTCGAAGGCCGGCGGGCGGCGGCCCATCAGGTAGTTCATGACGTGGAACGACCAGACGAGGTCGTTCTCGCGGATCATCGAGAACATGTCCTGGAGATGGTGGTTCTCCAGATAGCCGATGTCGGCCATGTGCTTGCGCAGCGCCTCCAGCCGCTCCCGGTCGATGAAGACACCGATCTCGCCGACGTCGGTGAAGTCGACCATCGTCGCCAGCGTCGTCGCGCTGCCGATCCGGTCGGCCTCGCCCTTCGCCGCGAGGTAGGCGAGGGTGGCGGTGACGAGGATGCCGCCGATGCAGAAGCCGAGGATGTCGACCTGCGGCTCGCCGGTCAGCTGCTCGATGGCCGTCAGGGCCGCCAGCGGCCCATGCGTCATGTAGTCCTCGAAGCTCATCGCCGCGTGCTCCTTGCCGGGGTTCACCCAGGAGATCACGAAGACGGTGTGCCCGCGGTCGAGCATGTATTTGACGAGGCTGTTCTTCGGCCGCATGTCGAGGATGTAGAACTTGTTGATCCAGGCGGGGCAGAGCAGCAGCGGCCGCCGGAACTGGGTCTCGGTGGTCGGCTCGTACTGGATCAGCTGCATCAGGGGCGTCTGCCAGACGACCTTGCCCGGCGTCGTCGCGAGATCACGGCCGACGACATAGGCCTTGCGGTCATTTGTCGCGATGTCGAGCCGGCCGCCGTCGTCGAGATCGTCGATCAGGTTTTCGAACCCGTCGAGCAGGCTCTGGCCCTCCGTCTCGAAGAAGCGGTCCCGCGCCGCCGGGTTCAGCATGAGGAAGTTGGACGGCGCCAGCGCGCTGAGCAGCTGTCGGGTGTAGAATTCCAGCCTGAGCTGCTCCTTGGAGCCCTGCGGCAGACCCTTCAGCAGACGGTCGGTGGCATTCTCGATCGCGAGGTGGGCGTCGCGCAGCGCCCGGCTGGTCGGGTCTTCCTGCCATTTCGGGTCGCGGAACCGCCGGTCGGCCGATTCTGCGCCTTCGCCCTTGAAGGCTTCGCTCCAGGCCTTGGCGACATCGAACCAGAGTTCCTGCTGGTAGGCCGCGACCTGCCACGGCCGGTTGGCGAGCTCCTGCATGGCCCGCAGGTAGGCTCCGCCGACGCTGGTGGCATCGACGATCGAGAACTCCTGGCCACTGGCCTTCGCCGCCGTCGTCGCCCCGAGCTGCGCCCCGATGCGCTGCGCCCGCTGGGTAAGGCTCCAGAGCCGGTCAAGGTTCCTAGTGGTGGTTTCCGCATCCATCGCCGCGCGCCCTCCGTTTCTCTTCCCCGTGCAAAGCGTTAGTCGATTGTTGGACGCTCCGCCAGCGAGTCGGCCGCCGGAAGGGCCGGGCCGGCGGCGCGCCGCTCCCTGACGCGCGCCCGGACCGTCTCCAGGGCCTCGCCGCTGATGAGGCCGAGCCGCTCGGCGTCCTCGGCCATCGCGAGGCTGTCCTTTGCCAGCACGAGATGGCCGCCGGACGCCCGCATCGCCGCCGCGATCCCCGCCACTTCGGCCGCCCGCTCCGGTCCCCGCGCGGCAATGTCGCGGATATAGACCGCACGGACCCGGCCGCCGGTCTGTTCGACGAGGTGGCGGTAGATTTCCGGATCGTGCTGGCCGCTGTCGCCGATCAGCACGAACGGCATCTCGTCGTAGAGCGCCATCATCGCCTCGATCAGCACGCGCTTGTGGTCGACCGCCCGGCGGGGCAGCGGATGCTTCCAGCTGATCCCCCATTCCCGCAGGAACAGGATCGGTCCGACCGGGATGTCGTTGGCGTGGAAGAACTCGTCGAGGATCTCGTAGATGCCCCAGGGCGCGCGCGAGACATAGAGCAGCACGTTGCCCTCCGCCCCGGACGCGCCGGCGTGGAGGGCGCGGTAGAGGTGCGAGACGCCGGGGAACACCGTGCGGCGGTCGGCGTCCTCGACGAACAGGTGCCAGAGCATCTTGATCTTGTTGGCAACGCCGGTGTGCATCACCGTGTCGTCGATGTCGGACACCACGACGACGCGCGCCGCGGCCGGAGGGATGTAGACCTCGGCCACCGCGTCCACCCGCTCGGGCTGCAGCATCGAGAGCTCGACCGAATGCCAGCGCACCGCTCCCGGCACCATGGAGCCCGGCGACATCTCGACGCGGAAATAGCCGTCGCGGTCGGTCTCGACCTCGATCTGCGCCCCGTAGAAGCGCGCCGCGATCCGTGCGCCGCGCACCGGCCGCCGCCGGATTCGCCGGGCGATGGCGCGGAATTCCGAGACGTCCTCCGACTGGTCGGTCCGCTGCCAGAACGCCCGGCCGATGACGAAGATCCGGGTCGGCGACCCATAGCCGCGGTAGGGTTGCAGCACGACCCCGCTCTGGCCGCGCGCCGCCCGCACCGGCCGCGCCAGCAGGCGGAGCACGCCGCGCGCCGCCTTGATCGTCCGCTCTAGCACCGACGACACCCCCGCCCGGCCGGCACCGTCCCGCACCCCCGCTTGCGACCGAAACCCATGGCGCGGCAGACTAATGGAAGCGGCGCAGGAGCGGCAACCACCGGCCCGCACGCACGGGGCCGGCGGGTTCCCGGTGCAACACCTGCGGCAGCCGGACGGCGGGTCGGGGGGCCTCGGGCAAGCGTATCCTCCGCGGAAAGCCGCCCACAGGAACTTTAGGCGAACAGACTTCCCATTCCCGCGTGGCGCGATTACCTTGGCCGGCGATGGGCAGCTGGATCGACGACGAGGCGGACGCCTTCGAGGCCGCAGCTGCGCGGCCCCTGTCCGCGCGGGCGGCTGCCGCGCGACCGGCGCCCTATCTCGACAGCCTGAACCCTGACCAGCGCGCCGCGGTCGAGGCGCTGGACGGGCCGGTGCTGGTGCTCGCCGGGGCCGGCACGGGCAAGACGCGGGCGCTGACCGCCCGCATCGCGCACCTGCTCGCCACCGGCCGGGCGCGACCGAACGAGATCCTCGCCGTCACCTTCACCAACAAGGCGGCGCGCGAGATGAAGGGCCGCGTCGGCCAGCTCGTCGGCGGGGTGGTGGAAGGGATGCCGTGGCTCGGCACCTTCCACTCGCTTTCCGTGCGGATCCTGCGCCGGCACGCCGAGCTGGTCGGGCTGAAGGCGAATTTCACCATCCTCGACACCGACGACCAGCTGCGGCTCCTGCGCCAGATCGTGCAGGCCCGGCACGTCGACGAGAAGCGGTGGCCGCCGCGGATGCTGGCCGGGCTGATCGACGGCTGGAAGAACCGGGCGCTGACGCCGGACCGGGTGCCGGCGTCCGAGAGCAGCGCCTACAACCACCAGGGCGCCGAGCTCTACGCCGAGTATCAGGAGCGGCTGCGGACGCTGAACGCGGCCGATTTCGGCGACCTGCTGATGCACGTCCTGCACATCCTGCAGATCCATCCGGACGTGCTGGCGCAGTACCAGCGGTGGTTCCGCTACATCCTCGTCGACGAGTACCAGGACACCAACGTCGCGCAGTATCTGTGGCTGCGCCTGCTCGCCTCCGCGCACCGCAACGTCTGCTGCGTCGGCGACGACGACCAGTCGATCTACGGCTGGCGCGGCGCCGAGGTCGGCAACATCCTGCGGTTCGAAAAGGATTTTCCGGGGGCGAAGGTCATCCGGCTGGAGCAGAACTACCGCTCGACGCCGCACATCCTCGCTGCCGCGTCCGGCGTGATCGCGTCGAACGAGAAGCGGCTCGGCAAGACCCTCTGGACCGACCTGCCGGGGGGCGAGAAGGTCCGGCTGATCGGCCACTGGGACGGCGAGGAGGAAGCCCGCTGGATCGGCGAGGAGATCGAGGCGCTGGCCCGCGGCACCCGCGGCCTCGACCCGGTGCGCCCGGACGGCATTGCCATCCTCGTGCGGGCGTCACACCAGATGCGGGCCTTCGAGGACCGGTTCCTGACCATCGGCCTGCCCTATCGCGTGATCGGCGGGCCGCGCTTCTACGAGCGGCAGGAGATCCGCGACGCGATGGCGTATTTCCGCGTGGCGGTGTCGCCGGACGACGGCCTTGCGTTCGAGCGGATCGTCAACGTGCCGAAACGCGGCATCGGCGACAAGGCGCTCCAGGAGATCAACCGCACGGCGCGGGAGAATGGCGTGTCGCTGCTCGACGCGGCCGGCCTCCTCGTGGCGAACGGCGGGCTCCCGGCGCGGGCACGGGCGGCCCTCGGCCAGCTGGTCGACGGCTTCGACCGCTGGCATGGCCTGATCCAGGGCGGCCGTACCGGTCACGTCGAGATCGCCGAGCAGATCCTCGAGGAATCGGGCTACACCGCCATGTGGCAGGCGGAAAAGTCGCCGGACGCGCAGGGGCGACTCGACAACCTCAAGGAGCTGGTCAAGGCGCTGAACGAATTCGAGAACCTGCAGGGGTTCCTCGAGCATGTGAGCCTCGTGATGGAGAACGACACCGACGAGGGCGCGGAGAAGGTGTCGATCATGACGCTCCACGCCGCCAAGGGGCTGGAATTTCCCGCGGTGTTCCTGCCGGGCTGGGAGGATGGCCTGTTTCCGTCGCAACGCTCGATGGACGAGAGCGGCCAGAAGGGCGTCGAGGAGGAACGGCGGCTCGCCTATGTCGGGATCACCCGCGCCGAAAGGCTCTGCACGATCTCGTTTGCCGCCAACCGCCGGGTCTACAACCAGTGGCAGTCGCAGTTGCCATCGCGCTTCGTCGACGAGCTGCCACCCGCCCATGTCGAGGTGCTGACCCCACCCGGCCTCTACGGCGGCGGTTATGGCGCGGCGGCTCCGGTCGCGGCACCGACGCCGTCGCGGATGGCCGAGACGGTGGCGAAGGCCGACGTCTACAACTCCCCCGGCTGGCGGCGGATGCAGGCACGCGCCGGCGAGCGGCCTGTCAGCCAGCCGCGGGAGGCGAAGGACATGGTGATCGACGCCACGGCGATCGCCCCCTACGACCCCGGCACCCGGATCTTTCACCAGAAGTTCGGCTACGGCACCGTTGCCGAGGTCGAGGGCGACAAGCTGACGATCGACTTCGAGAAGGCCGGCCGCAAGAACGTCGTCGCCCGCTTCGTTACCGCCGCGGACGACGTGCCGTTCTGATCCCAGCAAAAAACGGCCGGGACGAGCCCGGCCGAGTTTGGGAGGAAACTTGTGCGGGCCGGCTGTCCGGCCCGCGAAACCTGTGATCAGGCGCCGTAGACGCTGTCGTAGGCGACCTGACGGATCGAGTAGCGGGAGATGCCGAGGTCGCGGAGCTCGCGGTTCGACATGCTCTCCAGCTCGCCGAGGGTCCGGCGATACAGGCGATAGTCGTTCCAGGCACGGTGCACGCGGGCGAACAGGCCGTCCTGGTTGCCATGTGCGTCGAAAGTGGTGATGCTAGCCATCTGTTCATTCCTTTTCATCGGCCGGCTCCCCCATGGAGCGGCCAGTCGTGGGGTTGTTCAGGCGCCGTAGACTGCGCGATGCGCGACAGCCTTGATCGTCTTTCGCCCGATCCCCAAGTCACCCAGCTGACGGTCGGTCAGCGCGTTCAGCTCCGCGCAGGTGGCGCGGTAGGCTTTGTGCTTCTGCCAGGCTCCGCGAACACCCAGAGCCGCGATTCCGATCATGTGCTCGGCAACCTCGACGCTCAGGGCGGCGTTGGCTCGGTCAGCATGTCCGATACTCATGTCCGTCTCCTTTCTTTTGCGTTCGGTTATGAGCGTTTCCAGTTCTTGTGCACTGCAATATAAACGACCGCCAATCTGCCACAATGGCCGTTTGCGAAAGGCCGCCATGCGCTTCATGCATGGCTGGTAAACAATTGTTAAGCTTTATAAATGGTCACGGATCGGTTACCCGGAACCCGACCGGAGCGCCACCTGTGGCACCGGCGAAAGAGCGGACGGAAAAAGCGAAAGCCTGCGAATTCGCGCACTTCCGGGCAGCGCAGGCGGCCCTTGCCTCCGCCTGCCGCGCCGACGATCTAGGCGGAAGAAAGGGAGCGCCCGATGCCGATCACCCGCGACGCCGTGCTGGCGGCCCTGCAAACGGTTCCGATGCCCGGCCACGGCGGCAGCCTCGTCGATGCCGACGTCATCCGGGCCCTGTCGATCGAGGGGGGCAGCGTGCGCTTCCTGCTGGAGGTCGATCCGGCCGAGG
>JBGALW010000179.1:0-8032 GCA_044223585.1 Amaricoccus sp.
CGGAGATCGCGGCGGAGCTGATCCTCGGCGGCGGCACCGAGGCGCAGAAGCAGGAATGGCTGCCGAAGATCGCGGCGGCGGAGATTCTGCCGACCGCGGTCTTCACCGAGCCGAACACCGGCTCCGACCTCGGCTCGCTGCGGACGCGGGCGGCGAAGGATGGCGACGCCTATGTCGTCACCGGCAACAAGACCTGGATCACCCACGCGGCGCGCACCGATGTGATGACGATGCTGGTCAGGACCGACCCCGCGACCACCGACCATACCGGCCTCTCGATGCTGCTGGCCGAAAAGCCGCGCGGAACCGAGGAGGAACCGTTCCCGGCGGCCGGAATGACCGGCGGCGAGATCCCGGTGCTTGGCTACCGCGGGATGAAGGAATACGAGCTCGGTTTCGACGGTTTCAAGGTGCCCGCGGCGAACCTGCTCGGAGGCGTCGAGGGACAGGGCTTCCGCCAGCTGATGCGCACCTTCGAGAGCGCGCGCATCCAGACGGCGGCCCGCGCGATCGGCGTGGCGCAGTGCGCGCTGGAGCTCGGGATGCGCTACGCGCAGGATCGCAAGCAGTTCGGCAAGGCGCTGATCGCCTTCCCGCGCGTCTACGGCAAGCTCGCGATGATGGCGGTAGAGATCATGATCGCCCGGCAGCTCACCTATTTCGCCGCGCGCGAGAAGGACGAGGGCATCCGGTGCGACCTGGAGGCGGGCATGGCGAAGCTGCTCGCGGCGCGGATCGCCTGGTCGAACGCCGACAACGCGCTGCAGATCCATGGCGGCAACGGCTTTGCGCTGGAATACCAGATCAGCCGGGTGCTGTGCGACGCGCGGATCCTGTCGATCTTCGAGGGCGCGGCGGAAATCCAGGCGCAGGTCATCGCCCGTCGCCTGCTGGAAACCAAGGGCTGAGGCCGGGGGGCTTCGGCCCCCCAACGGCCGTCAGTCGACGAAGGCCTTCTCGATCACGAACTGGCCGGGCTCCGAGTTCGAGCCTTCGACGAAGCCGAGTTCCTCGCAGATCGCCTTGTGCTCCTGCAGCATCGCCATCGAGCCGCAGATCATGATCCGGTCGGTCTCGGGGTCGAGCGGCGCGCCGGTCTCCCCGGCCAGCCGGCCGTCGCGGATCCAGTCGGTCATCCGGCCCATGCACGGGCTTTCCTCGCGCGTCGTGGTGGCAATGTGCATCAGCCTGTCGCCGACCATTTCGGAAAGCATCTCGTCCCCGCGGATGCGGTCGACGAGGTCGTAGCCGTAGGCGAGTTCGCCCACCTGCCGGCAGGTGTGGGTCAGGATCACCTGGTCGAACCGCTCGTAGCTTTCGGGCTCGCGGATCAGCGAGGCGAAAGGGGCGATGCCGGTGCCGGTCGAGAACAGGAACAGCCGCTTGCCGGGAGTCAGCGCGTCGTGGACCAGCGTTCCGACCGGCTTCGGCCGCATGACGATCAGGTCACCCTCGTGGATGTGCTGGAGGCGGGAGGTCAGCGGCCCGTCATCGACCTTGATCGAATAGAATTCGAGGTCGTCGTCCCACGAGGGCGAGGCGATCGAATAGGCGCGCAGCAGTGGCTTGCCGTCGACGAGAAGGCCGATCATCGCAAATTCGCCGGACCGGAAGCGAAAGCTCGCCGGGCGCTCGCAATTGAACGAGAAGGTCCTGTCCGTCCAGTGCCGGATGTTAGAGACCTTGAGCTGCGCCATGCCGCGCAGCGCCTTGTCGACCACCTGATCCATCGCTCGCCTCAACTCGGGAATCGACCGCGCTCATACACCGGTGCGGGGCAGAACGGAAACCCCGGAAAACCCCGTGCGTCCCTTGGCGGAAGGACGAAATTCCCGCAAAGGGCGCTGGGAAACCCGCAGCGTTCCGCCGGAGTCGTGGTTCGGTGGTCGCCATCCCGGTCTGGACCCGCCGCGGCGCCGGAACGACCTTTTTTGTCGACTTTCAGCGCTGCGGCGGGCCGTAAAGCCGCATCACGCCCGCCACGTCGCCGTGCATCAGGGTGTCAATGTCACCCTGATCGCTGTAGCCCATCAGCGCGCCGGTGGGGCCGGGATGATCGAGGCCGAGCGTGTGGCCGATCTCGTGCGCCAGCACCGTGCCGAAGTCCGCCTCTCCCGGTCCGGCGGCGTCGGGCACCCATGCGAGCGCGGGGTTGAAGCAGATGGTCGCGTGGGTCAGCGGCGCGACTCCGGCGACCGCCCGCTCATGGTCCGTCCAGACGTTGGCGAAGGCGACATGGTCGGGCTCGCCCTGGGCGCCGATCAGGATGTCCGGTGTCTCTCCCGGCCCGGCGCGCCGGAAGTGCACGCCGGCCGCGTCGCCCCAGAGTCCGAACGCAGCCGCAACAATGGCTGGCATCGCGGGGTCGTCTGCAATGCGGAGCGAGTCGAACGGCGCGAGGCTCCCGCAGTTGATCGCGTCCGGGAAGGCCCGCGCGTGGTCGGCGAGGCCCCAGCTGACGGTCGAGGGCGTGCCAAGGCGCGGCTCGCCCCATTTCACGAGGTCCCCGTTGAACCTCAGCAGCCGATAGGAGGGACCGGAGAGAGCCGCGACCGGGAGGCCGAGGGCGGCAGTCGTGACGAAGGCCGCAATCAGCCCGCGCACGGGCGGGTGGACGGCAGGCCGGCGGCCCGGGGCGTGGCAGGAATTCTGGCCAAGGAGTGTGGAACCTTCTGCTCGTCCAGACGTTATCGGCGCCGGCAGGACTGTGCAACGATCACGTAACAGCCGCTGCGGTGCGTCCGGGCGGGTTGCCTGTGGCAATTCTGCGCCAGATGCCGGGCACCTGTTGCAAAACTGATTCGGGCTTCCGTTGACGATTTGCCCACGATCGTTTATATGCATCTGCGAAATCTACGGGCTCCAATCCGGGCGCCCTGGCCGCGTGGAGGAATGCGGCCGAACGCCGCAACCTTTGACGAAGGCTCCATGACAACATTTTCCGATCTCGCGCTTGACCCGCGTGTACTCCAGGCCGTTTCCGAGTCCGGCTACGAAACGCCCACCCCGATCCAGGCGCAGGCCATTCCGCATGCGCTGGAAGGCCGCGACGTTCTCGGCATCGCCCAGACCGGCACCGGCAAGACGGCCTCCTTCGTGCTGCCGATGCTCTGTGCGCTGTCGAAGGGCCGCGCCCGCGCACGCATGCCGCGAAGCCTCGTGCTGGCGCCCACCCGCGAGCTTGCCGCGCAGGTGGCGGAGCAGTTCGAGAAATACTCGAAGCACCTCAAGCTCTCGATGGCGCTGCTGATCGGCGGCGTCAGCTTCAAGGACCAGGACAAGCTGATCGACCGCGGGGTCGACGTGCTGATCGCGACGCCGGGCCGGCTGCTTGACCATTTCGAGCGCGGCAAGCTGATGCTGACGGGCGTGCAGATCATGGTGGTCGACGAGGCCGACCGCATGCTCGACATGGGCTTCATCCCGGACATCGAGCGCATCTTCAAGCTGGTGCCGTTCACCCGCCAGACGCTGTTCTTCTCGGCGACGATGGCGCCGGAGATCACCCGGATCACCGACACCTTCCTGCACAACCCGGTCCGCGTCGAGGTCGCCCGGCAGGCAACGACCTCCGAAACGATCGAGCAGGTGGTGGTCAAGCACACGCCGCGGCGCAAGGACACCACCGCCGCCGAGAAGCGCGAGGTGCTGCGGCGCCTGATACGCGCCGAAGGAGATGCGCTGACCAATGGCATCATCTTCTGCAACCGCAAGGTTGATGTCGACGTGGTGGCCAAGTCGCTGAAGAAGCACGGCTTCGACGCGGCGGCCCTGCATGGCGACCTCGACCAGAAGCTCCGGATGGCGATCCTCGGCAAGTTCCGCGATGGCGAGCTGAAGCTGCTGATCGCCTCCGATGTTGCGGCGCGCGGCCTCGACATCCCGAATGTCAGCCACGTCTTCAACTTCGACGTGCCGATCCACTCCGAGGACTATGTCCACCGGATCGGCCGCACCGGCCGCGCCGGACGCTCCGGCAAGTCATTCACCCTATGCGTGCCGGCAGACGAGAAGTACCTCGTGAAGATCGAGGAACTGGTCAAGAAGACGATTCCTGTCGTGGCGAGCCCGATCGGCGCGGACGAGCCGATGCCTGAGCCGCGCCTCTCCGACCGCAAGCGCAGCGACGGCCGCAGGGCCAAGGATGCGCCGCGCGCCGAGCGGCGGGCCGAGCCGCAGCCGTCCGAGGCAGTCGCCGAGGCGCCGCGCCGCAGCCAGCCGCGTCCGGTTGAGGCGCCCCGCGGGGGCAGGTCCGAGGCCGTCCCCGGCATGGGTGACCACGTCCCGGCCTTCCTGATGCGCGATTTCCGTCTCGGCACGAGCGAGGCGTCCGAGCCCGCCGGTGAGGTCCCGGAGGAGCCGGCGACGGTGACCGAGGAGAGCGCACCCGCGGTTGCCGAGAGCGCTCCGGTCAAGCCCGCCCGACGCCGCCGCACCGCCCGCGCCGTGGCTGACGCCGAAGCGACTCCGTCCGCCGCCTGACCCGCACACTGGCGTCGCCGTCCCCGCCTCGCTAAACAGGCTCCGCAGAGCTGTTCCTGCAATGGGGGCAATGGCGAAGCGGAGAATTCTCATCCTCGGCGGATGGCTTCGCCGGGATGTTCGCGGCGAAGGAGTTGCAGAAGGCGCTCGGCGACGTCGCGGAAATCGAACTCATCAACGACGTCAACTACTTCGTGTTTCAGCCTCTGCTGCCGGAGGTTGCGGCGGGGGCCGTCTCCATCCGGGACGCGGTGTCTCCACTCCGCAAGCTCCTGCCCGGCGTCCGGGTGCGGCAGGCGCACATCTACGACATTGATCTGGACCGCAAGGTCGTCGTGATCTTTCAGGGCCTTCAGCGGCGCTACACCGAGGTTCCCTACGACCAGCTGGTGCTGGCGCTGGGGCAGGGGGTGGACCTTTCGCGATTCCCCGGCCTCGCCGACCACGCGCTGCCGATGAAGACCCTCCCGGACGCGATGGCCCTCCGGAACCACGTCATCGACAAGCTGGAGCATGCCGACATCACCGGACTCCCGGACGTGAAGAAGGAGCTGCTGACCTTCACCGTCATCGGGGGCGGCTTCTCCGGCGTCGAAACGGCCGGCGAAATGCGTGAGCTCATCGACCGGAGCCTCGGCTTCTACCCCCGGATCAGCCGCGACGAAATCCGCATCATCGTCATCGAGTTCGCCGACCGGCTGCTGGCCGAGCTGCCGCCGTCGCTGGGCGAATACACCCGCCAGTTCTTCGAGAAGCGCGGCATCGAGGTGATGCTCAAGACCGGTGTCCGGGAGGCGACCGGAACCGCCATCGTCACCTCGAACGGCGAGACCATCGGCACCCGTACCGTCGTCGCGACGATCGGCAACGCGCCGTCGCCGATGGTCGCCAAGCTCGACCTGCCGAACGAGCGCGGCCGGATCCGCACCGACCGCACGCTCAGGGTCGAGGGGCGGAGCGACATCTGGGCGCTGGGCGACGCGGCGCTGATCCCGCTCGTCGACGCGCCATCCGCCCGTGAGCACTACGCTCCCCCGACGGCACAGTTTGCGGTGCGGGAGGCGCGCCACCTCGCCCGCAACATCCGCGCGGTGACGGTCGGTCACGCGCCCGAGCCCTTCGTCTACAAGTCCAAGGGCGCACTCGCCTCGCTCGGCGGCGGCCGCGGGGTGGCGGAGGTGTTCGGCATGCGGCTGTCGGGCTTCCCGGCCTGGATGCTGTGGCGCAGCTACTACCTGTCGTTCGTTCCGGGCTTCGGGACCAAGGTGCGCATCGCCGTGCAATGGCTGCTCGATATCCTGCTGGGCCGCAGCACGGTGCAGACCGGCAGCGTCGCCCCGAAGGCGACGCGCTACATCCGCTACCGCGCCGGCGACCGGGTGTTCGAGCTCGGCAACCGCGCCGACGGGTTCTACGCCGTCGTCTCCGGCGCCTTCGAGCAGCGGATTCCGCACGCCGACGGCACCGAAACGGTGCGGCGCATCGTCGCGGGTGACCATTTCGGCGAGCGCGTGCTGCTCGGCGACGGCCTGCGCACCGGCAATGTCAAGGCGCTGGAGGATTCGGTTGTGCTGATGATCGGCGCCCAGGATTTCCGCAACCTCACGGCGGCCCTGCCGATGCTGCGCACCTATTTCGACCGCTACATGGCGACGGCCTTCACGCCCGCCGATCTGGGGGAAGACGCCGACCGCGAGGTCGCCGAGGTGCAATAGGCGCGTCCCGGGTCGGCGCCGCTTGGCGGCGGCGGTCCCTCAGCCGCCGATATAGGGTGTCGGATCGACGCTGTCGGTGCCGCGGAACACGTCGAACTGGAGTTCGGGGTTGTCGCGGGCGGAGACGACGCCCAGCACCTGGCCGGTGGCGACGCGGTCGCCTTCCTTCACCGTGACGCTGGTCAGTGTCGAGTAGGTGGTGATGAGGTCGTCCTTGTGCCGCACCAGCACGATCGTCCCGAGACCGCCGAGCGCCTCCGACACCAGCGCGACCTCGCCCGGAGCCGCGGCGTGGACCTGTGTCCCGGCGGGCACCGAGAAGCCGATGCCGTTCGGGTTTGCCGGGTTGTACCTGCGCGTCACCTTGCCGGAGACCGGCGCCGCGAGCCGTCCGCCCTGGGGTGTGCGCTGGGCGCCAAGGTTCGGCGACTCCGGCGCCACGGCTTCGGTGATGTTTTCCGGCAGCGGCTTCGCGGCGCTCGGCGGAGCGGAGACCGGCGTTCCCTGTCCGGGCTGGGTGTCCCCGGCCGAGGTCGAGATGCGGTTGGCATTCGAGACGATCGGGATCAGCAGTTCCTGGTTCTCGCGCACCGCGAGGTCCGGGCCGAGGCCGTTCCACGAGGCGAGCGCCGTCACCGACACGCCGTAGAGTCGCGCGATCGAGTAGGCGGTTTCGCCGGCTTCGACCCGGTGCCGCACCGGGTCGATCAGCGGCTCGGTCTGGCCGTTCTGGAACGGGTTCGCCTGGGACTGCCCGCCACCGGCCGGCACGGTCGAGGCGGTGCCGTCGATCGATGCGGACACTCCCTCCGTCGACCAGCCGGTCGTGCTACCGGCGGCGGGGCGGGCCACGCTGTCAGGCAGGAGCAGCACCTCACCCGGCCGAAGGAGGTAGTTGAGCGGCAGGGCGTTGCGGCTCGCCAGCGCCTGAGCCGTGGTGCCGACGCGCGCGGCGACGGTCTCGAGCGTGTCGCCGTCGCGGGCGACCGCGACTTGGTAGGTGGCATAGGTGATGACACCGCGGCTGTCCGGCGCGGCGTTCGGCACCGTCGGCGCCGCCGGCTGGGCCGCCGGTGCCGTCGTCCCGCTGTCGAAAGGGTTGAGCTCACCCGCCGTCTCGCAGCCCGAGAGGACCAGCGCGGTGCCGAGCAGAAACGCAACCGCCGGAGCCGGACGCCCGCGGCGCCCTCCGCTTGCCTCGGCCATCAATGCCCTCCTGCTCGTTCCTGCGACGTTCTCAGTCCAATACGTCCTGCGCGACCCCTTCGACAAGGGGAACGAACCGCACGGCCCCGAGTTCGGTGTATTGCAGGCCCTCGGGTGTCTTCACGATGCGGAGAAGCGTCTGCACCGCGTTGCTCTGACCCACCGGCAGCACCATCACACCGCCGTCGTCGCGCAGCTGGTCAAGCAGCGGCCCCGGCGCGTCCTCGGCGGCGGCAGTCAGCAGGATCCGGTCGAAGGGCGCCTGCTCCGACAGGCCCTGAGATCCGTCGGCGTGCACGACGGTGATGTTGTGCGGCCCGTGCAGCTGGAAGAGATCCCGCGCCCGGCGTGCCAGCCTGCGGTGCCGCTCGATGGTGTAGACCCGCCGCGCCAGCCGGGCGAGGATCGCGGCCTGGTATCCGGAGCCCGTGCCGATCTCCAGCACCTTGTGCCGGCGCGAGACGTCGAGCGCCTGGGTCATCAGCCCGACCACGGTCGGCTGGCTGATCGTCTGGCCGCAGGCGATCGGCAGGGGCGTGTCCTCGAACGCCCGCTCCTGGAAGATGCCCTCGAGGAAGTCCGCGCGCGGTGTCTGCTCCATCGCCTTCAGCACCTCGGCGTTGGTCACG
>JBGALW010000006.1:0-51036 GCA_044223585.1 Amaricoccus sp.
TCCCGGCCGCATGGCGGCCGCTACGGCGGCCTGGCAGGACGACATCGGGGGCCTCGGCCTCGAAGGTGGCGCGGCCGAGGTCACGTCACGGGCGGACCGCATCCTCGACCGGATGCCGTGAGGATCAGTTTCCGCCGCCGCCGGGTTCCGGAAGCGGCGGCAGCCCAGCACGCCCGAGGAAGGCCCGCACGTGGCGTCAGGCCTTCGCGTACTTGGCGTCGACTTCGTCGATCGCCTTGACGTTGCCGGCCGAGCGGCCGTTCTCGTCAAAGGTCTGGGCGAGGAAGGCGTCGGCGATCGTCTTTGCCACCTCCGCCCCGATGACGCGCGCGCCCATCGTGATGATCTGCGCGTTGTTCGAAAGCGCGGCTCGCTCGGCGGAATAGGTGTCGTGGGTCAGCGCGGCGCGGATGCCGGGCACCTTGTTGGCCGAAATGCAGACGCCGATGCCGGTGCCACAGACGAGGATGGCCTTGTCATAGGTGCCGTCCCTGACGCCGCTCGCAACGCGATCGGTCAGATGGGCGTAGAGCTTCTCCGCGTCGTTGCGGGGCGTGCTCACCTCCTCGACGTCGTAGCGGCCCCTGAGGTGCTCGGCGAGGGTGTGGGCCAGCTCGGCTCCGGCGCTGTCGCCGGCGACTGCAATCTTCATGGGTTCCTCCGGTTCGGTGGTCTTTTGCTGCAAAGGATAGGACGGGCTCACAGGGCCGCAACGACCCGGCTCAGGATGTCGATGTAGCCTTCCGGCGCCCAGGCGGAGCGGCCGATGAAGAGGCCGTCGACGTGCGGCCGGGTGACGAGGTCGGCCGCGTTGCCGGGATTGACGCTGCCGCCGTAGAGGACGGGCGGCTCGCGGCCGAGCACGGCGGCGGCGGTCTGCTTGATCAGCATCTGCTGGTGGTCGGCGTAGTCGGCGGACGCAGGGATCCCCCCGTCACCGATCGCCCAGACGGGTTCGTAGGCGAAAAGGATCCCGGCCGCCTTCTGGGCGGCGTCGAGCCGCGCCAGCGCCCCCCGCGTCTGGGCGGCGAGCACCTCCCCGGCGCGGCCCGCCTCGCGTTCGGCAAGGGTCTCGCCGACGCAGATCAGCGGCACGAGGCCGTGGCGGACGGCGGCCTCGGTCTTGAGGCCGACCGTTCCGTCTGTCTCGCCGAAATGCTCGCGCCGCTCGGAGTGGCCGAGTTCGACCAGATCGAGGTTGCAGTCGCGGAGCTGGAGGGGCGAAACCTCGCCGGTCCAGGCGCCGGCATCAGCCCAGTGCATGTTCTGCGCACCGACCTTGACGCGGGTCTCCGCGAGCGCGGCCTTCACCTCGCGGACGGCGGTGAAGGACGGGATCACGAACGGCTGCACGCGGTCGTGGAGCCCCGGCACGAAGGCGGCGAGCGCCTCGGCGAAGGCGAGGCCCTCCGCGAGCGTCTTGTTCATCTTCCAGCTTGTGCCGACCCAAACGGTCATGCGGTTTCCTCCCCCTGGTCTACGATCCGCAGCCGGGCGCCGGCGTCGCGGAGCGCGGCCTCGTGTTCGGCGCCTGGCGCCGCGCCGGTCAGGATCTCGTCGAAGGTCGCGAGATTGGTCAGGAAGTGCAGCGCCGGGCGCCCGAACTTGCTGTGATCGACGCAGAGGTAGCGGCGCTCGGAGGCGGCGATCATCAGCCGCTTCGACTGCACCACCTCCTGGTTCTGGTGGAAGGCCGCGGCGCCGTGGATCGCCGACGACGAGAGGAAGGCGGCGTCGGCGCGGAGCGAGCGCAGCGCCTCCTCGCAGACGATGCCGAAGAAGCCATGGAACTTCTTCGAATACTCGCCTCCGAGCGCGATCAGGTTGATGCCGGCGGTTCCGGCGAGGGTGGAGATCACCGTCAGGTTGTTGGTGATGACGGTAAGCGGGCGCACGTCGGCGAGGTGCCGGGCGATGCCACCGGCGGTGGAGCCGTCGTCGATCATCACCGTCTGGCCGGGCTCGATCAGCGCTGCGGCGGCGCGGGCGATGCGGTCCTTTTCGTCCGCGGCGAGGGTCTGGCGGTAGCGGAAGTCGCTCTCGAACTGGGCGGAGGACTGGATGGAGGCGCCGCCACGCATCTTGCGCAGCAGGCCGCCGCCCTCAAGCTCGTCGAGGTCGCGATGAATGGTCATCTTCGAGACGCTGAAGCGCGACGACAGGTCATCGACCGTCGCCGACCCTTCGGCGAGCAGCACGTCCATGATCCCCTGCCGGCGGCCGTTCAGCTTCATAGCGCGTTCCTTCCGCATCGGTTCATAACATCCCACCGGCGTAATGCAACATTAGATATGTGATTTTGTGATTTATTATTGTTACGAAAGCCCGAATCGGCTATCCCGGTGCGCAAGCAAGGGAGAGAGACCACGATGGGTGATATCATGTCGAAGGGCCGGCTGTTCGAGCTGGCCAACTGCATCCGCGCGCTGGCGATCGACGCGGTGGAGGCGGCGAATTCCGGGCATCCCGGCGCGCCGATGGGGATGGCGGACGCCGCGACGGTGCTGTTCGCCAAGCATCTGAAATTCGATGCCACGGCGCCGGACTGGGCGGACCGCGACCGGTTCGTGCTGTCGAACGGCCATGGCTCGATGCTGCTCTACGCGCTGCTCCATCTGACCGGCTATCCGGGGATGACGATCGAGGAGCTGAAGAACTTCCGGCAATGGGGTTCCAGAACCGCCGGGCATCCGGAGTACGGCCATGCGGCGGGGATCGAGACCACGACCGGCCCGCTCGGGCAGGGGCTCGCGGGCTCCGTCGGCATGGCGATTGCCGAGCGGATCATGGCGGGCCAGTTCGGAACCGGCCTCGTCGATCACCGGACCTGGGTGTTCTGCGGCGACGGCTGTCTGATGGAGGGCGTCGGCCAGGAAGCGGTGTCGCTCGCCGGTCACCTGAAGCTCGGCAAGCTGGTGGTGGTCTGGGACGACAACCAGATCTCCATCGACGGCCCGACGAGCCTCAGCTTCAGCGATGACATTCCGGCGAAGTTCGCCGCGTGTGGCTGGCGGGTCCTGAAGGCCGACGGCCACGACGCCGACTCCATCGATGCGGCGATGACCGAGGCGCGGGCCAGCGAGGAGCGGCCGGTTCTGATCGCGCTCCGCACCGTGATCGGCTTCGGCGCGCCGAAGAAGGCGGGGACGAGCGCGGCGCACGGCGCTCCCCTCGGGGCCGAGGAGGCCGCCGCGGCGAAGCGGGCGCTGAACTGGACCGCAGCGCCCTTCGAGATCTCGGGCGCGCTGCTTGAGGCCTGGCGGGAGATCGGCCAACGCGGTGCGGGCGTCCGTGCCGAGTGGGAGAAGCGGCTGGCGGCGTCGCCCGAGCGGGCGGAGTTCGAGCGGCGCATGCGCGGCGACCTGCCGGGAGATTTCGCGGAAGCGGTGGCCGCGGCCAAGGCGACGCTGTTCGCAAAGCCGCAGAAGGTCGCGACCCGCAAGGCGAGCCAGATCGCGCTCGAGGCCCTGACCGCTGCGGTGCCGGAGATGGTCGGCGGCTCGGCCGACCTCACCCACTCGAACCTGACGCGGGTGAAGGCGGTCGACAGCGACTTCAGCGCCGACGCGGTGGGCCGGTATGTCAGCTACGGCGTGCGCGAGTTCGCGATGGCCGCGGCGATGAACGGCATCGCGGTGCACGGCGGCGTCATCCCCTACGGCGGCACCTTTCTCGTGTTCTCCGACTATGCGCGGAACGCCATCCGCCTCTCGGCGATCATGGGCGCGCGGGTGGTCTACGTGCTGACCCACGACTCGATAGGGCTCGGCGAGGACGGTCCCACGCACCAGCCGATCGAGCACATGGCGAGCCTGCGGGCAATCCCGAACCTCAACGTCTTCCGACCGGCGGATGCGGTCGAGACGCTGGAATGCTGGCAGATCGCCCTCGAGTCCGCACATCGTCCCTCGGTGCTCGCGCTGTCGCGCCAGGCGGTGCCCCAGCTCCGCGTCGCGGACGGCGGCGAGAACCGCTCGGCGAAGGGCGCCTACGTGATCCGCGAGGCCGTGGGCGCGCGCGACGTGACGCTGCTCGCGACCGGCACCGAGGTTTCGCTCGCGGTCGAGGCGGCGGAGAAGCTCGCCGCGCGCGGGGTCGGGGCGGCGGTGGTGTCGATGCCCTCGTGGGAGCTTTTCGAGGCGCAGCCGAAGGCGTACCGCGCCGAAGTGCTTGGAACGGCGCCCCGCGTCGCGGTGGAGGCGGCCGGCAAGTTCGGCTGGACGCGCTACGTCGCGGGCGAGGACGACGTGATCGGCATGACCGGCTTCGGCGCCTCGGCCCCGGCGGAGGTGCTCTACGAAAAGTTCGGCATCACCTCCGACGGCGTCGCCGCCCGGGCGCTGGCGCTGATCGCCGAGCCGGCGGAGGCCTGATCGAGCGGCGCCGCCCACGGGGAGGCGCCGCCCTACACCTCCGGGGCCTTCGGCGCGAAGGGGGGCTGGCTGCCCGGTTCCCACCGGACAGTCAGCTCCGAGTCGGGCTTTATCCGGAGGTCGCGATGCGCCAGCGGCGTGCGGATACCGTTGGCACGGAACTTCGCCCAGATCGCGACGAGGACCTGGCTGCGGACGTTGATGACACCGTTGGCCGGATCCTCGATCCAGAAACGCATCTCGAAGTTCACGATGCTGTCGCCGAAGCTCATCAGCCGGCAGACGGGCTCCGGCTGGCGCAGCACCCGCGGCGTCTCGCGTGCCGCCTCCTCCACGAGCTTCATCGCAAGCGGCACGTCGCTGTCGAACGAGACGGAGATCGGTGTCAGCAGCCGCAGCCGGTTGTGGGTGTAGGACCAGTTGATCACCCGGCGGGTGATGAGATCCTCGTTCGGCACCAGCCACTCGGTGCCATCGCGCGTGGTCAGCGACACATATCGGGCGTTGAGCGCGGTCACCCAGCCGAAGAGCAGCTTCTGGTGGTCGCCGGGATCGGTGAGCTCGATGACGTCGCCGGGCTTTATCGAACGGTCGAGCAGCAGGATGATGCCGCTGATGAGGTTCGAGATCGGCTTCTGCAGGCCGAAGCCGATGCCGACGCCGAGCGCGCCGGTGAAGAGCGCGAAGGCGGTCAGGTCGATGCCGGTGCTCGTCAGCGCCACGAGGAGCGCGAGGCCGATCAGCGAGAAACGGAGGAGTTTCGCGGTAAGGACGCGCAGCGACGGCGTCAGGCTCGGCACCCTCTGCACCCGCGCCTCCAGCAGCCGCGCGGCGAGGCCCGCGAGCCAGAGGAGCAGGGCGAGCTCGACCACGGCGCGGATGAGGTCGAGGGCCGAGATCCGCGTCGACCCCAGGCGGACGTCGAGATGGTCCAGCCAGACGATCGCCGGTCCGAGCAGCCCGAGGATGTTGAGCGTCGCGATGGCGAAGGCGAGGAAGGCGACGGTCCGTGACACGAACTCGTTGGCGATGAACCGGGTGAGAAGCCGGATGACGATCCACGCGCCGATGAGGTTCGCCGCCGTGCTGAGCAGCAGCGAGGGCCAGCCGAATCGCGCGGCGACGGCGGAGGCGAGGGCGATCACCGCGAAGACGACGCCGGCCGGGGCGACACCGCCGCGGGCGATCAGCGGCGCGCGCAGGGCGGGGCCGGACTGCCGCGCGGCGAGATCGCCGAGCCGGGCGCGAAGCGGCCGCGCGAGCAGCCACGCAAGGGCGACGGCGCCAAGGATCGCGGCGGCCTGCCCGAGCGTCGACCAGACGAGCACCCGGGTCAGCATCAGGTGCTCGGCCCGCATCTGCACGTTGCGGAGCGCGATCACGTCGATCAGTCGCTGATAGCTTTCCATCGCCTCACGCCCCTGGCCGCCCCCGAGTATCCGCGCGGGCGTCGGCGCAAATCAACCGCCCGCTTGGCGATGGCGCGCCCTGCTGCTAGCGATGGCGGCATGGGTGCGCTCGGCGACAGGCTCCGGACCACGCGCCGCCGGCTTCTGGCGGCGTCGGTCGCGGTGGCGCTCGCCGGTCCGTCGGCGGCCGCGGATCCGGCGCTCGTGTCGATCGGGACGGGGGGGAAGACCGGGGTCTACTACCTTGCCGGCGGCGCGGTCTGCGATCTCGTCAACGCCCGGCGCTGGGAAACCGGGGTGCGTTGCCTCGCCGAGCCGTCCGACGGCTCGATCGCCAACCTTCGCGACCTGCGCAGCGGCGCCCGCACCTTCGGCATCGTCCAGTCGGACTGGCTCGCGAACGCGGTCGAGGGCACCGGGCCGTTCGCCGAGGCCGGGCCGGACCGGGACCTGCGCGCGGTCTTCGGCCTGTTCCGCGAGCCCTTCACCGTCGTCGCGCGGCCCGACGCGGGCATCGCCCGCTTCGCCGACCTGAAGGGCAAGCGGGTAAGCTTCGGCCCGCACGGCTCGGGCGGCCGGGCGACGATGGGTGTGGTGATCCAGGTGCTCGGCTGGTCGGAAACCGACTTCGCCTACATCGCCGACACGCCGATGGCCGACACCCCGAGGGCACTCTGCGCCGGTGAGATCGACGCCGCGGTGTTCATTGTCGCCTACCCGAACCTGACGGTGGAGGATATGGGCTCTGCCTGCGGCGCCGCGATGGTGCCGCTCGACGACGCCGAGATTGAACCGATGATTGAGGGAAATCCCGCCTACGCCCGGACCGAGATCCCCGCCGGAACCTACCGGGGCCAGGACTCGGCCATCCCGACCTTCGCCCCGACGGCGACGTTCGTCACCTCGGCCCGGACCCCGCCCGCGATCGTGCGGACGGTCGCCGCGGCGGTGCTGCAGGGTCTCGACACACTCCGCGCCCTGCATCCCGCCTTCGCCGGCCTCGAGGCGCCCGCGATGACCGCGCTTGGCCTCGCGGCGCCGCCGCACGAAGGCCTTCCGCGCGACCTCACGAGGGGAACTGGTGAATAGCGGACAGCGCCCGGTGGCGTCCGGCGGAGTCGCCAACATTCTGCCGGAGACCGCGGGCCAAGGCGGATCCTGCGCCGGACGTGGCGCGGCTTTCCTCCAGTGGATCGACCTTCGCGGGGGCTCGTCCGCTTCGGCGGGTTTCCGTGCCGGGCCAGTCCGCCGTTGTTGACAGGACTCGCCATGTGTAAAATAAATTTCTCGCCTAGCAAAAAAATGCACGACCGGGGTCGGGTCGGCTCAGCAAGGGGAAACGTGGTGTACGTGGGCGCGAGGGTCGGAGGCCTGGGGGCATTCCGTGCGTGACGGCGCGGGCATCCGGATCGGCATAGACTCGGGACCCTTCGTGGCGAAGGCGCTGGCCTTCGGCCGCCTGATTGCGCCGCGCTGCACGGCCTGGCTCGATTTGGCGGGGCGGCCACCTTCAATTTTTGAAGGCATCCGGGCGACGCGCGCGCTGACCGCAGCGGCTGGGGAGGAGACGACCGGGCTCCTCCCGGGCCGGGCGTCCGGAAGGAGCATGGCATGAGCGAGGCGGGGATGGTCGACCTCCTGGTGATCGGCGGCGGCATCAACGGCGCGGGAATCGCCCGCGACGCGGCGGGGCGGGGCCTGAGCGTGATCCTCTGCGAGAAGGGCGACCTTGCGGAGGGCTGCTCCTCGCGGTCGGGAAAGCTCGTCCACGGCGGCCTGCGCTATCTTGAATACTACGAGTTCCGTCTGGTGCGCGAGGCGCTGATCGAGCGCGAGGTGCTGCTCGCCGCCGCCAGCCACATCATCTGGCCGATGCGCTTCGTGCTGCCGCACAGCCCGGACGACCGGCCGGCCTGGCTCGTCCGCCTCGGGCTCTTCCTCTATGACCATCTCGGCGGGCGCAGGAAGCTGCCGGGCACGCGTACCCTGAACCTCGCCCGCGACCCCGAGGGCGCGCCGCTGCTCGACACCTACAGCCGCGGCTTCGAATATTCCGACTGCTGGGTGGACGACGCGCGCCTCGTCGTGCTGAACGCGCTCGGCGCGCGGGAGAAGGGAGCGGAGGTGCTGACCCGCACCCCCTGCGTCTCGGCGGTGCGCGAGAACGGCGCCTGGACAGCGACGCTCCGCGACGGTCGGACCGGCCAGACCCGGACCGTACGGGCAAGGGCGATCGTCAACGCCGCCGGCCCCTGGGTCAACGACTTCATCGGCCGGGCCGGCGCGACGTCGAGCCGCAACGTGCGGCTGGTCAAGGGTAGCCACATCATCGTGCCGAAGTTCTGGGAGGGGCGGAATGCCTACCTCGTGCAGAACCCCGACCGGCGGGTGATCTTCATCAATCCCTACGAGGGCGAGATGGCGCTGATCGGCACCACCGACGTCGCCTACGAGGGCCGCCCGGAGGACGTGGCGCCGGACGAGGCGGAGATCGACTACCTGATCGGGTCGGTGAACCGCTACTTCAAGGAAAAGCTGCGGCGCGAGGACGTCATCATGGCCTTCTCGGGCGTGCGCCCGCTGTTCGACGACGGCAAGGGAAATCCCTCGGCGGTGACCCGCGACTATGTCTTCGACCTCGACGAGACCGGCGGCGCGCCACTCCTCAACATCTTCGGCGGCAAGATCACCACCTTCCGCGAGCTGGCGGAGCGCGGGATGCACCGGCTCGACAGGTTCTTCCCCGGGATGAAGGGCGACTGGACCGCCACCGCGCCCTTGCCGGGCGGCGAGATCGAGAATGCCGACTTCGTCGCCTTCCTCGAGCGGCTGAAGCTCGCTTATCCGTGGATGCCGCGCCCCCTGCTGACCCACTACGCCCGCACGCATGGCGCGCGCACCGACCGGGTGGTCGCCGGCGCCACGTCGCTTGCGGGCCTCGGGCGCCACTTCGGCGGACAGCTCTACGAGGCGGAAGTGCGCTACCTCGTCGCGCACGAATGGGCGCGCGAGCCCGAGGACGTGCTCCACCGGCGCACCAAGCAGGAGCTGCACATGACGGCCGACGAGCGCGCCGCCTTCGCCGCTTGGTTCACTTCCGAGCTCGCCGAGGCCGCCTGATGCCCCTCACGCTCTCGCTCAACACCAACCCGCTGGTGAACCGCTTCGCCGACCCCGACGACCTGATCGAAACGGTTGCGCGCGACCTGCGCCTCCGCGACCTTCAGCTGACCCACGAGTTCATCAATCCGGGCTGGCCCGCGCCGGTGATCCGCCGGCTGACGCGCCGGATGGCCGCGGCGCTGGCGCGGACCGGCGTTCGCGTAACCTCCGGCATGACCGGGCCCTATGGCCGGCTCAACCATTTCGGTCACCCGGACCCGGAGGTGCGGCGCTACTATGTCGACTGGTTCAGGACCTTCGCCGACATCATCGGCGAGCTCGGCGGCAGCGCCGTCGGCACGCAGTTCGCGATCCTCACCTACCGGGACTATGACGATCCCGCCCGCCGAGAGGAGCTGACCCGCATCGCCATCGACTGCTGGGCCGAGGTTGCGGACCACGCAAAGGCGGCCGGGCTGTCATATGTCTTCTGGGAGCCGATGAGCGTCGGCCGCGAGTTCGGCGAGACGATCGACGCCTGCCTCGCGCTGCAGGACCGTCTTACCGCGGCCCGGATGCCAGTGCCGATGTGGATGATGGCCGACATCGACCACGGCGACGTGACGAGCGCGAACCCCGACGACTATGACCCCTATGCCTGGGCGCGGGCGGTGCCGCGGGTGTCGCCGATCATCCACATCAAGCAGAGCCTGCTCGACAAGGGCGGGCACCGGCCGTTCACCGCCGCCTTCAACGCCAGGGGAAGCATCCAGCCCGAGCGTCTCCTCACCGCCTTCGCCGAAGGCGGCGCCGTCGACAACGAGATCTGCCTGGAGCTCTCGTTCAAGGAGCGCGAGCCCAGCGATCGCGAGGTGATCCCGCAGGTCGCCGAGAGCATCGCCTTCTGGGCGCCGTGGATCGACACCGGGGCGGATCGGCTCGCGGCATGACGACGAAACACGTGAAAGAATCTGCACTCCCTACCGGCCGGCGGGGGCCGCCGCGTGGGTCCGCCGTACCCGACCCTGAATACTCGCTCGGCATCCGTGCGGTCTGGCTGCACTACGCCGGCGGGCTGACACAGGCCGCGGTCGCGCAGCGGCTCGGCATTCCGTCGGTCAAGGCGCACCGGCTGATCTCCCGCGCCATCGCCGACGGGGTTCTGAAGCTCAGCATCGACGGTGACATCACCGAATGCCTCGAGCTGGAGCGTCAGCTCGCCGCCCGCTTCGGGCTCGACTTCTGCGAGATCGCGCCGGACCTCGGCGAGGCCGGCCTGCCGCTCCGCGCCCTCGGCATCGCCGGTGCGAGCTTCCTCCGCCGCGAGACCGAGCATGGCGGACACCGGGTCATCGGTCTCGGCCACGGCCGGACGCTGGCCGCCGCGGTGCGGGAGCTGCCGCGCTTCGACGCTCGGGGCGTGAGCTTCGTCTCGCTTCTCGGCGGCGTCACCCGCAACTACGTCGCGAACCCCTATGACGTGATGCATCGGCTTGCCCAGCAGACGTCCGCCCCGGCCTTCGTGCTGCCCGTGCCGTTCTTCGCCAATTCGGCAGAGGATCGCGCGGTGCTCCTCAACCAGCGTGGCGTGCGGGAGGTGTTCGGGATGGCCGAGATGGCGGACCTGAAGATCGCGGGCATCGGCTCGGTCGACCGGACCGCGCAGCTCGTCTCCTCCGGCATGATCGAGCCGGACGAGATCGAGGAGATCGCCGGGGCGGGCGGCGTCGGCGAATTCCTCGGGCACTTCTTCGACCGGGAAGGCCGCATCCTGCACACCACGCTTTCGGACCGCACGCTGTCCGTGCCGCTTCCGGGCGCGCACACGGGCCGCGTGGTGGCAATCGCCGGCGGCCCCGACAAGGTAGCCGCAATCGGTGCCATCCTCCGGAGTGGACGCCTCTCGGGGATCATTGCCGACGAGGTCACCGCGACGGCCCTCCTAGATGGCACCTAGGCTTAGGATTCCCGAGCGCGATCTAAGGTCGAACGAAAAGCCGGGTTGTCTGCGCCGAGGCCCGGAAGCCGAGGCCTCGGCGCGGTGCTATCCGCGGCGCCACATGAGAGCAAGTGTCAGGACGATGTGCGCCGCGACGGCCGGCCAGAGCAGAAGCCCGGTCGAGGTCTTGGCGAGTCCCACCCAGGCGAGATAGGCAGCGACGGCGCCGCTGTAGGCGAGCATGCCCGTGCGGGGCGGGCCGGGCCAGCAGGCGAGCCCCAGGCCGACGAGGGCGAGGCCGGCGACGCGGGCGACCGGCACGGCGATCGCCTCGAGCTCTGCCCCGAGCAGCAGCCGGACGACGGGCGCGGGCGCGACGATCAGGGCGATCCCGGTCGCCGTCTCGGCGAGGGCGGCGATGACCAGCACCCGTCCTGCCGCTCCGGCGCGTGTCATTGCAGCCTGACCGTCAGCCTGTCGATCGTGCCGGTGAAGCGGAACGGCGGATCGTAGCGGTAGTCGAGGAGCGCCACCCCCGTCCGGGTGTCGGCGCCGACGTCGAAGGTCTCGTCCTCCGGGAAGGTGATCGGCGTCGTGTGCTCGAGCGTATTGGTCGCCACCTCCTCGCCGTCCACCGACAGTACGCCGGTACCGCCCCTGCCGAGCCCCTCGCCGTCCTGCCTGAAGGCGAAGACGACGGTGTGCCTGCCGGGCTCCAGATACGGGCCCTCCCAGACCGTGCGCTTCAGGTCGAGCAGGTTGTAGAGGAAGATCACCCGGCCCCGGTCGAAGCCGAGCTCGCCCTTGCTCAGGAACAGGCCGTAGCCGCCGAAGCGGCCGCCCTGGGTCACGATCATGCCCTCGCCGCCGCCCTCCGGCACCTCGATGTCGGCGGTGATGGTGTAGGACCGGTCGAGGATCCGCGGCGCGGTGCTTCCCGGTACGTTCAGGAGTTCGCCCGGAATAGGTGAACTCGGTCCGCCCCGCGGTCAGGCTCGGCCGCGGCGTGTTCCAGCGCGCCAGCGTCGAGTTGTCGAGCGGCAGCACGTCGTGCTTCGCGGCCTCGTCGTAGAACAGCTTTTCCATCTCCGCGAGCTTGTCCGGCATCGCCTTCGCGAGGTCGTTCGACTGGGTCGGGTCTTTCGCGACGTCGTAGAGCTCCCAGCTGTAGCCCGAGATCACATCCGGCGGCGGCGCGGTGTCGAGCTCCCAGGGGATGGTCACCGGGGTCGTCGCCGCCACCCAGCCGTCGTGCCAGATCGCCCGGTTCCCGAGCATCTCGAAATACTGGGTTGTGTGGCGGGTCGGCGCGTCGGCATTGGCCTTGTCCCAGGCGTAGACCATGCTGGTCCCCTCGATCGGGCTCTGCCTGATCCCGTTGATCGTCCCGGGAGCCGGAACCCCGGTCGCCTCGAGGATCGTCGGCACGATGTCGATGACGTGGCTGAACTGCCGCCGGATGCCGCCCTCATCGGTGATGTGACCGGGCCAGGACATGACGACCCCCTGCGCCGTCCCGCCGAAGTGCGAGGCCACCTGCTTCACCCACCTGAACGGCGTGTCCATTGCCCAGGCCCAGCCGGCGGCGAAGTGCGGGAAGGTGCGGTCGGAGCCCCAGAACGGATACCAGAGGAGCTGGTCCTTCACCGGCACCGAGACGCCGTTGAAGGTGGTGAACTCGTTCGGCGTGCCGTTCAGCATCCCCTCGGCGCTCGCGCCGTTGTCGCCACCGATGTAGATGACGAGCGTGTTGTCGAGCTCGCCCAGATCCGCGACCGACTGGATCACCCGGCCGATCTCGTTGTCGGCATAGGCGAGGTATGCGCCGTAGACGTCCGCCTGCCGGACGAAGAGCTCTTTCGTCTCGAAGTTCAGCGAATCCCACTTCGGCAGGTCGTCGGGCCAGGGCGTGAGCACGGCGTTCTCCGGCATGATGCCGAGCCGCTTCTGGTTGGCGAAGATCGTCTCGCGCACCTTCTCCCAGCCGTCGTCGAAGAGGTGCATGGCGCTGACCTTGCGGATCCATTCCGGCGTGGGGTGGTGCGGCGCGTGGGTCGCGCCCGGCACGTAGTAGACGAACCACGGCTGGTCGGGCGACAGCGCCTTCAGCTGCCTGATGTACTGGATCGCCTCGTCGGCCATCGCCGTCTCGAGGTTCCAGCCCGGTTTGCCCTCGAACGGGAAGATCGGCGTGGTGTTGCGAAAGAGATTCGGCTGCCACTGGCTCGCGTCGCCACCGACGAAGCCGTAGAAATAGTCGAAGCCGAGGCCGTTCGGCCACTGGTCGAACGGCCCCGCCTGGCTGTTCTGGTAGAAGGGCACGTTGTGGTCCTTGCCGAACCACGAGGTCGCGTAGCCGTTGCCCTTCAGGATCTGCCCGATCGTCCCCTCCTCGCGCCGGATGACCGAGTCGTAGCCCGAGAACCCCGTCGCCAGCTCGCCGACCGCGCCGAAGCCGGCGACGTGGTGGTTGCGCCCGGTGATGATCGCCGCCCGGGTCGACGAGCAGATCGCCGTCGAGTGGAAGTTGGTGAATCGCAGCCCCGTGTCGGCGAGCCGGTCCATCGTCGGCGTCGGGATCACGCCGCCGAAGGTGCTCGGCGCGCCGAAGCCCTGGTCGTCGGTCATGATCAGCAGCACGTTCGGCGCCTTCGCCGGTGGAACCACGCGCGGCGGCCACCAGGGCGTCGACTCCGACGCCTTCTGTTTGATGATCCCGCCGAATGCCGGATCGGGTGGCGGGAGCTGTGCGCCGCCGAGCGTGGTGGTGGCGGCTGGGGTCCCGAGCTCGCCGGTCACGACCTGCGCCATGGAGGCCGGGGCAGGAAGAAGGCCGAGGGGGAAAGCCAGCAGCGCCGCGAGAGCAACGGGCAAACGAGACTCGCGCGGCCAGATCCTGAAGGTCCGGAACATTCGCCTTCTCCTTGAAGGTGCGAGACGACGTCGAGAACACCGCGACGGTCAGACCCGGCTGCCCTCCCGTCAACACCAACGCTGTCGCGCCCGCGAGCTTGTGGCGCGTCGGGACAAAACCGCGCAGAATGCCGGTCGGCAGGTGAGGCGCCGGGATCATGACGCGCTCGATTCCCCTGATACGTTCTGCGGCGCTCTTCCCGATGGTCCGCTGGCTTCGGGAGAACCGGCGCCCGGTGCGGCAGCGCCTCGGCGCCGTCGATCTCGGCTATCTCTCGGAAGACGCGCCGGAGCGCCCGATCCCGCTCCTGAACGCCTTCGCCTTCTTCCGGCTCATGGGCCGCGAGGAAGGCCCCGACATCGGTGCGCGCGTGGTCGGTCCCTGCAGCCTGCAGGATCTCGGGACGTTCGGGCAGGTCATCACCAGCGCCGCGACGCCGCGCGACGCGCTTCATCGGGCGGCGGCGGCGCTGCCGCGGTACAGCACGCACGAGCTGCTCTCCTTCCGGCGGACCCGCGGTGGCCTCTGCATCCATGCCGGCTGGTCGATCCCTCTCGACGATGAACTGATGCACCTCGTCCAGCAGTTCAGCGCGGCGCTCATGACCGCGCTCTGCCTTGCGACCGGACGGGCGGATGCGGCGCCCCGCAGGGTCCGCATCCGTCCGCACCCGCACGCCGGGCTGGAGCATCTCCGTCCCTGGTTCGGCGCGGCGCTTGCCCCCGCGGACGAGGCGGTGCTGGAGATCGAGGCGGCCGACGGCGTGCTTGATGCGCCGCTCCCGGGTCACCCTTCGGGCACGGCCGGCGGGCCGCCAGTGGACTGGGCTATCCTGCGGGGCGATCCGTCCTGCAGCCAGTCGCTTCGCCTGCTTCTCCGCTCGATGGCGGCCGACCCGCCGACCACGGTCGCGCGTCTGGCGCGCAGCGGCGGGATCAGCACCCGGTCGCTGCAGCGGCGGCTGACCGCGGAAGGCACCTCCGTCCGCACGCTGCTCGACGAGATGCGACGGGAGAGCGCCCTCGGCGCCTTGCCGGAAGGGGACGCGGCGCTCGCGTCGGTCGCGCAGATGCTTGGCTACGCCGAACAGTCATCGATGAGCCGGGCGGTCCGCCGCTGGACCGGCCGGTCGCCGAGGGACATGCGGACCGGCCATCGGGCCGACCCGGCGTGCAAGTGACGGGAGGCAGCTCAGTCCTCGCCCGTTGTCGGGGCGAGCGTTCAGGAGGCGTTATTCCGCCGCCAGCGCCGGCATGAACGCTTCGTCCGGCTCGATCCTGCGCGGCTCCGCCTCGCGTCCCGGCACGCGGTAGAGGAGTGCGTAGAGCGCGGGCAGGAAGAACAGCGTCAGCAGGGTCGCGACCATGAGCCCGCCCATGATCACCATCGCCATCGGGCCCCAGAAGACCGAGCGGGACAGCGGGATCATCGCGAGGATCGCCGCGAGGGCGGTCAGGACCACAGGCCGCGCCCGCCGGACCGTCGCCTCGACGATCGCCCTGCCGCGCGGCAGGCCGGCGGCGACGTCGGCCTCGATCTGGTCGACGAGGATCACCGAGTTGCGCATGATCATCCCCATCAGCGCGATCAGCCCGAGCAGCGCCACGAAGCCGAACGGTGCGCCGAAGAGGTTGAGGGCGAGCGACGCGCCGACCAGGCCGAGCGGCGCCGTCAGGAGCACGATGCCGACCCGCGCAAAACTCTGCAGCTGGACCATCAGGATCGTCAGCGTCGCCACCAGCATGATCGGGAACATCCTGAAGATCGAGCTGTTGCCCTTGACGCTCTCCTCGATCGCGCCGCCGGTCTCGATCCGGTAGCCGGGCGGCAGCGCGTCCTTGATCGACGCGAGCGCGGGCAGGATGGCGTTGGTGACATCCGGCGCCTGCACGCCGTCGCGGATGTCGGCCCTGACCGATATCATGAGCTCGCGGTTCCGCCGCCAGAGGATCGGCTCCTCCGCCACCGGCTCGATGCGGGCGACCTGGGAAAGCGGCACGGCCACCCCGTCGCGGCTCGCGACCGTGAGGTCAGCGAGACCGGCGACATCGAGTCGCTCGGCGGGGACGGCGCGCGCCACAACCTGCACGAGGTCGGTACCGTCGCGCATCTCCGAGATCGTGAGGCCGGAGACAAGCGTCTGCAGCGTCCGGGCGATGTCCTGCGGCGCGAGCCCGAGCGCACGCGCCCGGTCCTGGTCGACGACGAGCCGGATCGACGGCGCCATCTCGTTCCACTGAAGGTGCGGATCGCGCACGTCGGGATTCTCCGCCATCGCGTCGCGCACCTCGCCGGCAATGCGCCGCAACTCCTGCGGATCGTTGCCGATCACCCTGAACTGCACCGGGTGGCCGACCGGCGGGCCGAAGTTGAACCGGTCCACGCGCACCCGCGCCTGACCGAGCGCGCCCTCGGCCACCGCCTGCTCGAGGCGGACCTTGATCCGTTCGCGGGCCTCGGTGTCCTTCGAGAGGATCACGACTTCGGCGAAGGCGGGGTTCGGAAGCTGCGGGTTGAGGCCGAGCCAGAAACGCACGCTGCCCTGGCCGACATAGGCGGTGGCGTGGAGGACGTCGGGATCGCCGGCAAGCAGGCCCTCCGCCTCCTCGACCGCCTTCGTCGTCGCGGTGATCGACGAGCCCTCGGGCAGGCGGAGCTGCAGGAAAAGTTCCGGCCGCTCGGAGATCGGGAAGAACTGCTGCTGCACGTTGCCGAACGCCAGCACCGCCGCGACGAAGATCGCCGCCGTCGCCGCGACCACCTTGCGCCGGTGGGCGAGGCAGGCTTCGACCGCCGCCCGCAGCCAGCGGTAAATCCGGCTGTCGTACGGATCGTGCGCGGCCTGCGCCCGGTTCGGCAACAGCATCACGCCGAGGTAGGGCGTGAAGATCACCGCCACGAACCACGAGACGACCAGCGCGATCGCCACCACCCAGAAGATGCCGCCGGCGTATTCGGCGACCGCCGAGGCGGCGAAGCCGACCGGGATGAAGCCCGCCGCGGTGACGAGCGTTCCCGTCAGCATCGGGAACGCGGTGATGTCCCAGGCCGCGCCCGCGGCCCGCACCCGGTCCCAGCCGGCTTCCGTCTTCACCACCATCATCTCGATCGCAATGATGGCGTCGTCGACGAGAAGCCCGAGGGCGATGATCAGCGCACCGAGAGTAATACGGTTTAGGTCCATCCCCATCAGCGACATCACGAAGAAGACGATCGCCAGCACCAGCGGCACCGACAGCGCCACCACCATCCCGGTGCGAAGGCCGAGCGACAGGAACGAGACGAGGAGGACGATGCCGAGCGCCTCGGCGAAGGACTTGACGAACTCGTGGATGGAGTGCTCGACCACCACCGGCTGATCGGCAATCTTGTCGATGGTGAGCCCGGCGGGCAGATCCGCCTCGATCCGGGTCATCGCCTCGTCGAGCGCCTCGCCGAGTGCGATGATGTTGCCGTTCTCGACCATCGAGACGCCGACGCCGATCGACGGCCGGCCATCCTCACGCACCAGGCCTGACGGCGGATCAACGAGCCCGCGGGTGACCGTCGCGATGTCGCCGAGGCGGAACACCCGGTCCCCGACCGCGACCGGCACAGCCTCGACCGCCGCCACGCCGTCGAGCGCGCCGGTGATCCGGATCGGGATCGAGGTGGCACCGGTCTCGAAGGCGCCGGCCGGAGTTACGGCGTTCTGTCGCGCCAGGCTGTCGAAGATCGCCTGCGGGCTGATGCCGAGCGTCGCGAGCTTCACGTGGCTGAACTCGACGAAGATGCGCTCGCCCTGCGCGCCGATGAGATCGACCTTATTCACGCCCGGCACGGCCAGGAGCTGCTGGCGGATGTCCTCGCCGAAGTCCTTCAGCCGGTCGAGGTCCAGCCCGTCGGCGGTCAGCATGTAGAGCACGGAGTAGACATCGCCGTATTCGTCGTTGACCTGCGGACCGAGCACGCCCTGCGGCAGGCTGGGCTTGAGGTCGTCGAGCTTCTTGCGGGTCTGGTAGAAGAGGTCCGGCACGCGTTTCGGCGGGGTATCGTCCCGGAAGGTGACCGTCGTCACCATCGCGCCCGAGGTCGTATAGGTTTCCACCCGGTCGAAGAACGGCAGTTCCTGCAGTTTCTTCTCGATCGGGTCGGCGACCTGGTCGCGCATCTCGGCAGCGGTGGCCCCCGGCCACTGTGCCGAGACCACGGCGACCTTGATGGTGAAGTCCGGATCCTCCGCGCGGCCGAGCCGGAGGAAGGACACCGTGCCCGCCACGGCGAGCATCAGGATCAGGAAGAGGATCAGCGTCGGGCGGCCGACGGCGAACCGGGAGAGGTTGAAGCCGCCCATCGCTCAGCCCTCCGCCGCCAGCGCCCGCACCGGCAGGCCGGGCTGCAGTCGCTGGGCACCGAGCACGACGACGCGGTCGCCCGTGGCGAGCCCGCGCGCGATCCGCGCGGCGCCGGCGCTGTAGGCGTCGACGACGACCGGGCGGGGCGCGAGCCTGCCGTCGGCGCCGACGACCCACACCGACGGCCCCGATCCGGTGTCAAGGATCGCCGAGGTCGGGAGGGTCACGGTGGCCTGTTCCGCCGCCGGTACGAGCGTCACGGTCACGCTCATGCCGAGCGCCGCTCCGGTATCAGGGGGCAGCGTGAACCGCGCCTCGTAGGTACGGGTCGCGGGGTCGGCGACCGGTGACAGCTCGCGGAGCTTGACAGGGAGGCGCCGGCCGGGCTGCGACCAGAGTTCCGCCTCCGCGATGGCGCCCGGGACGCCGCCGACCATCGCCTCCGGCACCGAGACAACGGCCTCGCGGTCGCCCGAACCCGCGATGCGCACCACCGGCTGGCCGAGCGCCACGACCTGGCCGGCTTCGGCGTAGGTGCTTGTCACCACGCCGTCTGCGTCGGCACGGAGCGTGGCATAGGAAAGCGCGTTGCGCGCGATTTCTACGCTCCGCTCCGCCTGCGTGAGCCGGGAGCGCAGTTCCTCGACATCGACGGTGCGGGCGTCGGTGGCCTGGTCGCTGGCCCAGCCGCCGCGCTCAAGCGTGGTCACGCGGTCGAGGTCGATCTCGCCCTTCTCCAGCGCGATCCGGGCGGCGGTGCGGGACGCCTCGGCCGCCTCCAGCTGGAGGCGGAGATCGGTATCGTCGAGGAACGCTATGGGGTCGCCCGCCTTGACGGTCGCGCCGACTTCGGCCGGACGCGCCCGGAGCTTGCCGCCGACGCGGAAGCCGAGGTCGGTTTCGCTCCGCGCGCGGACCGTGCCCGCCAGCCGGCGCGCGGAGGCGGCCTCTTCCGGCCGGACCGTCGTCACCATCACCACCTGGGGTGGAGCCGCGAGCGCCTCGGTCCCGGCCGGCGCTGCCACCGACGCGAGCAGCGACCTTGTTTCGGGCAGGCCGGCGGTCGCGGCGAGGGCGACTCCCAGTCCGGTCACGGCGATTGCGATCTTCTGTCGGCGCATCTCTTGGCCCCCCGGCTCACAGGATGCGGGTATGATCGGCCGATTCTGACGATTGTCAAGTATCGTCAGTCCACCTATATCATCCGTCATGGGTCTGGACCTCTCAGGTCCCGTGCGATAGGGTGCCCAACATGGCGGAAGACAAGGCAGAAATGGCTGTGGGCGGGAGCGGCGCCGGCAACGGCGACGGGCTCCTCGAAGGCATGCGCGTCGGCGCTGTCGATCAGTCGGCCGCCGAGGCGACCCGCTGCCGAGTCGTCGAAACCGCGGAGCGGCTGTTCCGCCAGTTCGGATATCTCAAGACGACCGTCGCCGACATCGCCGCGGAACTCGGCATGTCCCCAGCGAACATCTACCGCTTCTTCGCGTCCAAGGCCGCGATCACCGAGGCCGTGCTGCAGAAGGTCACCGGCGAGGTGATCGCGGAGGCACGGGGCGTGGCGGCGCAGCCGGATCTCAGCGCCGAGGAGAAGCTCCGCCGGGTCGTCCGGATCTGCAACAGCGCGATCTGCGAGCGCTGCCTCGCCGACACGCGGATGCAGGCAATGGTGCTCGCCGCGATCGAGGGAAACTGGCACGTCATCCGCCTCCACAAGGCGGCGCTGCGCGAATTGACGTCGGCGATCATCGCCGAGGGGGTTCGCTCCGGAGAGTTCGACGTCGAGGACCCCGAACTGGCCGCGCTTTGCTTTCAGCACGCGATGATGTCGAGTACCCACCCGGTGATCGTCGACCATCGCCTGCGCGAGGGCGAGGACATCGCGGCGACAATCGAACCGATGCTCGCCTTCTCGTTCCGCGCGCTCGGCGCCCGGCGGTAGCGCATCGACTGCCACCGAGCGCCCAGAGCGGGCTGGCCGACCTCACCTCGACCGCGACAACGGTTCCCACTGCCTTCAGCCGATGGTCGGTCATGGCCGCCCCGATCGCATAGCCGCCGCCCGCACATATGCCGAGAAGGCCGACGCGATCCTCGGCCAAAAGCGGAAGAGACATAGGATAGTCGACCGCGGACTGCACGTCCTCGATACGCGCCGCCGGACTTTCGAGGTCGCGCGGCTCTCCGCCGCTCTCGCCCTGATAGAAGGGGTCGAACGCGATCGTCACGAAGCCGCGTTCCGACAGGCGTTGCGCGTAGTTCGCGCCGATTTGCCCTTTCACGCTCTTGCCGGGGGTGACCAGGACGATGGCGGGGTGGGGCGTTCCCTCGCCCGGGTCCGGCGAAAGCCGGAGATTGCCGGCGATGTCTATCCCGCCGCTCCTGAAGGTGACGCTTCCTGGCTGCGCGTTCTTTTCGGGCCTCCCTATCGAATGCAGGCCGTCAGCGCGCGGCCTGTTAGCCAGCCGATTCCCGTGCCGCCAGCGACGCCTGTTCGTCCCTGGTTGCGGCCCGCCTGTAGGCATCGCGCCTGGCGAGCTTCTCCGCATACCTCACGAACGTGTCGCGCGGCGGAATGGTCTGAAGTCCAAGGCCCCAGCCGACATGCGACCCGACATAGACGTCAGCCGCCGTGAAGCGATCGCCCGCGATGAAGGCATTCGCGTCGATGGCGCGCTCCAGTTCGTTCAGCGTGCGTTCGTAGCTGCCGTAGCCAAAGAAGAACTCCTGCTCCGGCAACGGTCTGAAACCCGCGCGGTGGTTCGTGACCGCCTGCTCGACCGGGCCGGCGGCAAAGAACATCCAGCGATGGTAGTTCGCGCGTTCCTCTGCCGTCGGCCCAAGCCCCACCTCCGGAAAGGCTTCCGCGAGATAGGCGCAGATGGCCCCCGCCTCGGTCACGATGTTTCCGTCGTGATCAATCGCGGGAACCTTGCCCATCGGGTTGATGTCGCGGAAGAACCGGACAACCCTGTCGTCCGGAGCGCGCCCGGCCGGCTGCTCCAGCGCGGCTCCCCCCCATGCGTCCCGCGCACTCGATTCCTGGTAGTCCAGCACGACGGTTTCATAGGGCACCCCGATCTCCTCGAGCATCCACCGGACGATCCGGCCACGGGAGTTCGGGTTGGTGTAGAACGTCAGCGTCATTGTGCGGCCACCCTGATCACGACCTTGCCGAACGCCTCTCCGGAGGCCGCGAAGCTGTAGGCCGACCTGGTTTCGGACATGTCGAACGTGCGGGCGATCGGCGGCGTGATCCCATGGCGGTCGATGAACCCGGCCATGTCCCGGTAGGCCATCGCGCTGCCCACCGCGGTACCGCGGAGGGTGCCGCCCTTCATCATCAGCCCGACGAAATTCGGCGGTGTGGCCGCATGGTCGTAGAGGCCCATCAGGGCGATCTCGCCGCCGGGCGCGAGCGCGGCGATCGACTGGTCGACGGCCGCGCTGCCGGCGGCGTTCACGACCCGGTCAAATCCCCCCGTGCGTTCTGCCGCGACCTCCCCCCAGTTCGCGATCTGCGTGTAGTTCACCGTGTCCGACGCGCCCAGCGCCCGGACCTGCTCGGCCTTGCGGCCCTGGCTGGTGGTCGCGACGACCTCGGCGCCCATCGCCTTCGCGAAGAGCAGGGCGAACAGCGCGACCGCGCCCGTGCCGGTCACGAGCACCTTGTCGCCCGCACCGAGGGGCCGCCTGTAGGGCCGGTCGCCGTTCAGCGCCGACCAGGCGGTCAGGGCGGCGCAGGGAAGGCAGGCGGCCTGCTCGAACGACAGCGTCCGAGGCATCGCGGCAACGCGATCGGCCTTGAGGACTACATATTCGGCCAGCATGCCATCCTGGCCGTCGGACCCGAGCCCCCAGCCCATGTCCTGCGCGGGCGGGCCGTCATGCCAGCCGCGGAAATAGAGACCGGTCACCCGGTCGCCCAGGGACCAGCCATCGACGTCCGGACCCACCGCGTCGATCTCGCCGGCGCCGTCGGCAACGGCGATGAAGTCATTCGTAGCCACACCGTACGCACCACTGATCAGCAGCTGGTCGCGCGCATTGAGCGATGCGGCACGAACCCTGATCCTGACCTCTCCCGGCCCCGGCTCGGGGCGCGGAACCTCCTGCCCTACCAATCCGTCGAGAGACGTCGCGCCGGCCCTCACGATCCACCGCTTCATTTGCCCTGTCCTTTCATAGGAGTCGATCTTGTGGACCACGGGGCGAGATCGAGGGGGTCACGTCCCGTACTCCCCTCCGTGGGAATGTCCCGAAAGGTAGGCGACGCCCGATTGTGTGATAAGCTGGTCGGCGTGACATACGCAGATGAGTGAAATTCAATAATGGACCGCGAGGATCTGCCGAACCTGATGGCCTTCTCCGTCATCGTGGACGAGGGGAGTTACCGCCGCGCGGCGGCAAGGCTGAACGTCTCCTCCTCGGCGCTCAGCCACGCAATACGCAAGCTCGAGGCGCGGGTGGGCGTCCCCCTGCTGCGCCGGACGACCCGAAGCGTCTCACCTACGGAAGCGGGGGCCGACCTGCTGCGCCGGCTGCGGCCCGCCTTCGAGGAGATCAGCAGCGGGCTCGAGGAGCTTGCCGGCCGGCGCAACCAGATTGCCGGCACGGTACGCATCAATTCCCACCGCAACGCCCTGCACCTGCTGATCGTCCCGAGGCTCGCGAGCCTCCATGAGAAATATCCCGAGCTTCGGGTGGAGATCGTCGTCGACGACGGGTTGAGCGACATCGTCGCACTCGGCTGCGACATCGGGGTGCGTAGCGGCAAGCTGCTGGCGAAGGACATGATCGCCGTCCGGATCAGCGGCGACTACCGGACGGCGATCGTCGCGTCTCCCTCTTACCTGAGAGGAAATCCGCTGCCGCGTGGCCCGGAGGAGCTGGAACGACACAGCTGCATCGCCTACCGGCTCGTGACGTCGGGAGCGCTGGCCCCATGGCGCCTGAGCAGGGACGGCGCGGAGATCGACGTTGCGATCAGGCCCGTCCTGATCGTGAACGAAGTCGACATGGCGGTGCGCGCGGCACAGCATGGCCTCGGGCTAGCCAATGTCCTTTTCGAAGCCGTGGCCCGCCAGATTTCGGCCGGCGAGTTGGTCGAAGTACTTCCCGACTGGTCGCGCACGATTTCCGGCGACTATCTCTACTATCCGAGCCGCCGAACCGTCTCGCCGGCGATGCGCGCGGTCCTTGACCACCTGCGGCACCGGGAATCCGACCTTTGAGGCTCGTCTCGACACCGGTGTGATTGCGCGCCGCGTTCGCCTCGTAACGGATCGTCGCGACACAAGCCGGAGGGAGGCGTTGGCGCCTGATTCGCCGGTGCGTCCCGAGGGGCCTAGGCTTTTGCAGAACGTCTGTATCGATCCGGCAATTTGGTGCCACGCTCCGGCCAAATCCTCTTGGATTCAGAGCACTACCCCGCCCCCGCACTCATGACTCACATTTATTGACACTATCTCAATAAAGTGGCATTGTAAGAACAACGAATGGGGAGGCGGCCATGTCACCGAAGGATTTCATACCCCTCGCAGGGCTCCGCGGCGCACAGTGGGACGCGAGCCGGCTGCCGGCGGGTCTGGTCGCATCCGTGCATACCCTGACCACCATCGATGGGGCGAACGTCACCGGCTACCTCTACAGGCGCGGCGGGGAGAAGGCGGTCTGCTGCCTGATGCATCCGCGCGAGATACTCGCGACGCACTACCTCGTTCCAGAGCTGCTGGAGGCTGGAGCGGCGGTCTGGGTCCAGGGGTCCCGCAGCGCCGGAAACGACCTGAGACTGGAGCACGAGCTCGCCCTCCTGGACGTCGATGCCGGCACCGGCTTCCTGAAGGATCAGGGATACGGGCAGATCGTCATGGTGGGAAACTCGGGCGGCGGCGGACTCTTCGCCTACTACGCCGAGCAGGCCAATCTCGCGCCGGAGAAGCGCGAGGCGCGCACGCCGGCCGGGCGGCCGGTCAGGCTGGCCGAGGCCCCGATGGCGCGGCCCGATCTCATGGTGCTGGTCGCGCCGCATCCGGGGCAGGGCATCCTGCTGATGAACTCGCTCGATCCATCGGTGACGGCCGAATCCGATCCGCTCTCCCTCGATCCGGCGCTCTTCCCCTTTTCGGTCGAGAACGGCTACCACCCGGATGGCGCAAGCTACAGTCCCGAGTTCGTCGCCCGCTATCGTGCGGCGCAGCGGGCGCGCGTCGCACGGATCGACGCCGCGGCGCGCGCGATGGTCGCGGCCCGCGTCGCGGCCCGGAAGGCCGGGCGGGACCGCGAACTCTCAATCGTCGAGCGGCTGACCGCCGGCTGGCAACAGATATTCGAGGTTCCCCGCACGGACGCCGACCTTCGGAACTGGGACCTGAGCCTCGATCCCACGGACCGCGAGATGGGCTCGCTCTGGGGAACCGATCCGTTCAGGACCAACATGAACGGCGTCGGGTTCGGCAAGGTCTGCACGCCGGAGAGCTGGCTTTCGACCTGGTCGGGCCTGACCTCCAGGGCGGGGGTGCTGCGCTGCGCGCCCGCCATCGACCAGCCGACGTTCGTGCTGCGCTACACCGCCGACGCCTGCGTCTTCCCCGAGGAGATCGAGGCGATCTTCGCGGCCCTCGGCAGCGGCGACAAGGACCGGGGTGCGGTACGCGGCACCCATCACGGCCAGCCGATCGCGGCTGGAGAGGAAAGCGGCCAGGTTCTCGCCGGGCGGGCGATCCGGGCGTGGCTGAAGGACCGGCTGCTGACCTGAACCGGCGGCCAGGGGAGGTACTCATGATCTGCCAACCGAGAAACCCCATTCCGGGGGTCGTCTATCCTTTGCCTGCCGATCTGCAGGGCTGGTACGAGGCCGGCGCTCTGACTGCGGAGACACTGGGTCAGGGGTTCCGGGCCGCCACCGCGGCGTTCCACGACCGGGATGCCGTCGTCTGGCTGGAGGGCCGGCTCACCTACGCCGAGCTCGACGCCGCGACCGACCGGCTCGCCGCCGGGCTCCTGAAGCTCGGCCTGAAACCGCTCGACCGGGTAGTGTTCCAGCTCTCCAACACGCCGGAGACGCTCCTCGCCTTCATTGCCTGCTGGAAGGCCTCGATCATCCCGATCTGCACGCTGCCGGCGCACCGGGAGGCGGAGGTCGGCTATCTCGCCGCGTTCGGCGGCGCCCGCGCGCACTTCATCGAGGCCGACGCGCCGAAGTTCGACTTCCACGGCTTCGCGAAGAAGATGCAGGCCGGGGTGCCGGGGCTCGAGCACATCGTCGCGACCCGCGGCGAGCCGGGCGACGGCGCCGTCGCGCTGGGCGTGCTCATGAGCTGCGACCTTGACGAAGCCCGCCGCATCCTCGCTGACGTGCCGCAGGACCCCTGGCAGGTGGCGGCCTTTCAGCTCTCCGGCGGCACCACCGGCGTGCCGAAGATCATCCCGCGGATGCACGCGGAATATCTCTACAACATGCGCCAGGTGATGGCCTTCAAGCGCTGGACGCCTGACGACCGGATGTTCGTGCCCATGCCCTTCGCACACAACCTCAACATGGGCTGCGCCTGGGGCCCGTTCATCATGTCGGGCGGCGCCGTGATCGCCACACCCCGCGTCGATCAGGACTCGATGCGCGAGGTCCACAACCGACTGCGGCCGACGGTGATGGGCGCCGCCAAGCCGATCATCCTGCGGATGAAGGACGAGATCGCCGGGGGCCGGATCCCCACCGACACGCTCCGCGAGATCTTCTCGACCGACGCGGCGGAGGTAGTGACGCGGGAGATGGGCGTCGCCGGCCACCACATCTTCGGCATGACCGAAGGCACGATCATGTTCACCCGTGAGGGCGACAGCGAGCGGATCCGCTTCGGGACATGCGGCCGCCCCGTCTCCGAGCACGACCGGGTGCGCCTGCTCGCGCCCGGCGTGGAGACCGAGGTCGCCGAGGGCGAGGTCGGCGAGCTGGCGGTCTTCGGCCCCTACACGATCCGGGGCTACTACAACGCGCCGGAGCGCAACGCCGAGACCTTCACGTCGGACGGATACTACCGCTCGGGTGACCTCATGAAGCGGCACCGGATCGACGGCGTCGACTACTTCTCGTTCGAAGGCCGGATCAAGGACGTGATCGACCGCGCCGGCGAGAAGGTGAACTGCGAGGAGGTCGAGCGCGCGGTGCTGGCACACCCGGCCTTCACCGACGTCGCGGTGGTCGGCATGCCCTCCCCGACGCACGGCGAGCGGATCTGCCTCTTTGCCGTGCTCGCACCCGGCGCGACGGCGCCAGGCGTCAAGGATCTCGGCGGCTTCCTGAAGGATGCGGGTCTCGCCGTCTTCAAGTGGCCGGAGCGCATCGAGGTCATCGAGACCCTCCCGCTCACCAAGGTCGGCAAGCTCGACAAGGCGCCCCTCCGTCAGCAGATCGCCGACCTGCTGGGGGCGGAGGCCGCGGCCTCGCAAGCCGCGTCACAGGACGCCTGAACAATCCCGCACTCAACCAGGGCCACATCGACATGAAGATCAACGTTCTTGGTGGCGGCCCCTCGGGCCTCTACTTCGCCTACCTCGCCAGCAAGCGGCTCGGAAAGGTCGAGATCCACGTCCACGAGCGAAATGCTCCCGACGCGACCTTCGGCTTCGGAGTGGTCCTGGCCGGGGCCGGGCTCGCGCGGCTCCGGGCCGCCGATGCGCAGAGCTATGCCCGCCTCCAGAAGATCACCAAGCCGCTTGGCAACCAGGAGATCGTCCTCAACGGCCGATCGGTGTCGGTCGAGGGCGCCGACTATGGGGGAGCGGTCGAAAGGCTGCAGATCCTGAACCTGCTTCAGACGCTCTGCACCGAGGTTGGCGTTCGGATCACCTACCACGACGACATCGGTGCGCCGAGCCTGCTCGAGGACGCGGACCTGCTGGTCGGCGCCGACGGGGCGAACTCGACCCTGCGGCGCGCCTATGCCGAAGCGTTCGGCACGCACTTCAGCCAGCTGTCGAACGCCTTCGCCTGGTACGGGGCGGAGCGGCTCCACGACCGGCCGACGCTAAGCTTCCGCAGCGCCGGGGGCGGCGGCGCCTTCTGCGCCCACTACTACCCCTACACCGATCGTATGTGCACCTTCGTCATGGAGTGTGACAGGGCCGCATGGGACGGCTGCGGCTTCGAGGCCCTGTCCGACGACGAGCGCAAGGCCTTTGTCGAGGACCTCTTCGCCGAAGAACTCAGGGGCACACCCCTCGTTTCGAACAAGTCCGAGTGGCGGAACTTCCAGCCGGTCTGGAACGACAACTGGACCTTCGGCCACCGCGTGCTGATCGGCGACGCCGTGCGGCGCGCGCATTTCTCGATCGGCTCCGGCACCCGCATCGCCATGGAGGACGCGGCCGCCCTGGTGGACGCGCTGGCGGGCACTGGCAGCGTCGAGGCCGCCCTCCCCGCCTATGTCGCTGCACGCAAGCCCGCGGCGGACATCCTGATCGGCGCCGCCCGCGAGAGCTACACCTGGTACGAGGACATGGCCCGGCACATGGCCGCCGCGGCGAGTCCACGCGCCTTCGCCTTCGACTACCTGACCCGCACCAGCCGGGTCGACGCGACCCGGGTCGCCGCGGACTACCCCACGTTCATGCGGGCCTACGAAGCCGAGCAGCAGGGAGTTGCCTGAGATGACCATTCCCTACGCCTTTTTTCCGACGACGGAGAAGATCGTCTCCGACGAGCCCCTCGTCATCCGCCGTGTCGCTCGATGGGGCGACTGCGACCCGGCCGGCATCGTCTACACGCCGCGCTTTCTCGACTATGTCGTCTCGGCGCACGAAGCCTTCATCAGCCTGATGCTCGGCGGTCCGATCCACCAGCTCAAGAGCGCGGCCGGCGTCGACTTCCCGGTCCGCGGGGTCGAGATCGACTTCCGCGCAACCCTGCCGCTCGACACCCAGTTCGACATGGAGGTTCGCGCCGGCGCGGTCCGCAGCCGCAGTTTCGATCTTCATGTCGTCGCCCGCAAGGTCGAGGCGGAGGGCAAGCGCACCGGCGCGGTCGCCTTCCTGGCGCGGATCAGCCCGGTGACCGTCGATCGCGCGACCCGTGCCGCCGCCGCCATCCCCGCAGACCTCAAGAGCCGGATCGCCGCCTATGCCGCGGCGCATCCCCGCAAGCCCGAGGACGCCGCATGAAGACCTATCGCGTGGGCCAGATCGTGCCCAGTTCCAACATCACCATGGAAACCGAGATCCCGGCGATGTTCCGCGCCCGGGAGGCCATCCGCCCCGAGCGCTTCACCTTCCACTCCAGCCGCATGCGGATGAAGAAGGTCACCGCCGAGGAGCTGACGGCGATGGACCGCGACTCGCTGCGCTGCGCGGCGGAGCTCGCCGACGCCGACGTCGACGTAATGGGTTACGCCTGCCTCGTGGCCATCATGAGCCAGGGCCTCGGCTACCACCGCGTTTCCAAGAGGAACCTCGAAGGGGCGATCGCCCGCGAGGGCAAGTCGATCCCGGTGGTCTCGTCCGCGGGCGCCCTTGTCGACGGCCTGAAGGAGCTCGGCGCCAGGCGGGTGAGCCTGCTCATGCCCTATATGAAGCCGCTCGCCGCGCGCGTCACCGAGTACGTCGCCAGCGAGGGCTTCGAGGTGCACGACAGCCTGGCACTGGAGATCGAGGACAACCTCGAAGTGGCCGCCCGCGATCCGATGGCGCTGGTGGAGGAGGTCAAGCGCCTCGACACCAGGGGCGTCGACGTCGTGGTCCTGTCCGCATGCGTCCAGATGCCGTCACTCGCCGCGCTTGCGCCGGTGGAGGCACGCCTCGGCATCCCCGTCACCTCGGCCGCCGCCTGCACCGTGCGCGCGATGCTGAAGCAGATGCACCTTGAGCCGGTAGTGCCCGATGCCGGCGCCGCACTTGCCCTGACGCCTCAGCCCGCGGCGTAGCGCGGACGAGAAGCCCGGAAAAACAAGGCCGGATTCTGCCGGCGCAGCATGGAGGAACCATCGATGTCGAAGCGGAGCACACTGGCCGCCGGCCTGATGAGCGCATTGTCAGCCACCGCAGCGATCGCGGGTCCAGTCAAGGTCGGGATGATCACCACCCTCTCCGGCCCCCTCGCCGGCCTTGGCGTCGACATTCGCGACGGCTTCATGCTGGCGCTGGAGCAGGCCGGCGACACCGATGTGGAGGTGGTGGTGGACGACGACCAGGGCAAGCCGGACGTCGCCGTCCAGCTTGCCGACCGGATGATCCAGTCCGACGACGTCGACATCCTGACCGGGATCGCCTATTCGAACCTCGCGCTGGCGGTGGTGCCCGCGGCCGTCCGGCAGGGGAGGTTCTACCTTTCGCCCAACGCCGGTCCGTCGCAGCTCGCCGGCAAGGGATGCGATCCCAACTACTTCAACGTCGCCTGGCAGAACGACAACCAGCACGAGGCGGCCGGGGAATACGCTAACACGCTTGGCTACAAGCGGATCTTCGTCCTCGCCCCGAACTATCCGGCGGGGAAGGACTCGCTCAACGGCTTCAAGCGCTTCTACAAGGGCCAACTCGCGGGCGAGCTCTACACCAAGCTTGGCCAGACCGACTTCGCCGCCGAGATCGCCCAGATCAAGGCCAGCGGGGCAGACAGCGTGTTCTTCTTCCTGCCGGGCGGGATGGGCATCTCCTTCATCAAGCAGTTCGCAGGCTCGGATACCGGGATCCCGATGATGGGGCCGGGATTCTCCTTCGATCAGGACGTGCTCGGGGCGGTGGGCGACGCTGCGCTCGGCGCCTACAACACCGCCCAGTGGTCGCCGGATCTCGACAACCCCGCCAACAAGGCCTTCGTCGAGGCCTTCCAGGCCGAGTACGGCCGCCTGCCCTCGGTCTACGCCAGCCAAGGCTACGACACGGCCCAGCTCATCCTCTCGGCCAACGCCGCAGCCGACATCGCCGACCACGACGCCTACCACGCGGCCCTCAGGGAAAGCCGACTTCCCCTCCGTGCGCGGCAGTTTCCGGTTCGGCAGCAACCAGCACCCGATCCAGACCTTCTACGCCCGCGAGGTCTACGAGCGGGATGACGGCACCATCACGAACAGGATCGTCGGGACCGCCTTCGAGGACCACGTCGACGCATACGCGGCCGATTGCCCGATGAAGTGACGCGGGAGGGCGGGCGCCGCCCGCCTAGCGGCCAATGCAACGCCGCCGCACCAATCGCCGCATACTCAATTGGTTACGGGCATTTCGCCTGCGCGGTGCCCGCCCGCAACACATCCGGACGAGCGCAAGAATGACCGCGACCCTCCTCACCGAGCAGCTTCTGAACGGCCTCCAGTTCGGCACCATGCTGTTCCTGATGGCTGCTGGCCTGACCCTGGTCTTCGGGGTGATGGGACTCATCAACCTCGCCCACGGCAGCCTCTACATGGTTGGCGCGTTTGCCGCAGCGACCGTGGCCGCGGCCACCGGCAACTTCCTGCTGGCGCTGATCGGCGCCCTCGCCGCCGCCGCGGCCGCCGGAGCGCTGGTCGAGATCCTCGTCCTTCGCCGCCTCTACCGTCGCGACCATCTCGACCAGGTGCTCGCGACCTTCGCCCTCATCCTGGTCTTCTCGGAAGGCACCCGCTGGCTCTTCGGCTCCTTCCCGCTCTACCTCGACGTCCCGAACGCCCTGGCCGGTACCGTCCGGATCGGCAACCTCTCCTACCCGATCTACCGCATCGCCATCATCGTCGTCGGCATCGCGACGGCGGTCGGCCTCTACCTACTCATCAACCGCACCCGCCTCGGCGTGCGGATCCGCGCCGGCGAGGCCGACCGCGAGATGATTGCTGCCCTCGGGATCGACATTGCGAGCCTCTACACCGTGGTCTTCAGCCTCGGCGCCGCGCTGGCCGGGCTCGCTGGCGCCCTCATCGGCCCTATCCAGTCGGTGCAGGTCGGGATGGGCGAGCCCGTCCTGATCATGGCGTTCGTCGTGGTCGTCATCGGCGGCATCGGCTCGATCCGGGGCGCGTTCGTCGGCGCCATCCTCGTCGGCGTCACCGACACACTCGGGCGCTTCCTGCTGCCCGCCCTTCTTGCCGGCGTCATGCAACCGGCCGCCGCAACCGCCGTCGGCTCGGCGCTCGCCTCGATGCTCATCTACATCCTGATGGCGGTCATTCTCGTCTGGCGCCCGACCGGGCTCATGGGAGCGGCGTGATGTCCCGCGAAACCGTCCTGAACGTCCTGATCCTTGCCCTTCTCCTCGCCGTGGCGCTCGGCGCGCACCTTTCCGGCCAGCCTTACCTCGTGACGCTCGCGACCAAGGCCGTCATCCTCGGGCTCGCCGGCACCGGCCTCAACCTCGCCCTCGGCCACGGCGGCCTCGTCTCGTTCGGGCACGCGGCCTTCTTCGGCATCGGCGGCTACGCCGCGGGCATCCTCGCCTCGGCCGCGCAGAACTACGAACCGCTGATGAGTTGGCCGCTCGTGCTTCCCGGCACGACGTCCATGCCGGTGATCTGGGTCACGGCCGTCGTCGCCGCCGGGCTGATCGCGCTGCCGATCGGTGCCCTCAGCCTCCGCACGGGCGGCGTCCACTTCATCATGATCACCCTCGCTTTCGCGCAGATGATCTACTACTTCGCGATCTCCTGGCCCGCCTACGGCGGCGAGGACGGCCTCTCGATCTACGTGCGCAACACGCTCGGCACGCTCGACACCACGAACCCGTGGACCTTCTTCCTCGTCGCCTTCTCCCTCCTTCTCCTCGTCCTCGGCCTCGTTCTGACAGCGACCCGCTCCCGCTTCGGCCTCGCTCTCGCGATGGCCCGGCAGAACCCGCTGCGGCTCACATCCATGGGCGTGCGCCCGTTCAAGGTCCGCCTCACTGCTTTCGTGCTGTCCGCCATGGCCGTCGCGCTGGCCGGCGCGCTCTACGCCGACCTCAACCGCTTCGTCAGCCCTACGATGCTGTCATGGCAGGTCTCGGGCGAGCTCATCGTCCTCGTCATCCTCGGTGGAGTGGGGCGCCCCTGCGGGCCGTTGATTGGCGCCACCCTCTTCGTCCTGATCGAGGCCGAACTCGGCCAGATCACCGAATACTGGCAGCTCCCCCTCGGCCTCATCCTTCTCCTCGTCGTCCTCTTCGCCCGCGGCGGCGTCATCGGCCTCGTCACCGGGAGGAACGCGAATGCCTGACCCCATCCTGAAGATCACCGGCCTTGAGAAATCCTTCGGCGCCCTCAAGGCAACGAGCGGCGTCACCCTCGATGTCTGCCCCGGCGAGATCCACGCCCTGATCGGTCCGAACGGGGCGGGCAAGTCGACGCTCATCAAGCAGATCGTCGGCGAAGTCGCCCAGGACGCCGGCACCATCGCCTTCGAGGGCCAGGGGATCGACCACCTCGACGCCGCCGACCGTGCCAGGATCGGCCTCGCCCGGACCTTCCAGGTTTCCCAGATCGCCCCCGAGCTTTCCGCGCTCAAGAACGTCATGCTCGCCGTCGAGGCGCGCGAGGGCCGGGTCTTCCGCTTCTTCCGCCCGGTCAACCGCGACCTCGGCCTCACCGAGGCCGCCATGGCGTTCCTCTACGACGCGGGCCTGGGCGGGCGGGCGACGATCCGCGCCCATGCGTCCCAAGGTCTTCCTCATGGACGAGCCCATGGCCGGCCTCTCCCCAGACGGCTCGAAACGGATGACCGCCTTCCTCGACCAGCTGCGCCACACCGCCCCTATCCTCCTCGTCGAGCACGACATGGAGGCGGTCTTCGCGCTCGCCGATCGAATCTCCGTGCTCGTCTACGGCCAGGTCATCGCCACAGGCACCGTCGCCGAGATCCGCGCCAATCCGGAAGTGAGAACCGCCTACCTGGGGGACGAAGCCGCATGACCACCCTTCTCGAGCTCCGGGGCGTGACTGCTTTCTATGGCGCGAGCCAAGCCCTGTTCGGCATCGACCTCGACATCGCTGAGGGTGAGGTGGTCGCGCTGATGGGCCGCAACGGCATGGGCAAGACCACGACCGTCCGCACCATTTCCGCCCTGCTCCGGCCCCGCGACGGCGCCATCAGCTTCGCCGGCCATCCCACGCGAGGCATGGCGGTGCACCGTGTCGCCCGCCTCGGCATCGGCCTCGTCCCTGAGGGTCGCCGCTGCTTCGCCCCCCTGACGGTGGAGGAGAACCTCACCGCCGCCGCCCGTCCTGGCGGCTGGACCCAGTCCCGCGTCGAGGAACTCTTCCCTCGTCTCGCCGAGCGACGCGGACAGGCAGCCCGCACTCTCTCCGGCGGCGAGCAGCAGATGCTGGCCATCGCCCGCGCGCTGATGACCAACCCCCGCCTCCTCGTCCTCGACGAGGCGACCGAGGGCCTTGCCCCGGTCGTCCGCCAGGAGATCTGGGCCGCCATCCACGCGCTCAAGGGCAGCCTCTCCATCCTCGTCATCGACAAGACGCTGAGGGAGCTTCGCAGCGTCGCCGACCGCTGCTTTCTGATCGAGCGCGGCCGCACCGTGTGGACGGGCGCTCCCGCGGACCTTGGCCCCGAGATCACCGACCGCTATCTCGGCGTGTGATCCCGGCCTGTATGCCCGCCGGCCTTTCGCGGGCCGCGGCGAACCGGTCGAGCAACGCCTCCAGGCCGAACTCGAAGGCATCGTCGGCCTTGATCCGGGCGAACTTAGCCAGCGCGTGATCGAGGCCCGGCATCGTGCTCTCCGGAAAGGCGGCGGCACGCTCCATCAGAAACCTCTCGTGCGCTGCAGGTTCGAGCTGGGCGCTGGCGGCGTTCGCGGCCGACAGGCAGTGCAGGGCCAGAACGTGATAGAAAAGGGCAGTCTGCTCGGCGTCGAAGCCTGCCTCGCGGAACATGGCGAAGGCGCGATCGAGATAGGCGGCGCCATAGTCGGTCTCGCCCTCCCGCACCTTCTGGAACAGGCGGAAGCGCGCCCGCGTCTGGATGTGCTCGGCTGCGCCCCGGTGGTCGCGCTCGCATCGCATCAGCGTCCACGCAAAGCTGCGGATCCGCTCGCGCCAGTCCGCGTGCGGAGGAATCTCGTCAAGCCGGGCAAGCAAATTCCTGTAGAACCGGTTCAGCACGGCCGAGGTGAGGTCGTCCTTCGTTCCCAGGTGGTAGTGCAGCGATCCCGGCACCACGTTCAGGACCTTTGCGAGTCCGACGAACGTCACGCTGTCCAGCGGCTCGGTCCGCGACATCTCGTACGCGAGGTCGACGACCGACTCGGGATCGACGACGCCTGCGCTGGCCTCGCTTTCCGTGCGGGGACGTCCACGCCCCCGCCGGACCGGTTTCTCTGCCTTTGTCATGGCTTGCACCGTGCCACAGCCAGAAATTGCGATGCAATCAATTTAATTATTGAGATAGTCTCAATAAATGGTAAGCTGCTTCTGGACGGACACGAATCGGCAGGGGGAGTGACCCGGATGAACGAACGACTTGGAACCCGTGAGGACGCATCGTCCGCCAAGACCTTCAACGAGGCGATGGGGGTTGGCACTGGCGATCTGACGGGCACGAGGCATGCGTCTGAGGACGGGGTCCGGTTGGTGCTGCACGGCGTCGACCACACGGCACGGCCGACCTGGAAGCTGAACGAGACTGTCGAATTCTACCGCGACATCCTTGGGTTGCCGCTCGTGCACGCGATCAGCGCCCGCGGGTGGGGTCCGCCGGGACACCACGACTTCCTGCACTTCTTCTTCGACGCGGGAAAGGGCGCGACGATCGCCTTCTTCTACTACATCGGAAGCGAGCAGCCGGCGCGGTACGTACCGGAAGAGCACCACTTCTACTTCGCGACCCACACCGCCTGGGCCGTGGACACTGAGGAGGAGCTGATCCGTTGGAAGGAGACGCTGGAGTATCGCGGGATCATGGTCTCCCCCTACACCAAGCACGAGATCCTTGAGTCCATCTACTTCACCGACCCGAACGGCTACCCGGTGGAGATCACGCGGCGCCTTCGGGAGACCGAGTTGATTGACGAGGTCGATGCCCGGCTGACGATCGAGGCCGCCCTCCAGGTCGAGAGCGACGCGCGGGCGGCGGGCCGGCTGATGGCCGACATCGACACCGTCTGGCGGCGCAAGGCGAAGCTCGTCGAAGCCTACAAGGAAGCCGACGCATGATCGAGGTGCACGTCATCGACGTCCCCGAGTTCCGGCCGATGGTCGAGACGATGCGGGACAATTCGGAAGTCACCATAAGCGGGCCGGTGAAGGGCTACTGGAAGATTGCCGCCCCGACCGAGCTCGTCTTCAGCCGCAAGAAGATGAACATGAAACCCGCCGTCTGGTACGGCATCTTTACCGGCGGGCTGAACGGAGAGATCTCCGAGTGGGGCCGCGACGAGGCTCGCGTCGTCGGCACCAACAAGCCGCTCTGACAGGAGCATCCGGAAAAAACGCGGAGGGCAACGCCATGTTCGACGATCCTGACCCGCACGTCGGTCCGGTGACGCGGCGCGCGTCGCTCGGACACCACGATGTGGATGCCCAATCCGGTGCAGCTACCGCATCGACCACGGCGAAGGATTGCGCGACCTGCCCCAACGCGGCGAAGTGCCCCGTCTTCGCTTCCTGCGGAAGCGGGCTCCCCGGCATCGAAGAAGCGTAGCGCGGGTGACCCTCACGCGCTGAAACGTCTTCGTCCCCTCCAGCCGCTGAGAGACGTTTGCGTGCAGCGGCCGCCGGCCTCCCATAACCTCGAAGATGCGTGGTGCTCTGCGGAGCATGACGAGCCGGCGGTCCCGGTCTATCGTCCCGTGGATCCCCCTGCCTAGCGTGCAGATCGGGATTCGCGCGGGCGTCCGGTAAAGTTGCCAGCGTGACCGCTTCCGGCGCCAACCATCCGGACGGAAACGTCCCATCCCCGGTGCTGGGCGATAATTCTTCTTTAAGTAGAAGTCGATCACAAGATACGCCGGGCATCGGCAAAACGGGTCGATGGCCTTTCGAGTTGCTCTGGCGAACCGAGGGACAGGACACGAATGCAGGGGATGAGCAATGCTGTCGAGAAGGACAGCGTGTCGAGGCTGGTCCTGGAGCCTCGCCTGGCCGCCGAGGACGCGGCGGCATTCGTGCAGAGCCTTCAGACCTTTCGAGGGAAGCCGCTCGAACTGGATGCGTCCCAGGTCGCGGAGATCGGAACCCCATGCCTTCAGGTCCTGCTCTCGGCAATGGTGAGCTGGCGGGCTGACGGCCAGACATGCGCGGTCGTCGAGCCTTCGGACGCCCTCCTCGCGGTGATCGGCCACCTGGGGCTCGATCTTGACGCGCTCCAGACACAGGGAGTTGCCGCATGACGCTGACCATCCTGGCTGTCGACGACTCGCGTACCATGCGCGACCTGCTGCGTGCCGCACTTGCTCCGCATGGCTTCGACGTCCAGCTGGCAAACGACGGCGAGCACGGACTTGAGGTCCTCGAAACGGTCGATCCGGACGTGATCATCACCGACATCAACATGCCGAAGCTCGACGGTTTCGGCTTCATCAAGGGTGTCCGCGAGCGCGCGGAGTTGCAGCGGACGCCCATCCTGGTGCTGACGACCGAGAGCGCGCCGGAGTTGAAGGAGCGGGCCCGGAACGCCGGGGCAACCGGATGGATCGTGAAGCCCTTCGACGAAACCAAGCTCGTCGCCGCCGTCCGGCGCGTGGCGGGCTAGGCGGAGGCAGCCGACATGGATCCGATGCAGGAAATCTTGCAGATGTTCTTCGTCGAGTGCGAAGAGCATCTCGAAACGCTCCAGGAGGGCCTCGAGGTCCTCAAGCAGCGACCCGACGACATCGAGACGGTCAACACCGTCTTCCGGGCGGTGCACTCGATCAAGGGCGGGTCGGCGGCCTTCGGGCTCGGGGCGCTCGTCGAGTTCGCCCACACCTTCGAGACGACGCTCGACGACGTGCGCTCGGGGCGGCTGTCCTCGTCGGAGGATGTTGTTAGGACGCTCCTGCGCTCGGCCGACGTGCTGAACGATCTGGTGACGGGAGCGCGCGACGGCGAGGAGGTCGATCCGGAGCGGATCGCCGCACAGATCGCAAGTCTGGTCGCGACCAGCACCGGTGGGGCCGCCGCGGGCAAGGCCGAGGATGCCGTCGCCGAGGCCCCCGCCGCCGACGTGCCGCAGCAGCGCCCGGCCTGGGCCACCGCAGCGGCGGAGGAGCCTGCAGCCCAGCGTCCGGCCTGGGCGACGGCTCCGGCGGAGGAGGCGGCGGGGCAGCGTCCGGCCTGGGCGACGGCGGAGACGGCCGAGCCGGAGGTCGTCGGCTACCGCATCCGCTTCCACCCGCACGCATCGCTTTTCGAGCGTTGCCTCGAGCCGGCACGGCTGCTGCGCGAACTGGCCGAGATCGGAAATCTCAGCATCCGCTGCGACATCTCGACGGTGCCGTCACTCGACGAGATCGATCCGGCGGAGGCCTACCTCTCCTGGGAGATCGAGGTCACCGACGCACCCTCCGAGGCGGTGCTGCGCGAGGTCTTCGACTTCGTCGACGGTGACTGCGACCTGACCATCGAAATGATCGGCGACGACGCGGAACCCGAGGTGGATGGCGTCGCCGAAGCGGCAGGTCCGGCCGTGGTGGTTCCGGTCCCCGCGGCGGCGCCGGTGGCGGCGCCAGAGGTTGTGCCGGTCCGGAAACCGGTGGCGAAGGCGGCGGCGCCGAAGCCGGCCGAGGCCGATGCGGGCGGACAGCAGGGCGGTCGCGGCGCGTCGGCGACGGTGCGGGTCGATCTCGACCGCGTGGACCGGCTGATCAATCTCGTCGGCGAGCTCGTGATCAACCAGGCGATGCTGTCCCAGTCGGTGATCGAGTCGGGTCTCGCCAACTCCTCGGCGATCGCGGCCGGTCTCGACGAATTCAAGCACCTGACCCGCGAGGTGCAGGAAAGCGTGCTCGCCATCCGCGCCCAGCCGGTGAAGTCGCTCTTCCAGCGCATGTCGCGAATCGTGCGCGAGGCGGCCGACGCGACGGGGAAAGCGGTGCGCTTCGTCACCGAGGGCGAGATGACCGAGGTCGACAAGACGGTCATCGAGCGGCTGGCCGACCCGCTCACACACATGATCCGCAACGCCGTCGACCACGGGCTGGAGCGGACCGAGGACCGGGAGGCGCGCGGCAAGTCCGCCGAAGGGACCGTGCGGCTGACGGCCGAGCACCGCTCGGGACGCGTGCTGATCGAGATCACCGACGACGGCGCCGGCATCAACCGCGAGCGCGTGCAGCAGATTGCCGTGGACAAGGGCCTGATCCCTGCCGACGCGGTGCTCAGCAACAACGAGATCGACAACCTGCTGTTCCTGCCCGGCTTCTCGACCGCAAAGACGGTCTCCGACCTCTCCGGGCGCGGCGTCGGCATGGACGTGGTCAAGCGGTCGATCGCAAGCCTGGGCGGACGCATCTCGATTTCGTCGCAACCGGGCGAAGGAACCTGCTTCAGCATCAGCCTGCCCCTGACGCTCGCGATCCTCGACGGCATGATCGTCACCGTCGCGAGCGAGACGGTGGTGGTGCCGCTTTCGGCCATCCTTGAGATGCTGAAGCCCGACCCGGGCCAGATCCACCCCCTCGGCGGCAACGAGACTGTGGTACAGGTCCGCGGAGAGTTCGTCCCGGTCATCGATGTCGGCCACCAGCTTGGCTTCGCCCGCGCGCGCCGCGACTGCCGCGAGGGCGTGATGCTGCTGATCGAGACCAGCGCCGGCGAACGGCGGTCGCTGGTGGTGGACGCGATCCAGGATCAGCGGCAGGTCGTGATCAAGGGCCTCGAAGGCAACTATGGCGAGGTTTCCGGCATCGCCGCCGCGACGATCCTCGGCGACGGGCGGATCGCGCTGATCCTCGACACCGACGCCATTGTCGCTGACGCGGCGCGCAACTCCGCGTCCAGGACCACCTTTGCGCTGGCAGGATAGACAGATGAGCAGCACCCCAATGAATGACACCACCGAAACGGCGCGGCAGGATGTTGACGCGGCGGGCTCGCGCGAGATCGTGTCCTTCCGGCTAGGCGAGCAGGACTTCTGCATCGACATCATGGACATCCGCGAGATCCGCGGCTGGACCCCGCCGACGCCGCTACCGCATTCCCCGGACTACGTCCGCGGACTCATCAACCTGCGGGGCTCGGTTCTGCCGATCGTCGATCTCTCCAAGCGCCTCGGGCTCGCCAAGGCCGACGCCGGCTCGCGCGAGGTCATCATCGTCGCCATGGTCGACAACCAGCTGATCGGGCTGGTGGTCGATGGCGTATCGGACATACTCACGGTCAACACGAGCACCATCCAGGCGACGCCTTCGGTCGGCGGAGACAGCTCCAACGGCTACGTCCAGGGCATAATGGCGATCGATGACCGGATGATCCGACTGCTGGACCTGCGGCGCGTGTTTCCGGCCAGACGCGGGGAGGCCGCGTGACGTCAATCGCATCGGCGCCGGGACGGGCGCCGGGCGCGTCGCGAGAGATCGCGCTCGCGCCGAAGGACTTCCGGCGCATCGCGGCTCGGGTGCGCGAAGTGGCCGGCATCTCCCTGCCCGACAGCAAGATGGCGCTGGTGCAGGCGCGCCTCGCAAAGCGCCTTCGCGCGCTAGGGCTCGCCAGCTTCGGCGACTACTGCGCCTTGATCGAGGGCGAGGACGAGATGGCGTGTGCCGAGCAGGAAGAGCTCGTTACCGCGATCACCACCAACGTCACGCACTTCTTCCGCGAGCCGCACCACTTCGAGGCGCTGAGGGCCAAGGTCTTGCCGCCGCTGATCCGGCATGCCGAGCGTGGTGGGCGGGTGCGAATCTGGTCGGCGGGCTGCTCGACGGGCCAGGAGCCCTATTCGATCGCCCTCACGCTGCTGTCGCTGGCCCCCAACATCGGCCGATACGATCTCAGGATCCTCGCCTCGGACCTCGACAGGGCGGTGCTTGAAACGGCGAGCCGGGGTGTCTACCCGGAAGCAGCGGTCGAGGCGATTCCACCGGCCTTGCGCAGGGGGCATTTCCAGCCGGTCCGCAGCGAGGGCGACGTCGCCTTTTCCGTCGGCCCGGCGCCGCGTGCGCTCATCAGCTTCCGCCAGCTCAACCTCACCGCGGACTGGCCGATGACGGGCGGGTTCGACGTCATTTTCTGCCGCAACGTGGTGATCTACTTCGACAGCACCACGGAAACCCGGGTCTGGCGCCGCTTCGCGGAGCGCCTGCCTGTCGGCGGCTGGCTTTTCGTCGGGCATTCCGAGCGCGTTAACACTCTCGCTGTACCAACGTTCGCGAGTGAAGGCGTCACGACCTATCGCAAGGTGCAGACGCCACCGGGGTAGCGGGCATTGGCCATTGGGTGGGGGATTCGGGATGCAGCACGGTCCATTGCGGGTCGCGACGGAGCGCAGCATCGGGCTTGAGCCGTCGCTTCGCACGCTTGCGCGCGAAATCGCGTCGGCGCACGAAATGGCGCTGGATCTCCAGATGACGGTCGCCGAGCTGATGAACGGCCTCGGTGACGTCAGACGCGACGTGCTCTTCCGGCTGCAGGACCTCGACCGACTGGCCCAGACGCTCGGCGACCTCGCCACGTTCACCGACGCCGTGGCCGGTGCTGCCCCGCGCGGATGGCAGATCGACGGCCACGCGGCCGCCGGCAGCCTGCACCTGCGCGACCTCGCGGTGCGGCTTGCCACGGCCGGGGCGCCGTGCCTGACGGTCGCCACGGACGCCGCGCCCGAGGACGATTTCCTCCTCTGAGCCCCCGGATTGGCGAGCCATCGCCGCCTGCGCCTCCGATTAAGACAGATTTTACGTTCCTCCCGCCTAGATGCGGCCGATCGCGTCGGAATCCGACAACGAGCGGGAACGTTATCGGCGTGGATGAGAAACGGTGAGCCTAGCGTGACCAGTACCGCCCGGAACCGCACGGAGCGCGTCACCACGCCCACCGTGGGAATGCATCGACGTCATCAGCCCCGCATCGCCCGATCCTCGGCCCGGACGGGCCTTCCCCACAAGTGAAAAGGTCCAAAAGATGAGACTTCTCGGTGGCCAGCGCGCAGCCCGCGCCTCGACGAGCGAAGCCGCAATGAAAGGCGCCGCCTTCGAGGGTTCCTCGATCCCGATGCTGATCGTGGATCGGGACCTCGTGATCACCTTCGTGAACGCGTCGTTCCGAGAGCTGTTGACGAAGCATCTGGCGATGTTCCGTTCGTTCTGGCCGAGCATCAGCGTGGAAAACGTCGTCGGCACCTGCATCGACGGCTTCCACAAGAACCCGAGCCACCAGCGCGCGATCCTGAGCGACCTGTCGCGGATGCCCTATCGGACCGACATCTCGGTCGCCGACATGAAGTTCGCGCTCAACGTCAGCGCCGTCCGGGACGCCGCCGGCAACCACCTCGGCAGCACATTGGAGTGGGTCGATGTCACGGAGGCGCGGGTGAATGCCGGTGTGATCGACGCGATCAACCAGAACCAGGCGATTCTGGAACTCTCGCTCGAGGGTGACGTCCTGGCCGCAAACGACAACGCCCAGCAGATTCTCGGCTACCGCGCCGCCGAACTCCGGCAGCAGCCGGTGTCGCGGCTCAATGCCGGCCGGGAGGCGACCAGCATCAGCGAGCGCGCCCTGTGGGATCGCCTGCGGCGCGGCGAGGCGGTCGCCGGCAAGTTCCTCCTCCGTGCCCAGGACGGCCGGGACGTCTGGTTCAGCACGATCCTCAACCCGATCTGCGACATTTCAAAGAAGGCCTACAAGGTCGTCGCCCTGATGACCGACATCACCGACGTTGAAGTGGCCACCTTCCAGCAGACGGCGATCATCGACGCGGTCAGCGGCCAGCAGGGCATGATCGAGTTCGATCTCCAGTCCCGCATCCTGAAGGCGAACCAGAATCTCTGCAACGTCATGGGCTACACCGAGGCGGAGATCATCGGCCGCCTGCATTCGACCTTCGTCGAGCCCGAATTCGCCGCCTCCGCCGAATACCGCCAGATGTGGGAGCGTCTCGCCCGCGGCGAAACGATCTCGTAGGGCACCTTCAAGCGGGTGGCGAAGGGTGGGCGCATCGTCTACCTGCAGGGCGCCTACACGCCGGTGCGCGACCATGCGGGCAACATCGCGCGCGTGGTCAAGATGGCCACCGACATCACTGCGGCAGAAACCGCCCGCCTCGAGAGCGTGAAGCAGCGGGCCGAGATGGAGGCCGAGCAGGCGCGCGTGGTGGATCAGTTGAGCGGCGCGCTGTCCAGCCTCGCCGCGGGTGATCTCACCATGCGGATAGCGGAGCCCTTCGCGGCCGAGTACGAGGCGCTGCGCAGCAACTTCAACGAGGCCATTCACAAGCTCGAGGGGGCGCTGTCGTCGGTCATGGTCGCCGCGGACAGCATCCGCAACGAATCGATCCAGCTCACCCAGGCCGCCGACGACCTCTCGCACCGCACCGAGAACCAGGCCGCGGCGCTTGAGGAGACCGCCGCCTCGCTCGAGGAGCTGACCGCGAGCGTCAAGGCCGCCGCCGCCAGCGCCGAGAAGGCAAGCGTCGACGTGACGGCCACCAAGCAGAGCGCCGAGGAAAGCGGTCGGGTGGTGCGCGACGCGGTCGATGCGATGAGCGAGATCGAGAAGTCCTCGCAGCACATTTCCCAGATCATCGGCGTCATCGACGACATCGCCTTCCAGACCAACCTCCTCGCGCTCAACGCGGGCGTCGAGGCGGCGCGGGCCGGAGAGGCGGGCCGTGGCTTTGCCGTGGTCGCCTCCGAGGTGCGGGCCCTGGCACAGCGTTCGTCCGACGCGGCCAAGGAGATCAAGGCCCTGATCTCGACCAGTTCGCAGCAGGTCGGCCGCGGCGTCGACCTTGTCGGCGAGACCGGCAAGTCGCTCCAGACGATCGTCGAGTCGGTCACCGGCATCACCGGGCTGATCGTCGACATCGCCAACTCCGCGCGCGAGCAGTCGATCGGCCTGTCCGAGATCAACACCGCGATCAACCAGCTCGACCAGGTGACGCAGCAGAACGCGGCCATGGTCGAGGAGATCGACCGCGGCAAGCCCGCGATGAAATCCGAGGCGTGATCCTTTCCGGGCTGGTCGGCCAGTTCAAGGCCGACATCGTCGGCGCCTCCGGGGATGGCAAGGTCAGCCGCATGACCCCGCGGTCGGCGGAAAAGAAGGCAGCAACCAAGCCGGCCGCCCGGCCGGCGGCTGCCGCGAGCGCCAAGTCTGCGTCGGGTACCCACACCAACGGTGCGCTGGCCCGCAAGCAGCGCAGCACGCTCGACGAGTGGCAGGAGTTCTGATGCCAGGTCGTGCGCGCGCCGACGGGCGCGCTACACGCAAGACTTCCCGACCTGCGAGAGACGCCAGGGATCGGCGGATGTCCGATGTCGGTCTTTGGCTTTGGAGGCTAACTCGTGAATTCGATAAGGGACTGGTCGATCGGACGGTTGGTGTCGGTCGCGATGATGCTGATTGTGGCGGCCATGCTCGGGGCAACAGGCATCAGCGAGTACAAGTCGCAGAAGCTGGAAATCGGCGGCAAGAAGTACGACGGGATCATAGCGGCGAAGGATCTCGTCGCCGACATCCTTCCGCCCCCGATGTACGCCATCGAAGCCTATCTCCACGTGACGCTTCTGCAGGCTCACCCGGAAAGTCTTGCGTTCCGAAAGGCTGCCCTTGAAGACCTCCGGTCGCAGTATCTGGATCGGCAGCGCTATTGGTCGGCATCCGACCTCCTCCCCAAGGATCTCAAGGATTCCCTGGTGGAGCACTCCACTGCCGAACTGGCGCCGTTCTGGTCGACGATCTTCGACGAACTTCTTCCGGCGGCGGAGAGGGGCGACCGTACTACGACAGCCGCAGCGGCCGACAAGATCGGCGGGTACTACGAACAGCACCGTCAGACGATCAACAGCATTGTCACCAACGCGAACGCCTTTCTCGAGGAGCAGAACGACATAGCGGTGCGCAGCAAGGCGCGGCTGAGGGCCGTCGCCTGGACCGCCACCGCACTGGCGTTCCTGATTGCGCTGTTGCTGGCACTCGGGCTGCGGGCGACCGTGGCGCGCCCCCTCGGCGTGATCGCCGCAAGGACACGGTCGCTGGCCGCCGGGGACCTGAAGCAGCCGATCCCCTACGCAGGTCACGGCAGCGAGATTGGCCAGATCGCCGACGCGCTTGGCGCTTTCAAGGACGCCGCGAACGAGAAGCTCCGGCTGGAGGCCGAGGCGGCGCGTTCGCAGGCCGCGGCCGAGGCCGAGCGCCTGCGCAACGAGGCCGAGCGGGAGGAGGCGCGGGCGACCGCCGAGCGGGAGCGGGCCCGCAACGCGGCGGAGAAGGAGGAGGCGCGTGCCCGCAACGAAGCCGAGCGGGAGGCGGCGCGCGCGGCGGCCGACAACGAGCGCGCCCGCAACGAGGCCGAGAAGGCGCGGGAGGCGGAGGCCGACCACATCACCATCACCACCCTGGCCGCCGGCCTCACGGCCCTTGCCGACGGCGACCTCACCTTCCGGATCACCACGGAGTTTCCTGTAAAAGCGCAGCGGCTGAAGGACGACTTCAACGCCGCAATCCAGAAGCTCGAGGGGGCGCTGTCCGCGGTCATCCTAGCCGCGGACAGCATCCGCAACGAGTCGATCCAGGTTACCAATGCCGCCGACGACCTCTCGCACCGCACCGAGAACCAGGCCGCGGCACTTGAGGAGACAGCCGCCGCGCTTGAGGAACTGACCGCGAGCGTCAAGGCCGCCGCCTCCAGCGCCGGGAAGGCAAGCGTCGACGTCGGCGCGACCAAGCAGAGCGCCGAGGAGAGCGGCCGCATCGTCCGCGAGGCGATCGGCGCGATGAGCGAGATCGAGAAGTCCTCGCAGCACATTTCCCAGATCATCGGCGTCATCGACGACATCGCCTTCCAGACCAACCTCCTCGCACTCAACGCGGGCGTCGAGGCGGCGCGGGCCGGAGAGGCGGGCCGCGGCTTTGCCGTGGTCGCCTCCGAGGTGCGGGCCCTGGCACAGCGTTCGTCCGACGCGGCGAAGGAGATCAAGGCCCTGATCTCGACCAGTTCGCAGCAGGTCGGCCGCGGCGTCGACCTTGTCGGCGAGACGGGCAAGTCGCTCCAGACGATCGTCGAGTCGGTCACCGGCATCACCGGGCTGATCGTCGACATCGCCAACTCCGCGCGCGAGCAGTCGATCGGCCTGTCCGAGATCAACACCGCGATCAACCAGCTCGACCAGGTGACGCAGCAGAACGCGGCCATGGTCGAGGAATCGACCGCGGCAAGCCACGCGATGAAATCCGAGGCGGAATCCCTTTCCGGGCTGGTCGGCCAGTTCAAGGCCGACATCGTCGGCGCTTCCGGGGATGGCAAGGTCAGCCGCATGACCCCGCGGTCGGCGGAAAAGAAGGCAGCAACCAAGCCGGCCGCCCGGCCGGCGGCTGCCGCGAGCGCCAAGTCTGCGTCGGGTGCCCACACCAACGGTGCGCTGGCCCGCAAGCAGCGCAGCACGCTAGACGAGTGGCAGGAGTTCTGATGCCAGGTCGTGCGCGCGCCGACGGGCGCGTGCACATGCGTTTGCAGGATCAATCTCGCGAGGCAGCATGAAGCAGATCAGGGTTCTGGTGGTGGACGACTCGCCCACCATGCGGGCAATCATCCGGACCTTCCTGCAGCGAGACGGGGACGTTGCCGTTGTTGGCGAAGCCGGCGACCCCTATGAGGCGCGCGAGGCGGTGAAGGCACTGTCGCCCGACGTGATTACCCTCGACGTGAACATGCCGCGCATGGACGGGCTCGAGTTTCTCGAGAGGCTGATGCGCCTGCGTCCGACTCCCGTCATCATGGTTTCGTCCCAGGTAGCGGCCGGCGCCGCCGCCTCAATCGAAGCCCTGGCGGTGGGGGCGTTCGACTGCGTGGCGAAGCCGACGAACGGCAACATTGCCGAGGCCTTCGGCGACCTCGCACTCAAGGTGAGGGCCGCCGCCGAGGCGCCGCGCGAGCGTCTTGGCGCCCGGCGGCCGCATCTTCCTCCGGCCCCCGACTTCCGGCCGAATGGCCGGGTGGTGGCAATCGGGGCCTCGACCGGCGGGGTCGATGCGCTCATGTCGGTCCTGTCGGCCTTCCCGGCAAACTGCCCGCCCACCGTGGTGGTGCAGCATATGCCGCCCTCGTTCACCCGCAGCTTCGCACAGCGGCTCGACCAGCATTGCGCTGCCACGGTCTCCGAGGCCTGGAGCGGGGCGCCGCTGGAGACCGGCCGGGTCTATGTCGCCCCGGGCGGCGCGATGCATCTTGCGGTCCGCGGCGAGCGGCAGCTCACGTGCCGCCTTGCGCCCGGCGAGCCGGAGTCAGGCCACCGCCCGTCGATCGACGTCCTCTTCACCTCCGTCGCGCGGCTCGGGCCGCGGGCGGTCGGCGTCATCCTGACCGGAATGGGCCGCGACGGCGCCGACGGCCTGCTGCGCATGCGCCAGGCGGGCGCCAGCACGATCGGGCAGGACGCCCGCTCAAGTCTCGTCTACGGCATGCCCCGCGCCGCCGCCGAGGCAGGAGCGGTCGAGCGCGTGCTCCATCTGGAGGCCATTCCCGCGGCTATCCTCGCCGCCTGTTCCAGCGCCCCCCGGGTCCAGTCGTGAGCGGCGAACCACGGCTGGTCCATGTGATCCAGGGCGACTATGCGGTCGGGGACAGCGACGACACGATCATGACGGCCGTCCTTGGCTCCTGCGTGGCCGCCTGCCTGCGCGACCCGCTCGCAGGCGTCGGCGGGATGAACCACTTCCTGCTGCCCACGGCAGGCGCCAATGCCTCGGCCAGCGTCCTCTATGGTGCCCAGTCGATGGAGCTCCTCATCAACGCGCTGCTGAAAAAGGGAGCGCGCAAGGAGCGTCTGGAGGCCAAGATCTTCGGCGGAGGCCGCATGATCGCTGGCCTCTCGGACATCGGACAAAGCAACAGCGACTTCGCCCGCCGCTTTCTGCGCGACGAGGGCATCCCCTGCGTCGCCGAGAGCCTCGGCGGCACCAGCGCGCGCCGGATCCGCTTCTGGCCCGCCTCCGGCCGGGCCCGCCAGATCCTGCTCGACCCGAGCCAGTCGCCACCTCCGCCGGCTCCCACGCCGCCGCCCGTGGACACGAGCGACGTGGAACTCTTCTAGCGCGGACGCCCTTTCAGCATCCGTTAACCGATCGGCGAAATAGTCCCTGCAAGGCATCCGGAGACGTCCATGCAGGCCACTGACACCGTACTGTCGCGGAAGCTCCGCCGCGGTGGCGTCGCGCGCTCACCGCTTCCCGACACCGAGTTCATCGGCCAGAGCTTTGCGCGCCAGATCGAGAAGGCCCTCCGCCCGCTGGTCAAGACGTCGAGCAGCGCGATGGTGCTGGAGTGCAAGGTGGTCAAGGTGGCCGATGCGGCCCGCGACATCTCGGTTCCAACGATGCTCGGCATCGTCGAACTCGACAATGCCAAGATCCAGGGCCTCCTCAACATCGACACCGACCTGGCCTTCCACCTGATCGACCTGATGCTGGGTGGCGATCCCACCATCGCTCCCGTTCCGATTACCCGGTCCTTCACAGAGATCGACATGGCGGTCTGCGCCATCGCCCAGGATTGCATGCTGGTGGCCTTCAGCGAGGCGCTCGCGGTCAGCTTTGGCCGCCCGCTGACCAAGGCGCTTCAGGTGGTCGCGCAGAGACAGGACGTCACGCAGGTCCGGTTCGCCGCGGAGCATGTGGACGTCCTCGTCTACAACATGGCACTCGACATAGGCCCCGCCGCCCGCTCGGGCGGACTGCAGATCGTCATGCCCCTCGCAATGCTCGACACAATCTGCGCGATGCTGCGGGACGAGGCCACAAAGGCTCCGAAGGAGCAGCCCTGGGACCTCTGGCGGGAATCGATGCGCCATGCCGCGCGTCGGGCCCCCGTCGTGCTCGACGCCGTTCTGCATCGGCGCAAGATGTCGATTTCCGAGCTGATGGCGATGCGTGTCGGCGATGTCATCGACATTCCCACAACGGCCGTCAACGACATCCAGCTGCTCGTTGCGCAGCAGGGAGGCAAGCGAACCGCGATTGCCAGCGGACGCCTCGGCGCCTACCTCGGCGCAAAGGTCGTGAAACTCGACGCGCCCGTCGACGTGCGGGTCCGCGACCATCTCAAGCAGATCTGGGCACGGGTGGCGCCAACTTCGGTGGCGCCGGACAATCCCGCTGCCGCCGATGTCGTTTCCGAGAGTGTCACTGCTGCGGAGTAGTCGGGCCAGCCACGGCTTGAGCCGTCCGCAGAGTGGCTCGTTGGGCACGCTGCGTCCCCGGTCTCTGCGCCCCTGAGCAGACCCGCCCGACGCTCACGTGGTTCGTGGACGCGCAATTGCGAAAGGCCTACCGCTTGTCCCGCCCCGTCTGTCGGCATTGTTCAATCGGAGCACGCGCGCCATCGCTCGGACGGGGAGGGCCAGCGGAACGAGCCACCGGGGGGTGTTCGCGTCGGCCGGTCAGGCCTTTTGCGCGGACCGCCCCCCGATGGCCAGATTCGGCCTGCTTCTACGACAACTCGCCGAGATGAGTCACGAGGGCCTGCTTCAGCTCAGGGATGACGAACGGCTTGGCAACGAAGTGATCGACCGATTCCCCCGCCTGGTCGCGGTAGGCATTCGATGTCGCAAGGAACACCGGAATCGATTTCAGATCCGGATGTGCCTTTATACGCTGGGCCAGTTCAACGCCGGACACTTCCGGCATGTTGAGGTCGGAGATGACGACGTCAAAGCGCTTTGCCATCAACTGGTCCCACGCGGCGTCGGCACTCGCCGCGACCGCGACGTCCAGCACCCCAATCTCCTTGAGCACGAGGCGGGCCATCGCCCGCATGCTCTGCTGATCATCCACGACAAGTACGGCGATGCTTCGGGCTTGGCGCATGTTCTCTCTGCTCACGCTCGGGTAGACAAGCCGGACTGTCGCCTTCAACCGCTTAACAAGTGGCGAATGGCTCACTTGGATTCAAACTGCGCCGAAGTGGCCCGCCATCGGCCGGAGTGCGTGTCCGTGGCGGGCGTCGCACCGTCGAGCTAGCGGGCGGGAGCGGACTCAGCGCCACCATCCCCACCCCGATTCTGGAACATCGGGCCGCCGCGGCGGCGGGGAAAGCCGTAGCCGTGAATCTCGACGAGGTCGATGTCGCCCGGCTGCGCGGCGATGCCCTCGGCGAGGATTGCTTCGCCTTCGGACGCCATCTCCGCAACGAGGTGCCCGGCAATCGCATCGGGTGGCATCGCGGCACCCTCGCCCACATCGGGATGGGCCGCCAGCAGCGCGGCGACCGCTGGCGAGTGGTGCGGCGTGCGGTTGCCCGGCACGTAGTCGTACCATCCGCCGCCGGTCTTCTGGCCCTTGCGGCCGGCGCGGACGAGGAGGTCGCCCAGGGTTTCGGGGACCCGCTCGCCGCGGGCGCGGGCGCCCTCGCGCTGCAGGAACGCGATGTCGAGGCCGCCCAGATCCTGGGCCTCGAACGGACCCATGGCGAAGCCGAAGCGTCGCATGGCGGCGTCGACGTCGGCGATTGCGACGCCCCTGCGGACCAGCGCCTCGGCGGCAGAGCGGTAGCGCTTCAGGATGCGGTTGCCGATGAAGCCGTCGCAGATGCCGGCCTGCACCGGGATCTTGCGCAGGCGCGTGGCGAGGGCGAAGCCCGTGGCGAGTGTTTCGGGCGACGTCTCGGGAGTCGGAACGATCTCGAGGAGCTTCATCACGTTGGCCGGGCTGAAGAAATGCAGGCCGATGAAACGCGCCGGGTTTGGCACGCCCTCCGCGATTGCGCGCGGGTCGAGATAGGAGGTGTTGGTGGCGAGGATCGCATCGGTGCGGCAGGCGGTCGCAAGCTGGCTGAAGACCGCGCGCTTCACCGACAGTTCCTCAAAGACGGCCTCGATCACCAGATCGGTGTCGGCGAGTTTCGCGTAGTCGGTGGTGCCGCTGACGCCGGACATCCGGGCGGCAGCGTCGGCCTGGACCAGCCGGCCGCGCTTCACGGCACCGTCGAAGATGCCGCCGATATTGGCGAGGCCGCGGGCCAGGGCTTCGGCGTCGCGCTCGACGAGGGTGACAGGGATGCCCGCGTCGCGGAGTGCCGCGGCGATGCCCGCACCCATCGTGCCGCCGCCGATGACCGCGGCGGTGCGGACCGCCCTTGGCTCTACCCCCTTGAGCGCGGCGGGTCGCGGCGCGGCGCGCTCCGCGAAGAACACATGGCGGAGGGCGGCGGCCTCCGGGGAGGCGCGCAGCGCGAGGAACGTCTCGCGCTCGAAGGCCATTGCCGCGTCGAAGTCGGTCTCGGTGGCGCGCCGCAGGCAGGCGAGCGCGCGGAGCGGCGCCGCCTCGCCGCGGGCCGCCTTGCCCACCGACTTCTCGGCTTCCTCCCAGAAGCCGGGCTCGGCGGGCAGCGGCGCGCGGTCCCGCAACGGCGCGGGAAGCGGCGGCAGATCCGCGGCGAAGGCAATGGCCTCGGCACGGAGGTCGCCGCCGGCGATGCCGTCGATCAGGCCGAGGGCGAGCGCCCTTTCGGCCTTCACCGGCCTGCCGGTGGTGGCGATCTCGACCGCGGTGCCTTGCGGCACCAGCCGTGGCAGGCGCACCGTCCCGCCTGCGCCCGGAACGATGCCGAGGGTGACTTCCGGAAGGCCCACCGACGCGCCGGCCGCCGCGATACGGAAGCGGCAGCCGAGCGCCACCTCGAAGCCGCCGCCGAGCGCGGAGCCGTGGATCGCCGCCACCCAGGGCTTCCTTGCCGCTTCGATGCGGGCGACAAGGTCCGGCAGGTGCGGCGGCTGCGGCGGCTTGCCGAATTCGCCGACGTCGGCGCCGGCGATGAAGGTGCGCCCGGCGCAGATCAGCACCACGGACTCGACCGCATGATCGGTGTCGAGACTCTCCGCCGCATCCCAAAGCGACTGGCGAAGGGCCTGCGAAAGGGCGTTCACCGGCGGGTTGTCGACGGTGACGATGGC
>JBGALW010000180.1:0-7947 GCA_044223585.1 Amaricoccus sp.
GGCGACGGCGCGACGACCGCCTTCCAGCTGGTCAAGCGCTACGCCTCGGGTGCGCAATCCTGGACGCGCGCCGTCGCGAAGCCGGTGACCGGAACCGCGCGCATCGCGCTCGGCGGGGTCGAGCAGCCTTCCGGCTGGTCCGTCGACACGACAACCGGCGTCGTCACCTTCGGCGCTGCGCCGGGTGCTGGCGTCGCCATCACTGCGGGCTTCGAGTTCGACGTGCCCGTCCGCTTCGACACCGACGTGCTCGACGTGACGCTCGATTTCGAGCGGCTCGGCTCGATCACCTCCATTCCGCTTCTGGAGATCCGGCGATGAACGACACCGGCAGCTTCGTTGCGGCCGTGCTGCGCGAACTTGCGGCCTCGACCGCCGTGATCCTCGCCGCCTGGGGCGCACTCGGCGGCGCGACGAACGCACTGACCACGAAGATGCGGCTGCGCGATGCGCTGCGGCATATCCTGCTCGGCGGGCTGATCGCGGCCGGGATGGGCAGCCTCTCCATGGCCGTGATCACCGCCTGGCTCAGCCTTCCGCCCGAAGCGATCCCCGCGGGCGGGGCGGCGGGCTCGGCCGCCTATCTTGTCGGGGTCTTCGGCCCGGCCTTCATCGAGATGCTGCTGGCCCGCCTCCGCCGCGCCAAGCAGGGCGACGGCGATGAATGATCTCATCCGCCTCGCGCGCTCCCTTCGCAGCGACCCTGCCGACCCCCGGCAGGCCTTTGCTCATCGCCTGCGCATCGGCCTCGCCGTCGCGGCTCTGATCCTGATCCTCTCGCTCCTCCGGTAATCCCATGCACATGACCGACCGGGGCCTGCTGGCCCTCGTCCGGCACGAAGGACTCGTGCCCGGACCCTATCTCGATGTGAAACAGGTCTGGACCTTCGGCATCGGCCACACGGCCGCGGCCGGGCCGCCCGATCCCGCCACCATGCCGCGCGGCATGCCCGCCGATCTCGATGCCGGGATCAGCGAGGCGTTCCGGGTCTTCCGGGCCGACCTCGCGCGCTACGAGGCCGCCGTCCTGCGCGCCGTGAAGGTGCCGCTGGAGCCGCACGAGTTCGATGCGCTGGTCAGCTTCCACTACAACACGGGCGGGATCGCGAAGGCCGCGCTGACCCGGCACCTCAATGCCGGCAATCGCGTTGCAGCCGCCAACGCGTTTCTGAACTGGCGACGACCGGCCTCGATCATTCCGCGCCGGGAGGCCGAGCGCGACCTGTTCCGCCATGGCCGCTATCCCGGCGGCACGATCCCGGTCTGGTCCGTGGACCGCACGGGCCGGGTGGACTTCTCGCGGCCGATCCGTCGCCTGACCGAGGATGATGCTCTGGCCTTGGCGCGCGGGCCGTCGCCGCTGCCGAGGCCAGCGGTTCTCGATCCTGCGCCCGATGCGCCGACCGGCTGGTTCGCCCGGCTTGCCGCCTTTGTCTCCACCCTGATCCGGAGGGCCTGACCCATGCGTTACTTCCGTCCGACCTCGCTCACCTGGTGGGCGGGATTGCTCGCCATGCTCACCGGCATCGCCGCTCTCGCGCTGCCCGCGACCGGGCCGCTCGGGGAACTGTCCCGCCTCGTCGCGCTGCTCGCCGGCAGCGGCGATGCCTCGCCCGCGGGGCTCATGTTCCTCGGTCTCGGCCTGATCGGCCTGCGAGACCGGATCGAGCGCGGGTTCCGCGGCGATGCTTGAGTTCCTCGCAGGTCTGGTCGTGGGCGGCTGTCTCGGGGTCTTCGTCGTCGCCCTCTGCGTCGCCGCCGCGCGCGGGGAGCGGGACGATGGCTGAACTCCTGATCTGGCTGGTCGCGGCCTTGGGCGCGGTTGGAGGTGTCGTTCTCGGCCGCGTCTGGGGGCGCGCGGAAGGGGAGCGCGTGGGCAAACGGGAGGCGGAACGCAATGCGATGGAAGACAAGATCAAGCGTGTCGAGCGGGGGCGGGATGCGGTTCGCGACGGGCGCGGCGCTGGCGATCCCGCTGACCGGCTGCGCCGCAACGATGGGCGCTGGTGACGCGGGCTGCGCCTCCTACGCCGAGGCGCGGCTCGCCCGGCCGTCCGCCGAGACTGTCGCAACCATGCCGCCGGACTGGGCGAGCTGGATCGCGGATCTCGACGACCGAATGACGGGAACCTGCCGATGAAGACCCTCGATCCCACTCTGCAGGCCCATCTCGACGAGGGCACGACCACGCTCGCCTGGTGCTGGCGCATCACTCGCGCCGACGGCACGAGTTTCGGCTTCACCGACCATGACCGGACGCTGAGCTTCGACGGCACGGACTTCGAGCCAGAAAGCGGGCTGACGGCCTCCGAGGTCCGTTCGGGCTCGGACCTGTCCGTCGATGCGCAGGACGCCGAGGGCGTACTGACCTCGGACCGGATCACCGAGACCGACATCCTCGATGGCCGCTGGGACAACGCGGAGGTGGAGGTCTGGCGCGCGAACTGGGCGGACACCGGCCAGCGCGTGCTGATGCGGCGCGGCGCCATCGGTCAGATCCGGCGTGGGCGGCTGGCCTTCGTTGCCGAAGTGCGGTCGCTCGCGCATGTGCTCGGTCAGACGGTCGGGCGGACCTTCCAGGCGACCTGCGATGCCGCGCTCGGCGATGGGCGCTGCGGCGTCGATCTTGAGGATCCGGCCTTCAAGGGGACGGGCACGGTGATGGATCTCCTGCGCGACCGGGCCTTCACCGCATCGGGGCTCGGCGGGTTCGCCTCCGGCTGGTTCACCTTCGGCACCATCGAATGGACCAGCGGCGCGAACGCCGGGCGGCGCACAGAAGTGCTGGGCCACGACGTGACCGACGGCATCGCCATCCTGACCCTGCTCGAAGCGCCGGTGCGTGCCATTGGCGAGGGCGATGCCTTCACCATCCGCGCAGGCTGCGACAAGCGCATCGAGACGTGCGGCACGAAGTTCGCCAACACCGCCAACTTCCGCGGCTTCCCGCATATCCCCGGCCAGGACGCGGTGCTGCGCTACGCGACGAAGGACGGCGGCCACGACGGGAACGTGCTGTGACGTCGGCCGATCCAGACAGGGTCATTGCGGCGGCGCGCGCGTGGCTTGGCACGCCCTACCACGACCAGGCGAGCCTGCGCGGTGTCGGCTGCGACTGCCTGGGGCTGGCACGCGGCGTCTGGCGCGAGGTCGTCGGCCCCGAGCCGTTCCCGATCCCGCCCTATAGTCGCGACTGGGGCGAGACCGGACCGCGCGAGGTTCTGGCCGAGGGCGCGCGCGCCATGATGATCGAGATGGAACCGGCGGCGGCCGGACCCGGCGCGCTGGTTCTCTTCCGCATGAAGCCCCGCGCCATCGCAAAGCATGTCGGGATCCTGACCGGGCCCGACACCTTCCTCCACGCCTACGAGCGGCTCGGCGTGATCGAGGAACCGCTCACCCAATCCTGGCGGCGGCGCATCGCCTTCGCCTTCCTGTTCCCGCAACGCTGAGACCCCCACATGGCAACGCTTGTCCTCGGCGCGGCTGGCGCCGCCATTGGCGGCAGCATCGGCGGCGCGATCCTCGGCGTGAGCGCCGCGACCATCGGCGGCTTCATCGGCTCCACCATCGGCTCGGTCGTCGACAGCTGGATCATCTCGTCGCTGGCGCCCACCCAGCGCATCGAGGGCGCGCGGCTCGATACGCTGCGCATCACCTCGGCCACCGAGGGCGCGGTGATCCCGCGGCTCTACGGGCGCATGCGCATGGGCGGCAACATCATCTGGGCGACCGATTTCCGCGAGGAGACGAAAACCACCACGCAGGGCGGTGGCAAGGGCGGCGGGGGTGGCAAGGTCAAGACGACCGAGTATCTGTACTATGCGAGCTTCGCCGTCGCCTTGTGCGAGGGCCCGATCACCGGCATCGGGCGCATCTGGGCCGACGGCAAGCCGATGGACCTCTCCGGCGTAACCTGGCGCTGGTATCCGGGCGACGAAGCGCAGACGGCGGACCCGTTCATCGCGGCCAGGATGGGCGCGGCCAACACGCCCGCCTATCGCGGCACCGCCTATGTCGTCTTCGAGGAAATGGCGCTCTCCACCTATGGCAACCGCCTGCCGCAGCTCTCCTTCGAGGTCTTCCGCCCACTGGCCGATCCCGACACCGCCGAGGGGCTGACCCGCGCGGTCACCATGATCCCGGCCTCGGGCGAGTTCACCTACGCGACGCAGGCGATCCGCAAGACCGATGGCGGCGCGACGGTTCCCGAGAACCTGAACGCGCTGGCCGACTCCACCGACATGGTGGGGGCGCTGGACCGGCTGCAGGCGATGGCGCCTGCGGTCGAGAGCGTGAGCCTCGTCGTCGCCTGGTTCGGCGACGATCTGCGCGCGGGATCGTGCAAGGTGCGGCCGGGCGTCGAGGTGTCGGCCAAATCCACCACGCCCGCCAGCTGGTCGGTCAACGGCGTGAGCCGCGCCGGTGCCTTCCTGGTCAGCCGCGACGATCAGGACCGCCCGGTCTATGGCGGCACCCCGTCCGACTTCGCCGTGGTGCAGGCGATCAAGGAGATGAAGGCCCGCGGGCTCCGCGTGACCTTCTATCCGTTCATCCTGATGGACGTGCCGCCCGGCAACACGCTGCCGAACCCGTACAGCGACAACGCCGCCGAGGCTGGTCAGCCGGCGTTCCCTTGGCGCGGCCGGATCACGTGCTCGCCTGCAGCGGGGTTCGCCGGGACCGTGGACAAGACCGCCACGGCCGCAAGCCAGGTCGCGGCGCTGTTCGGCGCGGCCACGCCCGCCAGCTTCAGCGTTTCGGGTCAATCGGTTTCGTGGATCGGGCCTGCGGGCGACTGGGGTCTGCGCCGCATGGTGCTGCACTACGCCCATCTCTGTGCCGCGGCAGGCGGGGTCGACGCCTTCCTGATCGGGACCGAGATGCCGGGGCTGACGACGATCCGGTCGGGCGCGGCCACCTATCCGGCGGTGCAGGCGTATCGAGACCTGCTCGCGGATGTGCGCTCGATCCTCGGGTCCGGCACGAAGATCGGCTATGCCGCCGACTGGTCGGAGTATTTCGGACACCAGCCGGGCGATGGCAGCGGCGATGTGTTCTTCCACCTCGATCCGCTCTGGGCCGATACGGAGATCGATTTCGTCGGGATCGACAACTACATGCCGCTGTCGGACTGGCGGGACGGCTTCGAGCATACCGACGCGGCCGAGGGCTGGCCCGCGATCTACGACCGCGCCTACCTGCACGGGAACATCGCGGGCGGCGAAGGCTTCGACTGGTTCTATGCCAGCGCGGCCGACCGAAGCGCGCAAGCCCGCACCCCGATCACGGATGGCGCCGCAGGCAAGGCATGGGTGTTCCGCTACAAGGATCTGCGGGCCTGGTGGGCGAACCCGCACTACGACCGCCCGGGCGGGGTGGAGGCCGGGACGCCGACGGCATGGACGCCCGAGTCCAAGCCGATCTGGTTCACCGAGCTCGGCTGTCCGGCCATCGACCGGGGCACGAACCAGCCGAACGTCTTCTTCGACCCGAAATCGTCCGAGAGCTTCACGCCGCATTTCTCGCGGGGCTGGCGTGATGACGCGATCCAGCGCGCATATCTCGAGGCGACGTATCTCTGGTGGGGCGAGGCTGCGAACAACCCGACCTCGATCGTTTACGGCGGCCGGATGGTGCACGTCCCTGAATGCGCCGCCTGGACCTGGGATGCGCGGCCCTATCCCTTCTTCCCGGCGCTGACTGACGTCTGGACGGATGGGGCGAACTGGCGGCTCGGCCACTGGCTGACGGGGCGGCTTGGGTCAGTGTCGCTGGCCGCACTCGTTCGGCACCTCTGTCTGCGCGCCGGACTGCCCGAGTCCCGGATTGACGTCACCAGCCTCTGGGGTGCGGTCGAGGGTTACGCCATCGCGGCGCTCGAAAGCCCGCGCGCCTCGATCACCACGCTGTCGCGCCACTTCGGCTTCGACGCCGTCGAGACCGAGGGCGTGATCCGTTTCATCATGCGCGGCCGGGCATCTGTCGCCACCCTCGCGCCCGACGATCTGGTCGCGGCCCGCGAGGGTGACATCCTCGAGCTCACCCGCGGCCAGGAAACCGAACTGCCGCAGGCGCTGAAATGGCAGGTCGCACGCGCCGACGAGGATTACTACGCGGCCCTCGTCGAGGCGCGGCGCATCACCGTGGACACGACGCGCATCGCCTCCGAGTCCTTCCCGATGGCGGTGCCGCCCGAGGAAGCCGAGCGACGCTGCCGCCGCGCGTTGATGGAGGCGTGGGTGGGGCGCGAGACGGCGGCGTTCCGTCTTCCGCCCTCGCGGCTCGCGCTTGACCCGGCCGACGCGATCCGGCTCGCCAATGACGGGCGGCTGGTCGATCTGCGGCTCGTCTCCATCGCCGACGCCAAGGCCCGCGGCATCGAGGCGGTCCGCCAGGACCGGGCGAGTTACGATCTGCCGCCCGGCGATCCCCGTGCGTCGTCGCTGACGCGGGCCGTGGTGTTCGGTGCGCCGGATGCGGTGCTGATGGACCTGCCGCAGCTGACCGAGGACCAGCCCGCGCACCGGCCGCTGGTCGCCGCGCACGCCGTTCCCTGGCCCGGCGAAATTGCGGTGCTCCGCAGCCCCTCGACCGATGGCTTCGAGCTGCTGACCACGTTCGGCAGCCGCGCCCGGATCGGGGCTCTGGTGTCGGACTTCTTTGCGGGGCCGACGTCCCGCTTCGATCTCGGCAATGCGCTGGTGGTCGATCTGCTCACCGGCACGCTGGAGAGTGTCACCGACCTGACCCTTTTCGGCGGCGCCAACGCGCTGGCCGTCGAGAGCGCGCCCGGCGTCTGGGAGATCGTGCAGGCGGGCGCGGCAGAACTTCTGGCGCCGGGTTGGTATCGGCTGACCCGGCTCCTGCGCGGCCAGCGCGGCACCGAGGGCGCGATGGCCAACCCGGCGCCTGCTGGCGCGCGGGTCGTGGTGCTCGACGACAGCCTCGCAACGCTACCAATCGCCGAAGCTGATCTCGGGCTGCCGTGGAACTGGCGCATCGGCCCCGCAAGCCGCCCGGTCAGCGACGAGACCTATGTGGCGCAATCCTTCACGCCCGAAGGCGTCGGACTGCGACCCTTTTCTGTCGCCCATGTCGAGCAGCCGTGGCGCAGGCCGCGCACGCCCGGCGATCTGACGATCCGCTGGACACGCCGGTCCCGGGCACTCGCGGCCGACAGCTGGGGCGGGCTCGAGGTGCCGCTCGGCGAGGAGCTGGAGGCCTACGAGGTCGAGATCCTCGACGGCGCCACCGTGAAGCGGGTGCTGAGCGTGACCAACACCAGCGCGCTCTACACGGCCGCCCAGCAGACCGCCGACTGGGGCGCGCCGCTCGGCTCCGGCGACACGCTCGACATCCGCATCTTTCAGCTCTCCGCCCTCGTGGGGCGGGGCGCACCCAAGACCGTCACGCTGAGCTTATGAGGTGGCGCAATGAGTTCTGGCACTATGCGCGATCGGCGTCGTAGGCTCGGGCCATGCGCCCCGAGGACGAAGACCGGATTGCCGCCAAGCTTGCCAGAGTGATGGCCGTTGCCTGCGTGCGCAATACGCAGCTCGAGACCCTGCATGCCGGCCTCACGCCCGTTTCGCACACGGGTGATGGCAGCGACGTCATCGTGGAGGACGCCGCGGGCCGACGCATACCCTGGTCCGAGGTCTCGCGGATCAACGACGAGATGCGCGCGTTGATGCGCGAGATCGTGGATCGGCTCTACACCTTCCATCTGCGGATCGACGATCCGGCTTTCCGAGCCGAGATCGATCGCTGGGCCGCAATGACCGCGAAGTGGGACGCGCCGAAGCCCGATCCGGTTCTCTCGGCCATTCCAGCGGAGACGCCTGAACGCGGGTAGCCCGCCACCGCCGATCGCCGCGCCATTGTCCGCCGCCTGCCATGCAGGCGGCGTTCTTCGTTCTGGAGACCGCCCATGTCCGACGCCAC
>JBGALW010000181.1:0-3804 GCA_044223585.1 Amaricoccus sp.
CGGCGCTGGAGCGCGGCGCGGTCGCCCCCGGAGCCCGGCCCCCCATGCAGCCGCAGCCGGCCAAGCTGCCGCCGCAGGCGGCCGTGCAGGGCATCACGGCCGCGCCCAGCACGCCGCCGTCGGTTCAGGTCGCCGCAGCCACGGCCGGGCCGCGCGCCTTGGCCGCGCCGCAGGCAGCAGCAGCCGCGCAAGGCCTTGGCCTCCTCCGCGAGCCGCTGAAGCCGACCGGCGATCACGTCGCCGACTTCATGACCTACTACCAGCGCGAGGCGGTCCCGAAGATCGTCGAGCACTACCTCTCGACCGGGCGGCCGGAGAGCGCCGCGCAGTTCCAGGAGTGGGCAAAGGGCGAGGCGCGCAAGGCCGGCATGGAGCACTGGGCCCGCGGCGTGCAGGCCGCGTCCCGCGGCGACGAGGGCGCGTTCCTTGACTCGATGATCGAGGCATACAACAGCGACGGCTACTTCGATGACGGCTATGAGATCGTCCGAAAGGGCTCGTCGCTGCGGAAGGACAAGGCCGGCAACACCGTCGGCGCCACGCTCGTGTTCCGCAACCAGGAGACCGGCGAGGAGGCGACCCGGAACCTCGACGCCGAGGACATCTACGAGACCGGCGTTCTCTTCCTCGCGCCGGAACAGGTCTACGAGTACGGCGTGCAGCAGCGCGCGGCGGCCCAGAAGCAGGCGGATGCGGTCGCCGAGCGGCGGCGGAAGGCAGCAGCGGACGCGCAGAAGGCCCTCTCGCAGGATCCGGCCTATCTCGCTCTCTCGCCCGAGGAGCAGGACGCCAAGGTTGCCGATTGGGTGGCGCGCCAAGAGGCCGCAGGCGACCCACGCCTTGCCCGGCCCGTCACGCGCAGCCCGGCCAACTGGACCGGGGACGAATGAGCGGCTGGCGGGTCAGGACGTCTCGGCGCCTTTCCCGCCTGCTCTTTGGCCGCGACGAGATGCTGTGCTCGCTGGTCCACTGGCGACGGCACCCTGTCGAGGGGCTGATTGACGCCGCGTTTCTTTTCATCGACCGCCGGCGTCACCATTGCCGCGACGCGGCCGATTGGGAGAGCCGTCAGGCCTGGGAGCCGCAGGACTTCACGGACGTAGCGCGGGATGCTGGCTGGATGTGAGGCGCCGTCCCTCAGTATAGGGACGGCGGCTCCTCCTTGCGGATCCTCGGCGCGATCTTCGGGTTCAGCAGGATCCCGCCATCCATCTTGTCGCTGTTCCTGCGCCGCGCGGAGACGGAGGCTTTGATGCTCTTGCCGTCGATGATGTAGTCGGGGTTCTCGGTGTTGAAGTCGGAGATGCCCTGCAGCGCGGCGGATGGTGGCTTCTCGCCCTTGGAAAGCGGCACGGTGTAGGCCGCCATCGCGTCCGACCGCTCGCCCATGATCCGCTGCTCCTTGTTCTTCGCCCGGGTGTTCCGCTCGTATCGCTCGGTCAGTCTGGCCGGGGTGAAGCCGAGCGCCTGCTTCGTCACGTCGCGCCAGTCGATGTCGTCGAGCACTGGCTCGCCCTTGTAGGTGGTGACGCCATCGCGCGCATAGCGCACCGACCGCATGAGGTCGCGGGCAGCCTTCGGCAGCAGCGTCTCCACGCCGCGGTACACCTCGCCGTCGGCGATCATCGAGGCGCCCCGGAATGCGGTCTCAGCCATGCCGACGCCAGCACCGAGCATCTGCGACAGCCAGTATTGGTACTCGTCTTCACCCTCGAGGTTGCGGTCCGAGGATCGGAACCAGAGGTCGGCCATGCCGACCCGGTCGCTGAGCGAGATGCCGAACGCATGGCCCGGCAAGCCCTTGAGCAGCAGACCGGCGGTCATCGGCCCCAGCGCGTCGACGAGCGTCTGCTGCAGCTTGTCCTCGGCCTCGTCCTGCCCATCGTCGAAGAACAAGCCGGCCAGCATCATCAGCAGGCCATAGCCCCAGGTTCCGGTGATGCCTGCAGAGAGCATCATCATGCCCGTGGTGCCGATGAGCTGGGTCCGGGCCTCGCGCCGTTCCACCGGATCCTTGGCGTTCACCGCCTGGTGCATGTCGCGGAAGAGGCGCCAGATCATGTTCACGCTGAAGTTGCGGAACACGAAGAGCACCTTCGCCGCGTCGTTCTGCATGAACCGTGGCCGCGAGTTCGCGGCATAGTCGAAGTGCGTCCGCCAGGTGAGGTCAGAGGCCTTGTCGATCGCCGCGCCGTGGTCGAGACCCTTGTCGCGCGCCATGCGATAGGCGGCGAGGAACGTGATCTCGCGGTTCAACCGCTCGGTGTGGTGGAATCCCCACGAGAGCTTGGCCATGATAGCCGTCCGCGCCGCGGAATACTTGACCCCGCTGTCTGCGACGCCGGCGAGGTCGTGCGCCTGGCTGGCGTCTATGGTAGAGCGGCGATAGGCTTCCTCCATGGCCGCCTTCTCGTCGACCGTCAGACGGTCGTTGTTCGCCGCGCTGATGGTGTCGCGCCAGGTCTCGCCGCGGCCGCCGGCGAAGTCGCGCAGCGCACGCATCAGGTGGCTCGATGCCTTCGTGATGCCCTCGGCGCCACCCCAGAAGCCGCCGAGAACCGGCACGCCGACGATCGCGGTCTGGGAGAGGTTGACGAGCGCCGCCGCTGGTGTCGCGGCGAGATAGTAGACAAAGGCAGCCGAGGTTACGGCCTGTGCCCACGGCGCTCCCTTCGGGTTCATGACGAAGGCGTGCCGCTTGCGCATCTCGTTGACGACGAGCCCGGCCCGCACCGGATCCTCCGCCAGCTTCGCGTTCGCCTCGGCGAGGTCAAGCGCCTCGTTCATGTCCATCGACCACTTCAGGCGGGCGATCTGGTGCGCGCCATGGAACATATGATCGCCGAAGGCGCGGAAGGCGTCGGAGGAGTAGCCCGCCGTTCCCTTGCGGTGGATGCGGGTCTTGCGGTTCGACAGGTCAGGAAGCGTCTCGAGCCACCGCTGCCAGATCGCGTCCATGACGCCTTCGTCGACCCCGGCCTTGCCGAGGATGTTCTCGACGTCGGCGACGAAGGCAGGATTGACCATGTCCTTCAGGGTCGCGTCATCGCCGAGCACGCCCTTCTCGACGCTCACATCTGGGTCAGCCGCCCATGTCTTTGCAGCGTTCTCCTGCAGTCGGGGGCTCTCGAACCGCTCAAAGGAGACGATCGCACCGGATTGCCTGTCGCGGATGGTGACGAAGAACTGGCCGAAGCGCGCGAGCGGGAAATAGGGCTCGGGCAGCTTCTGGGTCTCGAACTGCTTGCGCAGATCGGCCATCTTCGCCCGCTTGCCCCAGCCCTGCCGGCGCTTCGCCCGGGCAAGGCGCGCATCTGCCTCGGCGATCGCCTCGTCGCGTGCCTTGCCGGTCATTCCATCGTCGCGGATCCGCTCGATCTCGGCCGCATGGGTGCGCTCGGCCGCCCGCAGGGCGCCGTCCATGGCCTTGCCGATGTTCTCCAGCAACACCTTGTCCTGCTCTGCGTCGAGCGCCTTGTAGGTGTCACGCACGCGCTCGAACATGGCGCGGTAGCCTTCTGGAAGCGCCTTGAACCGAGCCTGAAGTTCCGCATGGCGCTTCGCGCGCTCCTGGTCGGCAGCGACCCGCTCCATCAGCGCGGCGTTGCGGCGCCCCTTCGAGAAGGCGTCATGGTCCTCGTCGCTGAGGGTGGAGACGAACCGCTTGCTCGGGTCAACCCCGGCGAGCGTGGACTCATGCATGAGGTCCATCATCGCCTTGTTGCCGTCGCCGCGGATACCGAGTTTGCGCCACGCCTGCGCCACCTCGTCGGCCCGCGCGTGCCAGGAGTGGCGCATCGCGTC
>JBGALW010000181.1:3828-7901 GCA_044223585.1 Amaricoccus sp.
GCTTGAAGGCGAGATAGTCCTGCCCGGCTGGCATCGACTTGGCGAGCTCGGCAAAGAGCCCCCGCCCCGGCACCATGCCGAGGAGATTGTAGTTTCCAGACATTGCCTTGGTGAGCGCGTGGCCGATGATGCCGCGCTCCGCCTTGTCGACCTGGGTGACGGCGGGCGCCTCCGCCGCCATAGAATAGCGTATCCTCGGGTCAGACCGGCCATCGGTTGCCCAGGAGACGGCCGGCGTCTCGCGCAGCGCGCGAACCGCCAGAGCCTCAAGCTGCGCCGGCGTCACCGCGCCAGCCTGCAGGCCGAAGCGGCGGAGCAGGAAGGCCTTGATCCGCCCGAGAATGTTCTCGACGACCTCGCGGAGCCCCGCCGGGGCGCCGGACCGCTCCTCGATCGCATAGGCGGCCAACTCCTCCGGCCCATTGTTGCCCGGCCCGAGCCGGTCATAGGCGCGCATCCACCAGTCCGACAGCGGCTCGCCGGCGGCGAAGCGCGATTCCGTCGCGGTATAGATGCGCTTCATCCGGTCCATGAGGCGGTCCCATGCCGGGCTGCCGATCAGGGGCTCCGCCCCGGCGTGGAAAGCCTCGTGCAGCAGGACCGGCATCGCGGTCTGGCTGTTCAGGTTGTTGGCGTAGAGGTGGATCGTCCCCTCTGCGTCCGTCACGCCCTGGACCCGGCTGCCTCGCGCGGCGCGGTCGTGGACCTGAACCCGGCCTGACTCGATAATCTGGCGGAGCAGCCAGCCCTGCGGGCCCTCTTCGAGGTGATGCCGCAGAGCCCAGCCGGAGATGAACCGCGTCGCGAATCCGACCGTGCCGTCCGGCGCCGGGCGCCCGATCGACGTTCGCTGCATCTCCTCGAACTTGCCATCGGTGCCGCGGGGCGGGCCGTCGGGGTCAGTCCCCAGGCCGATGAAGCTCGCACCCGCGCGCTTGAGCGCATCGGCGAGGGTCGCGGCCTTTTCTGTCGGCACATCGAGGCGCATGACGTCGCCGACCGAGACGAAGTCGCCGCCGGCCGCCTCGCGCACGCCCGCGTTCAGGTAGTAGCGGCCGCCCTTCGCCTTCGATGCGGCGATCTCGAACCGGATGCCGGACTTGAGTTTCTTGATCGTGATCGCGGAGTCGGACGAATGGACCTCGCCGCGGTCGGTCGCGAATGCCACCACCTGCTCGCCCGAGCGCAGACCACCCTCCCGGTCGGAGATCTTGAACTTCTCCGGCAGGAGGATGCCCTGCTTCACCTCGCCCTCGCGGGTCGTGAAGTTGACGATGCTCCCGGCACCGCCGGCGATCTCGTAAGCGGTCAGCAGGTTGCCGGTCAGGATGGTCCGCTTTTCACGCCGGGACTTCACGCTGTTGCGCAGCATCTCCAGGAGGCGCTCCTCCGGCGTCTCTCGGAAATCGAACTGCGCGTCGGCGCGCATCGCGCTCCGCATCTGCGAGAAGGGGACGGTGAACGACCCGGCGGCGGTCTGAATCCTGAACTCCCACGCCGAGGCGGCAAGCGGGTTGAGGGTCTTCCCTGCGCGCTTTACCGCGGTGACGATGCCGTAGAGGCTGTAGCCGTTGGTCTCGTCCATGACCTCGACCGCCGATCCCGGCGGGAAGCGATCGGCCATGCCGGCGACGAACTCGAAGTGATCGACGATCTCCTTCTGGCGGTCACGGATCTTGTCCTTCGCCTCTGCGTCCTCGGCCTCGTCCACAAGGCCCTGCAGCCATTCGCGATGCTGCTCATAGGCGGCATCGAACGGGCTGGCCTTCCGCCAGGCGTTGCGGACCTCGCGGAGCCGAGCCGGGGTGTCCTCGCCCTCGACGTCGGCCTCCTTTGCCAGGTCTGCCGCGACCGCGTCGATGTCGACCGGCCGGGCGGGCTTGTTCATCTCGTAGACGTTGCTCGTGACCGCGTCCTGGAACGGGCTCGGGCCAGCCTTCGGCGCCATCTCCTTCGACTCGATCAGCACCGCGTCCGCGTCGATGGTCTTCGCCTCCAGCGGGCTTTCACCGCGGGCCTCCATCTCCTCGATGGCGCGCTGGTAGCGGCGGAAGATCTCGGCATAGACGCGCTCTTGCTCGGCGATAGGCAGCAGCGGCAGCCGGCCGGACACGCGGCGGGCGATGTCGTCCACCTCCTCAGAGGACTCTTCCTTCGCCTTGATCGGCTCGCCCAGCTTGGCGTTCAGGCCCTCCTCCTCGATGACGAGGTCGCGGACGACCTTGTCGCCGACCTCATTCAGGAAGTCGACGCTGTCGTCGGAGACTGCGGACTTCCGCGATGCCGTCGTGTTGGCGTTGAGGCTCGCCATCTTCTTCGCCAGCACGGCGGCCGGGCGGATGGTCGCGGGGATGTTCGGCGCGAGCTGCTCATAGTCGGGCAGCACCACCTGCCCGGTCCGGTTGACGCGCCCGAGCATCTGCATGTGCGTGTCGATGTTCGAGGCGGCCTGAACGATGATCATGCGCCGCGGGCGCTTGTCCTTCACGCGCTCCGAGGCGTGCAGGGAAAGCCCGGTCGACCCGGCCTGATTGAGGATGACCGCATCGAGGGCGCCGCCGTTGAAGGCTCGGACGGTCTTCGTGCGTCCCGTGGCGCCCTGCTCGGCACCCGGGACGGATGCGAGCACCGGCGAGCCAGAGGAGTAGTCGATCGCGAGGTTGCGGCCGGTGATCTCGGCGACAGAGTATCCCGCCTTGCGGATCCGGTCGCGGATGTAGTCGATCGGCGAGACCGGCAGACCGGAAACGTCGATCGCGGCGATCAGGGACTTGGCGCGGTTGTAGGCCGCCAGACCGGCCGGGCCAAGCTCCTCGTCCGTCATGTAGTGCCGCTCGGCCTTCTCGCCCGCCCTCATGAAGGGCTTGCGGATGACGATCTCGCGGCTCTTCTCGAGATACCGCTCGAACATCCGGGCGAAGGTCAGATCCAGCCGGTCGCCCGCGACGATCCCGGCATCCTGCACATAGTCGGAGAGGAAGCTGCCCATCGTGTAGGAGACGGTCAGGACCGGCTTGCGGCCATCCTTCAGCGCGGAGATCGCGCGGGTCGCGCCGGCGTCCGCGCTGATCGACAGGAGCAGGGCATCGAGCAGGTTGTGCATCACCGACGAGAAGTTCGTCGAGTCGACGCCGGCGCCGCCGGTGGACTGGCCGCCGGACGCCGCCTTGCCGTCCGCTTTCAGATCCTTCGACATCTTCTTGGCGCCGGCCGTGACGTGCGAGGAGAAGCGGCGAATCGCGTCGAGCACGTAGGAGGCGTCGTCGTAGACCTTGCGGTTCACCTCGACGTCGACGGTGCCGTAGTCGATGCCCTTGAAGGACCGCTCCCGGCGGAGGTACTGGCCGGCGCGCGAGAGCATCGCGGCAACCACCTGCTGCATGGGGATGCCGCCGCGGCTGATCGCCTCGCCCAGCATCGCCGGCTCCGCCACGGCAAGGCTCATGTCGGTCTTGGCGTAGAGGTCCATGACGTCGGGCCGCTTCGCGTAGGTCGCCGAGGAGAAGACCACGGCGCGGGCCTGACCCGCCATCGCCCGGACGAACTCCGCCCGGTTCATCGGCCCCTTGCTCTCGACGATCTCGCCGTCGCGGTCGGTCTGCTTGGCACCGCCGGCGTTGTGGCTCTCGTCGAGGATCAGGACCGCGTTGGACATGGCGCGCTGGAGGATCGCGCGGCGGAGGGGTACCTTGTCCCCCTGGGTCTGCATCTGCGAGTAGGTCGTGAAGATGACATCGGCTTTGCCGAGGTTATCTTCCATGAACCTGTCGTGCGCAGCCGTCCCGCCGGTCTTGATGGAAGCGGTCCCGGCCTCGTCGAGTGGCATCGAAAGGCCGGCATTCGTCGGCAGGATCACCGGCGCGCGGCCCAGCATCTCTGGAATGCCGACGTCGACCATGTCCCGGTACATATCGGCGTAGAGGTTCGGCTTCTCGGTGACGAAGATCGGCGTGAAGCCCTTGCGCATCGCATAACGGATCATGCCCGCGACGAAGCGGCCTTTTCCAATCCCCGTATTGTGGTTAACTATCTGATTTGCAACGTAATTCAGTGATCCCGGCACATGCATGTCG
>JBGALW010000007.1:0-15530 GCA_044223585.1 Amaricoccus sp.
GAGGCGCTCCGCGAGGCGCAGCGTGTCGGCGATGCGGTCGCGGTCGGCGTCAGGCAGCGCGGCCGAACGGGGCGTCTCGATGGTGACGGCCGCCCACGGCGCGTGCAGACGGTCGGCGAGGCGCCTGGCGTAGCGGACGAGGCCCGCGGAGGTCGGGTCCTCGCTGACGCAGACGAGGATCCGCTCGCCGGCGGCCCAGGGGCCGGCGATCGCGTTCGCGCGCATGTGGGCGAGAAGCTGGGCGTCGACCCGCGCGGCGGCGCCGCGGAGCGCCAGCTCGCGGAGCGCGGTGAGGTTGCCTGGGGAGAAGTAGTGGTTGAGCGCGCGGCTCGCCGTGTCGCGGACATACACCTTGCCGTCCTTCAGCCGCTGGATCAGGTCGTCCGGCGTGATGTCGATGACCTCGATGTCGTCGGCGCGGTCGATGATCGAATCCGGCACGGTCTCGCGCACGCGGATCCGCGTGATCTGGGCGACGACATCGTTGAGGCTCTCGACATGCTGGATGTTGAGCGTCGTGTAGACGTCGATGCCGGCGGCGAGCAGTTCCTCGACGTCGAGGTAGCGCTTGGGATGCCGGCTCCCCGGCGCGTTGGTGTGGGCGAGTTCGTCGACCAGGGCGAGCTCGGGCCCTCGGGCGAGGATGGCGTCGAGATCCATCTCGTCGAGCGCCCGGCCGCGGTGGTCTGCGGAGCGGCGCGGGATGACCTCGAAGCCGCGGACGAGTCCTTGCGTCTCCGCCCGGCCATGGGTCTCGACGACGCCGATCACCACGTCCGCGCCGTCCTTGCGGCGGTCGCGGGCCGCTTCGAGCATCGCATAGGTCTTGCCGACGCCGGGCGCCGCGCCGAGGAAGATCTTCAGCCGGCCGCGGGTCTCGCGGTTCGCTTCCTCGAGCAGGGCGTCCGGCGACGGGCGCTTGTCGGATTCCTCGGCCATGGCGAAAGGCTGCTTACCGCGCCGCCAGCTCGTCAAGCGCGAGATTGAGAAGGAGGACGTTGACCACGGGCTCGCCGATGAGGCCGAGGGCGGGATCCTTGGTCTGTGCGGCGACAAGGGCGCGCAGGCGATCCTCGGAGACCCCGCGGGCGGCGGCGACGCGCGGGATCTGGAAGCCGGCCGCCGCGGGCGAGATATCCGGATCGAGGCCGGAGGCCGAGGTGGTGACGAGGTCGATCGGCACCACCGCGCCCGGGTTCTCGGCGCGCAGCGTCTCCGCCGTCGTGGCGATCCGCCCGATCAGGGCGGCGCTGGTCGGTCCGAGGTTCGACCCGGACGAGGCGGCGGCGTTGTAGGGCTCGGGCGCGGTCGCCGAAGGCCGGCCATGGAAATAGCCGGGGCTGGTGAAGCTCTGGCCGATCAACGCCGAGCCGACGACCTTGCCGTCGCGCTCGATCACGCTGCCGTTCGCCTGCGCCCGGAACATGGTCTGGGCGATGCCGGTGATGGCGAGCGGGTAGAGGAGCCCGGTGACGGCCGTGAGCACGAGGAGCATCACGACGGCGGGACGGAGGTTTCTCAGCATGGGAGCGGTCCTTCAGGCGAGGCCGATGGCGGCGATGGCGAGGTCGATAAGCTTGATGCCGACGAAAGGCACGACGAGCCCGCCGAGCCCGTAGATCGCGAGGTTGCGGCGCAGGAGAGCGCCCGCGCCGATCGCCTGATATTTCACGCCGCGAAGGGCGAGCGGGATCAGGGCGATGATGATCAGCGCGTTGAAGATGATCGCCGACAGGATGGCGCTCTCGGGGGTGGCGAGGCCCATGACGTTGAGCGCGCCGAGCTGCGGGTAGATCGCCGCGAACATCGCCGGGATGATGGCGAAGTATTTTGCCACGTCGTTGGCGATCGAGAAGGTGGTGAGCGAGCCGCGGGTCATCAGCAGCTGCTTGCCGATCTCGACGACCTCGATGAGCTTTGTCGGGTCGCTGTCGAGGTCGACCATGTTGCCGGCCTCGCGCGCGGCCACCGTGCCGGTGTTCATGGCGACGCCGACGTCGGCCTGGGCGAGCGCGGGGGCGTCGTTGGTCCCGTCGCCGCACATGGCGACGAGCTTGCCCTTGGCCTGCTCGGCGCGGATCAGCGCGAGCTTCGCCTCGGGCGTCGCCTCGGCGAGGAAGTCGTCGACACCGGCCTCGGCGGCAATGGCGGCGGCGGTCATCGGGTTGTCGCCGGTGATCATCACCGTGCGGATGCCCATGCGGCGCAGCTCGGCGAAGCGCTCGCGGATGCCGCCCTTGACGATGTCCTTGAGCGCGACGACGCCGAGCAGGCGGCCGTCGCGGGCAACGGCAAGCGGCGTGCCGCCAGCCTTGCCGATCGTCTCGGCGAGCGTCCGCACCTCGGGTGCCGCGACACCGACATGGGCGAGCACCGCGTCGACCGCGCCCTTGCGGATGGCGCTCCCGCCGATGTCGACGCCGCTCATGCGGCTCTGCGCGGTGAAGGGGACGAAGCGGGCACCGAGCGCGGCCATGTCGCGTTCGCGCAGGCCGTGCTTCGCCTTGGCGAGCACGACGATGGAGCGGCCCTCGGGCGTCTCGTCGGCGAGCGAGGCAAGCTGCGCAGCGTCGGCGAGGTCACGCTCGGAGACGCCGTGCAGCGGCAGGAACTCGGTCGCCTGCCGGTTGCCGAGGGTGATGGTGCCCGTCTTGTCGAGGAGCAGCGTGTCGACGTCGCCCGCCGCCTCGACTGCCCGGCCGGACATGGCGAGCACGTTGAAGCGCACCAGCCGGTCCATGCCGGCGATGCCTATGGCCGAAAGGAGTGCGCCGATGGTCGTCGGGATCAGCGTGACGAAGAGCGCGGCGAGCGCGATGACCCCGACCGTGCCGCCGGCATAGGCGGCGAAGGAGGGGATCGAGGCCACCGCGAAGACGAAGATGATGGTGAGCCCGACGAGCAGGATGTTGAGAGCGATCTCGTTCGGCGTCTTCTGCCGCTCCGCGCCCTCGATCAGGCCGATCATCCGGTCGAGGAAGGTCGAGCCCGGGGCGGCGGTGATGCGGACCTTGATCCAGTCGGACAGGACCTGCGTGCCGCCGGTCACGGCCGACCGGTCGCCGCCCGATTCGCGGATCACCGGCGCGCTCTCGCCGGTGATGGCGGCCTCGTTGACCGAGGCGACGCCCTCGATCACCTCGCCGTCGGAGGGGATGAGGTCGCCCGCCCCGACGATCACCACGTCGCCGGGGCGCAGGTCGAGCGAGGGCACGGCGTCGAAGGCCGTGCGGTCGTCGGGGTCGCGCAGCCGCTTCGCGACGATGTCGGTGCGGGTGGCCTTGAGGCTCGCCGCCTGGGCCTTGCCGCGACCCTCCGCCACCGCCTCGGCGAAGTTGGCGAAGATGAGCGTGAACCAGAGCCAGAGGACGATCTGGAAGCCAAAGCCGAGGTTCGCGCCCCCGGTGGCCAGGTCGCGGAGGAGGAGGACCGTGGTCAGGATTGCGATCGCCTCGACCACGAACATCACCGGGTTCTTGACCATGGCCCGCGGGTCAAGCTTGGCCGCGGCGGAGCCGAGGGCCGGGACAATGATCTCGGGCGCGAGAAGCGCGGCTGTCTGTCTGGACATGACTTGCACCGTTCAGAAGGTCTGGCCGGCGAGCACCGCCAGATGCTCGACCACGGGGCCGAGGGCGAGGGCCGGGAAGAAGGTGAGGCCGCCGACGATCAGGATGACGCCGACGAGGAGGCCGACGAAGAGCGGCCCGTAGGTCGGGAACGAGCCGGCCGAGGCGGGCACGGTCTTCTTGGCCGCAAGCGAGCCGGCGATCGCAAGCGCCGGGATGATGACAAGGAACCGCCCCGCCAGCATCGCGAGCCCGAGCGTGACGTTGTACCAGGGCGTGTTGCCGGTCAGCCCGGCGAAGGCCGACCCGTTGTTCGCCGCCGCCGAGGTATAGGCGTAGAGGATCTCCGAGAAACCGTGCGGGCCCGGGTTGAGGATCGAGGCGATGGCGTCCGGCAGCACCGCAGCGACCGCGGTGAAGCCGAGCATGGCGAGGGGCAGGCAGAGGATCGCCAGCATGGCGAGCTTGACCTCCCGCGCCTCGATCTTCTTGCTGACGTATTCCGGCGTGCGGCCGACCATCAGCCCGGCGACGAAGATCGCGACCATCACGAAGACCAGCATGCCGTAGAGCCCGGCGCCGACGCCGCCGACGATGATCTCGCCGAGCTGCATGTTGAGAAGGGGGACCAGCCCGCCGAGCGGCATGAAGCTGTCGTGCATGGCGATGACCGCGCCGCAGGAGGCAGCGGTGGTGATGACGGCGAAGAGCGCGGAGGCGGCGATCCCGAAGCGGGTCTCCTTGCCCTCCATGTTGCCGCCCTCGATCCCGAGCGCATGGACGAGCGGGTTGCCCGCGGCCTCCGCGCAGTAGACGACAGTGACGCCGGCGAGGAACAGCGCGCCCATGGCGGCGAGGATCGCCCAGCCCTGGCGCTCGTCGCCGACCATGCGCCCGAACACGTTGGTGAGCGCTGCGCCGAGAGAGAAGATCGCGACCATCTGGACGAGGTTCGCGAGCGCTGACGGGTTCTCGAACGGATGCGCCGCGTTCACGTTGAAGAATCCGCCGCCATTGGTGCCGAGCATCTTGATCGCGACCTGGCTCGCGATCGGACCGATGGCGATGGTCTGGCGGCCGCCCTCGAGCGTGCTGGTGTCGATCGAGGCAGCCAGGGTCTGCGGCATGCCGAGGGCAACGAGGACGAGCGCGAGGACGACCGAAATCGGGAGGAGGACGTAGAGCGTGATGCGGGTGAGATCGACCCAGAAGTTGCCGATGCTGCGGGCCGAGGCCCGGGCGAAGCCTCGGATCAGCGCCGCGGCGACGGCGATGCCGGTGGCGGCGGAAACGAAGTTCTGGACGGTGAACCCGGCCATCTGGGTCAGGTGGCTCATCGTCGCCTCGCCCCCGTAGTTCTGCCAGTTGGTGTTCGTGACGAAGGAGACGGCGGTGCTGAAGGCGAGCTCGGGCGGCACGCCGGGCAGGCCCGCCGGATTGAGCGGCAGCACGCCCTGCAGGCGCTGCAATGTGTAGAGCAGGAGGACGCCGGCGAGGTTGAAGGCGAGAAGCGCGAGGGCGTAGCCGAGCCAGCCCTGCTCCTCGCGCGGATCGACGCCGGCGAGGCGGTAGAGCGGGCGCTCGATGGCGCCGGGAGCGCCGCCGAGGGCGCGGGCGAGACAGAAGCCGAGCGGCCTCGCGAGCGCGACGACGAGGGTGCAGAAGAGGGTGATCAGAATCCAGCCGTTGAGGGTCATGGCCGGCCTCAGAACCGCTCGGGCCGGACCAGCGCCCAGCCGAGATAGACGAGGAGGCCGGCCGCCACGACGGCCGCGAGGGCGAAATCGAGGATCATGGCGCGCTCCGGTCAGAGCCTGGCGCAGAGCGCGGCGTAGCCGGCGAGAAGACCGAAGGAGCCCGCGACGATCACGAGCATGAGGAGGTCCGACATCTCTGTCTCCCGAGACGTTATGCCGCAAGAGCGCGGCCTCTGCCGCAGCAGGTGCCCCCTTGAGCATAAGCATTCGAGACAGCGCCGCGCCGGGCGCCATAAAGATCCCATAGGTTCGTGCGGCGGCGCAGGGCCTCGACGCGCTGGCGTTGGGAGGGCGACGGCCGGAGTATACTCACGCGGGGCGTCGGCTTTGCCCCGCGCTTCGGCAGTCGGGCGCCTGCCGGCAGGCCCGCCCGCCGGCAGGTCCGCGCTTCGGTGGTCGGGTCGCCTGTCACGTGAGAGGGTTGCGGCGGGACCGGGACGGGTGTTGGCTGGCGCCAGCGGGAGGGCCGGGGCATGCAGACGGTGTATTCTCCACGACATGCGGGGCATTCCGGGCAGCTGGAGCTGAATTCGGCCGAGATCCTGCCCGGCTTCGAGAAGCCGCGCCGGGCGGAGATCATCCGGGCGCGGGTCGAGGAGGTGGGGCTCGGGCCGATCGTCGCGCCGAAGCGGCATACACTCGACGCGGCGAAGCAGGTCCACGCCCCCGACTATGTGGATTTCCTGCCGCGGGTCTGGCCGATGTGGACGGCGGCGGGGCGGGGCGGAACGGCGATGCCCTTTGTCTGGCCGGTGCCCGGACTGCGGGCCGACGTGCCGCCGCGCGACATCGAAGGCCTGCTCGGCTTCTATGCGATGGACGGCGGCGCGACCTTCGTCGAGGGGACGTGGGCGGCGATCCGGGCGAGCCAGGACGTGGCGCTGACCGCCGCGGGTCTGGTGCAGGACGGGGCGGACGCTGCCTTCGCGCTCTGCCGGCCGCCAGGTCACCATGCCGGCCCGCGGTTCGCCGGCGGCTACTGCTATCTCAACAACGCCGCCATCGCGGCGCAGGCCCTGCGCACCGCCGGTGTGGCGCGGGTCAGTATCCTCGACATCGACTATCATCACGGCAACGGCACGCAGGCGATCTTCTACGACCGGGCCGACGTGCAGGTGGTGAACCTGCACGCTGACCCGCTGGTCGAGTATCCCTACTTCCTCGGCCATGCCGACGAGCGCGGCGCGGGTGAGGGGGAAGGATTCAACCTGAACCTGCCGATGCCGCATGGCACCGGGTTCGAGGCCTGGCTGGCGGCGCTGGAGACCGCCTGCGCGGCGGTGGCCGACTTCGCGCCCGGCGTGCTGGTCGTGTCGCTGGGGGTTGATACCTATCGCGGCGATCCGATCAGCCAGTTCCGGCTCGACACCGGCGACTATCCGGTGATCGGCCGGCGGATCCGCACGCTCGGGCTGCCGACGCTGTTCGTCATGGAGGGCGGCTATGCCGTCGAGCAGATCGGCGAGAATGCGGTGGGTGTGCTGACCGGGTTCGAGGATACCTGACGGCTGCCGCCGGGCCTATCTTGTGGCATCACAAACACGCTACCCAAGCTGTTGGCGTGCCCCTATAGTGCCCGGCACATTGCTCCGGTCAGGATCGAGGGAGTGGCATGCGCTGTCCATTCTGCGGCAACATCGACACCCAGGTGAAAGACAGCCGCCCGGCGGAAGACCATGTCTCGATCCGCCGCAGGCGGTTCTGCCCCGCCTGCGGCGGCCGCTTCACCACCTATGAACGGGTGCAGCTGCGCGACCTCGTCGTCATCAAGAAGTCCGGCAAGCGCGAGCCTTTCGACCGCGACAAGCTGGAACGGTCGATCCGCATTGCCATGCAGAAGCGCCCGATCGAGAGCGAGCGGCTCGACCAGATGATCTCCGGAATCGTGCGGCGGCTGGAGTCGATGGGCGAGACCGACGTGCCCTCGGACACCATCGGCGCGATCGTCATGGAGACGCTGGCCCGGATCGACACCGTGGCCTATGTGCGTTTCGCGAGCGTCTACAAGAACTTCCAGGCGGCGGATGATTTCGAGGACTTCGTGTCGGAGCTGCGTCCCGCGCCCGCCGCGCGCGAGGACGACTGAGGCGCCGGATGGATCCCCGCGACACGGACGCGGGCTGGATGCGGGTGGCGTTGGGGCTGGCCCGGCGCGGCCTTGGGCGCGTCTGGCCGAATCCGGCCGTTGGCTGCGTGCTGGTGAAGGACGGCGTGGTCGTCGGACGCGGGCGGACGGCGGACGGCGGACGGCCCCATGCCGAGGTGCGCGCCTTGGCCGAGGCGGGCGCGGCCGCGCTGGGCGCGACCGCCTACGTGACGCTTGAGCCCTGCGCCCATACCGGGCGGACCCCGCCCTGCACCGGGGCGCTGATTGCCGCGGGCGTTGCGCGGGTGGTGGTGGCGGTCGGCGATCCCGACCCCCGCGTCGACGGCCGCGGCGTGGCGGCGCTACGGCAGGCGGGGATCACCGTGGACGTCGGGTGCCTGGCGGTCGAAGCTGCGGAGGTGAACCGCGGCTTCCTGATGCGGCTGGCCGAGGGGCGCCCGATGCTGACGCTGAAGCTCGCCGCGTCGCTCGACGGCCGGATCGCCACCGCGGCGGGTGAGAGCCGGTGGATCACCGGGGCGGCGGCGCGGGCTGCGGTCCACCTGATGCGGGCGCAGTCGGACGCGGTGCTGGTGGGGGCCGGCACGGCGCGCGCCGACGATCCGCGGCTTGATGTCCGTGGCCTCGGCATCGACGCGCAGCCGGTGCGGGTAGTGGCGAGCGCCGGGCTGGCGCTGCCGCGCGACGGGCATCTGGCGCGGACGGCCGGGCAGGTGCCGTTGTGGCTCGTGCACGGGCCGGCAGCACCCTTGGCGGCGCGTGAGGGCTGGGAGGCAGGTGGGGCACTGCTGATAGAGGTTCCGGAGCATGGGGCGGGCGGTCTCGACCTCATGGCCCTGATGCGGAGCCTCGGGGCGCGTGGGGTGACGCGGGTCTTGTGCGAAGGCGGGGGGCGGCTCGCGGCGGCGCTGATGCAGGCCGGTCTCGTCGACGAACTGGTCTGGCACGGTGCCGGGTTGGCGCTCGGGGCCGACGGGTTGCCGGCGGTCGGTGCGCTGGAAATCGCGGCTCTGGCCGGCGCGCCGCGCTTTACGCTCGCGCAGGTGCGGACGCTCGGTCCTGACGTGGCCAGCCGATGGATCCGCCGCGGGCGGCTTGCCCCGTGAGCGGTTGTCATGCCCGCGCAGCGATTGCAGGAATGTGAACGCTACTCGTGGTGGGAGATCGAAAAAGCTTGTATTCAACCGTGAGTAAATGCATCTAGACTGCATCGGCGTCCCGCGCCTGCGCGGTCCGTTCCCGACAAATTTTGCGGTATGCCATGATTGACCATTCCTTCCTTGCGCAGAAGCCAGATTCCCATGCCGGACCCGTTGTCCCTCACGGGCGTGCCTATGCTGCGGCGGTCTGAGGCGTAGGAGGAAGGCGACGGCGCGATGCGCCTGTCGCACCGGCTGGTCGCGCTGCAGATCGCCGGCGTCGTGATGCTGATCCTCGTCGTGCTGTCCAGCGTCCTCTGGATCTCGGCGGAGCACAACAGGCTGGCGCTGGAATCCTCCGAGAACATCGTCCGCCGGGGGGTGGAGGCGTTCCGGCAGCGGCTTCGGACGCTGGTCAAGGACTATTCGATCTGGGACGAGGCCTTCGACGCGGTCATGCAGGACGACCGGGATTGGCTCTACAGCAACATCGGCAATGCCGCGGCGGAGATCGGCACGCTCGACATGATCGTGTTCCTCGGGCCGGAGGGCGAGGCCTATGGCTGGCGGGTGGGTTCGCCGCGCTGGGGTGAGCCCAATCCGCTGCCGGAGCCGGTGACCCGCGCGATCGTGGAGCTGCTCGCCAGCAAGGATGACGGGGCCGCTCCCGCCCGGACGCTGCTTGCCGATCTCGGCGGCGAAACCTGGGCTTTCTCGGTAGCGCGCGTGATGCCGGTGAGCGGTGTGCCGATGGGCATGGACACCCGCGACCTGCCGATTCAGATCCACGGGATGCGCCTGTCGGGAGACCGGCTGTCACAGATCGGCGCCGATCCGGTGGTCGGGACGCTGGCACTGGCGGACGAACCGCTCCCCGACGAGGCGTCGGTGCCGCTCATCGACTTCGACGGCAAGGTCATCAAGTATCTCGTCTGGGATCCGCCGCGGCCGGCAGGTAGCATCCTGCGGCGGGTCGGGCTACCCTTGGCGCTCGCGCTGCTGGTCGTCGCCTCGATCAGTGCGATAAGCTCGAACTATGCGGTGCGGCAGGCACGCCGGCTGGAGAAGGCACTCTACGATGCGCAGGCGGCCGATCGCAGCAAGACCGAATTCCTGTCCAACGTCAGCCACGAGCTCCGGACGCCGATGAACGGGATTCTCGGCGTGGCGCAACTGCTCCGGACCACGCGGCTCGATTCCGAGCAGGACGAGCTCGTGTCGGTGCTGTTCGCCTCCGCGGAGGCGCAGATGGCGCTGATCTCTGACCTGCTCGACGTCAGCCGGATGGAGAATGGCAACCGTCAGCTGGTGTGCGAGCCGTTCGAGCCGAAGTCGGTCCTGAAGGAACTGACCGAGCTCATCCGCGTTGCCGCTGCGAAGAAGGGGATCGCCTTCGAGAGCGACTGGAGCGCTGTCCCCGACCTGACCGTGGTGGGAGACGAACGTGCGTTCCGGCAGATCATCACCAACCTGCTCGGCAACGCGGTGAAATTCACCGACCAGGGCGGCGTCGATCTCCGGACACAGGCGACGGTCGATGGCGGCCAGGCACATCTCGTGGTCGAGGTCGCCGACACCGGCCGCGGCATCCCGCACGAGGCGCTGCCGCGGATCTTCGAGCGCTTCTACCAGGTGGACGGGTCGCTGACCCGCGGCATCGAGGGGACGGGCCTCGGGCTGGCCATCAGCCAGAATCTCGCCCGCATGATGGGCGGGCGAATCGAGGTCGCGAGCGAACTCGGGGCCGGTTCGATCTTCCGGCTGATCGTCAGCTTCGACCGGCTGGACCGCACGCCGGAGGCTCTAGATGCAGCCTGAGCCGATCGCGGAAGAAGCGGCGCAGATCCTGATTGTCGAGGACAATGCAGTGAACGCGCTGATCCTGCGGTCGATGTTGAGGAAGCACGGCTATGACCCGGTGGTCGCGGTCGACGGACGGCAGGGGGTGGAGATGTCGGGCCGGCTGCGGCCGCAGCTGATCCTGATGGACCTGCACATGCCCAATCTCGACGGCTTCGCCGCCGCCGCCGAGATCCGGCGCAACGCCGGGGATCGGGTTCCGGTGTTCGTGGCAGTCACCGCCAATGATGGCGGTGACATGCGGGCGCAATGTCGCGCTGCGGGCTTTGCCTCCGTTCTGGCAAAGCCGGTGGTCTTCGACAATCTGATTGAAACTGTGCGTCGCTATCTGGGTTAGCTGACGGCCGTCAGGCGGCCGCCGGGACGTCTTCGAGGCTCCGGAGGAAAGCCATGTGCTCCGGGTGGAACTCCGCGTAGAGCTGGTGCAGCCAGTGGCCGGGTTCCAGTCCGCCGTCGGCCCAGAAGGTATAGTCCTCGAACAGCTCCTCGCCGGCGGCGATGTCGCGAAGCGCGATGGTGTGGTCTTCCTTCAGCGGCGGCCAGACGCCGAGGCCGACGTTGGCGGCGGGCGTGAAGGCGTGGTTCATGTACTGCATGCCGTCCTGGTACCACAGGAACTTGCCGGACGGCTTGTGAAGGTAACCGCCATGCAGCGCGAAGCGGAGCTTGGTGCGGCCGAGCGCCATCAGCGCCGCGCGGTCGCAGAAGTGCATGCTTTCGTCCACTTCCCAGACACGGGTGCCGGCTGCAATCGCTTCGCGAGCGAATATGCCCTTACCATGTACGCTACTGGCACGAAACTCGACGTTAACCTTCCAAGCCAATCCCTCGACCTCCTTGTTGCGCGTGGTCAAGGCATGGGCGCTCGCCTATGTGCCTGAAAAGACGCGCATTCAGCGCAACTTCAAGACGGCATTTCTTCCGTCCGGTGCGCCTGTTGCATACAAAGGGCGCACTCGGTTAATGAAGTGTTAAATCCGAGCAAAGGGGGGAAAAAAGGTTTGAAGTTAATCATTTGGGAGGGAATGGCGGCCTGGAACGGCCGGCCGTCAGTTGGCTACTGTGTCGACGCTGCGGGCAAGGGCGGCGGCGGCGCCGGCGACGAGAAGGACTCTCCCCCACGTGGCGAGGGGCGCCTCGGTAGTGTAGAGCGTGTCTCCGTCGCGGATACGGAACTCGCGGGCTGAGAACACGCCCTCGGCGCTGGTCATGTCGAGCAGGTAGACGACACGCTGCGGGCCGACGAGGTCGGTCCGGGCAAGCACGCGGTTGGCGACGTCCGAGCTTTCTTCCCGAAAGACGAAAACGCCGGTCGGGTCAGCACTGCGGCCGTCGAGGCCGCCGGTCGCCGCCAGCGCCTCGACCGCCGACATGTCGCGGGTGTTGAATGGAACGCGGGCCTGCTCCTTGGTCGCGCCGAGCGCGGTGAAGCTGCGACGGTCCTCCTCGACGACGATGCGGTCGTTCGGCCGCAGGGCGATGTCGAGGCTCGGATTGTCGTAGAGATCCTGCAGCCAGATGCGGCCGGTATGGCCACTCCGCTCGATCGAGACCTGAGCGACGTCCGGGGAACTCGAGACGCCGCCCGCCTGCGCCAGCATCGCCGACAGGCGCCGGGTGGGAGCCTCGATCGGGAAGACGCCGGGATGCTCGACGCCGCCCATGACGCTCACCGTGGCGCCGTCGCCGGCAACCCGGCGCACCTCGACCTGGGGATCGGGTGTCTGGCCCTGAAGGCTCTCGGTAATGGCGCGCCGGAGGTCGTCGGGGCTGCGGCCGGCGGCCCGGATCCGGCCGGCGTAGGGAACGAAGATCGAGCCATCCTGATCGACCTGGATCGCCTCCAGTGTCGTCGCCTTCTGGCCGACCCCCGCGAGAAGCCCGGAGTCGACGTTCTCCCACACGCGTACCGAGATGGTGTCGCCGGGGCTGATGCTGTCCGGGGACACTTCGCCGGGGCGGACGAAATAGGAGTCGAAGCCGAGGGTCTCGTTGTTGCGGGCGATTGCGGCAATCGTCGGCGTGACCCTGACTACGTGCATGTCGTAGGCGGGGTCGCTGGCATCCGCCTTGATCGCGCCGGCGGTGGGGCCGGAGCGCGGAATCGTGCAGCCGTTCAGCGCCAATCCCACGATCAGCGCATTCACGAGCATCGCTTTCGCGATCCGCGGACCCTGCATCGACGTATGCCTCACTGGCCTCTGGTGGCGTCACTTGCGCCGGCTTTGATGGCGACAGTAGCGAATATGCGCAAGTGGGACCAGCGGGCCTTTCATTCCGGCGGCCTGCTGTTGCCGATGCGTCGCGCCCGCCCTTGCCGGGACCGGGCGCGCGGGCTTACTTGGAAAGGCAGCGGAGCGACCAGCAGGGCAGGGCGGAACAGTGTTCACGGGTATCGTGACCGACGTCGGGACGATCGAACGGGTCGAGGCGCGGGGTGACCTGCGCGTGCGGATCCGCAGTGGCTACAGCGCCGCGGGCATTGCGCTGGGGGCGTCGATTGCCTGCGACGGCATCTGCCTGACCGTTGTCGATCGCGGGCCGGAGGGGCAAGGCGCATGGTTCGACGTTGACGTGTCGGCCGAGACGGTCTCCAGGACCAACATCCGCGCCGGCCTCGCCCCGTGGGCGCCGGGGGTGCGCGTCAACCTGGAGCGGGCGCTGCGCCTCGGGGACGAGCTTGGCGGGCACATCGTCTCCGGCCATGTCGACGGCGTTGCCGAGGTGGTCGGCATCGAGCCGCAGGGCGACAGCAGCCGCTTCCTGTTCCGCGCGCCGGATCAGCTGGCGCGGTTCGTGGCGCCGAAGGGGTCCGTTGCCCTGAACGGGACGTCGCTTACGGTGAACGAGGTCGACGGCGCGACCTTCGGCGTCAACATCATCCCGCACACCCTGTCCCACACGACGTGGGGCCAGGCGCGGGTCGGCAGCGTGGCCAACATCGAGATCGACACGCTGGCCCGTTACGTGGCGCGGCTCGCCACCTATGCGGCGGCATGAGGCAGCAGCAGGCGCAGACCAACCGGATCGAGCCGGTCCCAGCCGGAGACCGCGGCCTGCACCTGATCGGGGTCGATTCCGGCGTCCACGATCAGCCGGGGACCAAGGTGCGCGAGCGCGTCGAGTGTCTGGCGGCGGGCGCGGCGATGCGCCAGTGCCGCGCGAACGGCACGGATCGCATCGGTAAGGTGGTGGAGCGGCGCGACGTGCGCGCGGCCGAGATCCATCGTGGCCATGATTGACCTCCTCGTGGTTCACTGATGAAATGTTGGACCGGTTCAGGCTTGTCTTGAACCGGTTCAAAACATAGGTCTCGATCAGGGACCAGTCAAGCAGAATCTTGGACCGGTTCAAAATGGGAGGAGCCGTGGGCCAGAGCGAGCGCAGGACCATCCGTCTGGCCGATGTCGCGACCGCCGCCGGCGTGTCGAAGGCCACCGCCTCGAACGTCTTCAACCGCCCGGAAGTGGTGCGGTCCGAGGTGCGGGAGCGGGTGCTGGCCGCGGCGGCGGCCATCGGCTATCGCGGGCCGGACCCGAAGGGGCGGCTTCTGAGCGCCGGCCGGGTCAACGCCATCGGCGTCGCGACGACCGAGCCGCTCTCCTATTTCTTCGAGGACTCGTTTGCGCGCTTGCTGATGACCGGGATCACCGCGGCTGCGGACGAGAGTGGCACCGGCATCTCGTTGGTCTCGGCCGCGAGCAACGAGGAACTGGCCTGGAACATCCGCAACGCGCTGGTGGACGGGTTCATCCTGTTCTGCCTCGAGGGCACGGACGCGCTCATCGCCCTGTCGCGCGAGCGGCTGCTGCCGTTCGTGGCGCTGTCCTTCGGCGACAGCGACGAAACGGTTTCGGTGGTCGCGGTCGATGACGTGGCGGCGTCGCGGCTGGCGGCGGAGCACCTCACCGGCCTCGGGCACCGGCGGTTTGCGGTGCTCGCCATGGAGTTTACCGCCGGCGGGCAGGGGCGCGTGACAATGGAGCGGGTCCGCGCGGCGACCTATGTCACCTCGGCCAAGCGGATCGAGGGGTATTTTGCGGCGCTGGCGGCGGCGGGCATCGACACCGGCACCGTGCCGGTCTTCGAGACGCTGTCGGACGAGCCGAGCGTTCATGCGGCGCTGGAGGCGCTGTTTGCGGCCGCGCCCCGGCCGACGGCGATCCTGGCCGAATCGGACGCGATCGCCCTCATCGCCCTGCGCTGGCTGAAGGCGCGCGGCATCGCCGTGCCCGGCGAAGTCTCGATCATTGGCTTTGACGGGGTTCCGGAAGCGGAGGTGTCAGACCCGCCGCTGACGACGATCCGCCAGCCGGTCGACGAGATGGGCCGTCACGCGGTGAAGGCGATCCTGGAGCATGGCGACGAGGTCTGGCGCGAGACGCTGGCGGTCTCGCTGGTGGTGCGGCAATCGACCGCCCCGCCGCCCGCCTGACATCTGGCTTTCCGCGGCGCCCTGCGATAAGGCCCAACCGCAAAAGCGAGGGCCGGATGGCTGACGATCATTTCACGGACGCGATCTCCCCGATCGAGGAAATCATCGAGGACGCGCGCAACGGCCGGATGTTCATCCTGGTCGATCACGAGGACCGGGAGAACGAGGGCGACCTCGTCATTCCGGCGCAGATGTGCACGCCGAACGCGATCAACTTCATGGCGACGCATGGCCGCGGCCTGATCTGCCTGACGCTCTCGGGGGAGCGGCTGGACGCGCTCGGGCTGCCCCTGATGCCGGCGTCGCACTCCTCGCGCCACGAAACGGCGTTCACGGTGTCGATCGAGGCGCGCGAGGGTGTGACGACCGGCATTTCCGCCCATGACCGGGCACGGACGGTCGCGGTGGCGATCGACCCGCGCTCGACCGGCGCCGACATCGCGACGCCGGGGCACATCTTCCCGCTGCGGGCGCGCGAGGGCGGCGTGCTGGTCCGCGCCGGCCATACCGAGGCGGCGACCGACATCGCGCGGCTCGCCGGGCTCAATCCGGCCGGCGTGATCTGCGAGATCATGAACGACGACGGCACGATGGCGCGTCTGCCCGACCTCGTCGCCATCGCCCAGCGGCACGGGCTGAAGATCGGCACGATTTCGGACCTGA
>JBGALW010000007.1:15543-50056 GCA_044223585.1 Amaricoccus sp.
GGAGACGGCGGTCTGCACGGTGATGTCGGAGCATGGCGGCGCCTGGCAGATGCGGGTCTTCACCGACACCGCGGCGGGGGGCGAGCACATCATCCTGTCGAAGGGCGACCTTTCGGATCCCGAGCCGGTGCTGGTGCGGATGCACACCCTCAATCCGCTGGAGGACGCTCTCGGGATCAATCCCGGCCGGAGCCACCAGCTGCGGGACGCGATGCAGTTGATCGCGGCGGAGGGGCGCGGGCTCGTGGTGCTGCTGAGGGACATGAACCACAAGCTCGAAATCGGCGACCACGTCTCGCCGAACCGGCTGCGGCTCTACGGCATCGGCGCACAGATCCTGAACGCGCTCGGGCTGCACGAGCTTGTCCTTCTGTCCAACTCGCCGAATCCGCGGCCGGTGGGCCTGGAGGGCTACGGCCTGTCGATCGTCGGGACGCGGCCGATACCGGCGCGGGAGGGGTAAGTCGATGGCCCAGCATGACAGCCACGGGATGCTGCCGCGGCCGCGCTTCGAGGTGCCGACGCGGCTGCTGATCGTGGTGGCGCCCTTCTATCGCGACATTGCCGACGCGCTCGCCGCCGGGGCACGCGCGGCGATTGCGGATGCCGGGGCGCATCACGAGACGGTGGAGGTGCCGGGGGCGCTGGAGCTGCCGACGGCAATCGCCATCGCCGCACGGTCGGGGCAGTTCGACGGGTTCGTGGCGCTCGGCTGCGTGATCCGCGGCGAGACGACCCACTATGACACGGTGTGCAACGACAGCTCCCGCGGGCTGACGCTGCTCGGACTGGAGGGCGTCTGCATCGGCAACGGTATCCTGACGGTCGAGAACCACGCGCAGGCGGCGGTCCGCGCGGACCCGGCGGGGCATGACAAGGGCGGCGGCGCGGCGGACGCCGCGATGCACCTCATCGCTCTGACGCGCCGCTTTGCGCCGCAGGGCCGGCCATTGCCGGAGGGCTCGTTCCGGGTGGCCGGGGGAGAGGTCGCCTGATGGCCGACAGCCCCGAGGCGTCTCCCCGGCCTACCGCCGCGCAGGCGCGCCGCATGCGGTCTGCCGCGCGGTTCTTCGCGGTGCAGGCGCTGTTCCAGATGGAGGCGGCCGACGTCGCGCTGGACGCGGTGCTGGACGAGTTCGAGACGCACCGCCTGGCGGCCGAGCTGGACGGCGTGAAGCTCAACGATCCGGACATCGCGCATTTCCGCGCACTCGTGACCTCGGCGGTCAGCGAGCAGGCGCGGATCGACCAGCTCGTGCACAACGCGCTGGTCGCCCGCTGGCCGATCGACCGTATCGATCCGACGCTCAGGGCGCTGTTCCGGGCGGCTGGAGCCGAGCTCGTCGGTGCCGATACGCCGCCCAAGGTGACGATCACCGAGTACGTCGACGTCGCCAAGGCATTCTATCCCGAGGGCAAGGAAGCGAAATTCGTCAACGCCGTCCTCGACCACATGGCGCGCACCGTGCACCCCCGGGCTTTCGGCTGAGGATTTGCTCGTTTTGCGAGCGCCCTGCGTGGAATGCGGCGTTCCATTCCGCTGGCCATTGCGGCCGCCCGAATCATGCGGGACGGCCTCGCGCGAATGCTGAAAGTTGTCCCCATTCCGGCGGGCTATCCGCTTCGCTCGCAAGCGTTCGCCTGCTTTCGGATCGGTTCGCGCGGCTTTCCGTTTCCGCACCGGAATCGATAACGGGTGCCCACGGTCGGCGGCAAATGGCGTGGATCGAAGGCGGTGCAGTTAATTCTATCCCTGCACCCCAAGTTGAGCTATGCTCCTCCCTGCAATGACAAGAACTGCGACGGGAGGAAGCAGCATGCAGCAGGATCGCACCATGGTTGTCCTGGCGACGGACGCTCGCATCAACGAGCGGCTGATCGCACGGGGGATGGACCCGATGCGTGGACCCTGTTTGGCGGAAGTCTTGCACGAGGCGATCGGCGAGAAACTGTCCTCGCGCGAGGCGCTGAAACTCTGGGATCCCGAGCGTCTTGCCGGGGATCCGCGCGTCCGGGCGGTCCTGAGCCGCTACGTAGACCGGCGCTCCGCCTGACCGGCATTCCGGTCAGGGCCTCGCATCAGAACACGCTAAGCAGGCCATCGCCCGGAGCCGGGCGATGGCTTCGTCGTCTCTGGCGCCGCTAGAGCGACCGGTACATCACCAGCGCGTCGACGAAGCCGAGGCGCGGGTGCTCGAAGGCGCCGGGCAGGCGGCCTGCAATCTCGAACCCGGCCGACTGCCAGAGCGCGACGGCGCGGGTGTTGGTCGAGACGACGAAGTTGAACTGCATCGCCCTGAAGCCCGCGTCGCGCGCCGTAGCCAGCGAATGCGCCAGCAGCGCGCGGGCGACGCCCTTGCCCTCGGCCGCGGGCGCCGTCGCATAGCCGGCGTTCGCGACGTGCGCGCCTCCACCGGACTGGTTGGCGCGCAGATAGGACGTACCGAGGATCTCGCCGTCCACTTCGGCAACGAAAATCTGCCGCCTGCCGCTGCGCCAATAGTCGAACGCCGCCTCCCGGCCGCCGTCGCGCGGTACGCAGAACACCTCGCCGGCGGCGCAGATCGGCTGCAGGATCGCCCAGAGGGCATCGTCGTCGGAGGGGAGCGCGGGGCGGATCAGCATGATGCCGTGGGCTCTAGCGCCGCGCCCGCCGGCTGTCGAGGGTCAGGCGAGTTCGGCCACCGGGATCAGCGGAAAGAACGCGCCGCCGGACCAGAGGCCGAGCTGGTCGACATCGTCGATCGGCCGGACGGTAGCGATCTCGACGAGCCGGTAGAAGCTCTTGCGGTCGATCAGCGCCTCCAGCCCGCGGCGTACGTGGACATAGGGCGCGGGCTCGCCGGTCACGGGATCGCGGGTGACGCGGATCGGGTTGTCAGGCCCGGCGGTCGTCAGATCTCCGACCTGCGTCTCGAACGTCAGGGACTGGTCTGCCCCGGCGCCCTCGACCGCGAAGTCGACGGCGAGGAACGGGGCGTCGTCCACCCGGATCCCCACCTTCTCGACCGGTGTCACGAGGAAGTAGCGGTCGTCCTCGCGCTTCAGGATCGAGGCGAACAGCCGCACCAGCGCCGGCCGGCCGATCGGGGTGCCAAGATAGAACCAGGTGCCGTCGCGGGCGATGCGCATGTCGAGATCACCGCAGAACGGCGGGTCCCACAGGTGCACCGGCGGCAGCCCGCGGCGAGAGGCGCTGCGGGCCGCAGAGGCGATCCCCTCGGCCGAAGGCTGCTGCGGTGACTGATCGGGTTCCGGCATGACTCGAATGTACTGCCGGGATCGCCCGCCGGCAACGCTTCAGGCGGCGGGCGCGGTCCAGGCGGCGCGGCCGCGTTCGAGGTAGTCGCCGCAGCCGGGAGGCAGGCAGCGGGCCTTGGCGCGCTCGTACATCGCGAGTTCGTCCGGGGTGAGCACGCTGCGCCACCGCCCGTTGGTGCCCTTGTGGAAGAAGGTGCCGAGGCCGTTGCGCCAGATCGTCCGGGCGCGCTCGTCCGCCATCGGACCGGCGGTCGGGTCGGCGCGGACGGCCTCGAAGCCGACGGCCGCGGTGATCTCCTCCAGCCGTTCCGGCCCGAGGGCGATCCCAAGGTAGGCCGCGACGCGAGTGATCTCGCCGGGGAGGTCGGCGAGGAGGTCGGCGTAGTGCACGAAGAGAATGTTCGGAAGGTGGCGGAAGGCCCACCACGAGGCGGTATGGTAGAGGTTGCCCGAATGCGGCCAGCCGTCGCTCTCCCAGGGGAACCAGCCGCGGTTGATCCATTGTGCCCAGAGCGTGTGGATGTCCTCGGGACAGCGCGGCATCGGCTCGACGCCCGCCGATTGCGCGGGATCGTAGGTGCCGTCGGTCATCTCCGAGAAGTGGTTCCAGAACGACATGAAGACGTCGCGCGGGTCGCGGGCGACAACGATGTACCGGACCTCTGCGAAGTAGGGCACTGCGTCGAGCGGCAGGTGGCTCTTGATGAAGCGCCGGTGTGTCTGCGCCTCGAGGCGGGCGAGGGTCGCGACGACCTCGCGGTCGCGACGGTCGAGCCACGGCGAGGCCTCCGAGATCGGCGGCCGTGGCGGCCGCTCGAAGACGAGCTGGCGCAGGATGTTCTGCATCCAGGTGGTGCCGGACTTATAGGAGGTGGTGATGACGATGTCGCCGGCGCGCGGGCGGAAGCCGTCCCATTGCCGGCTATCGAAGATTGCGCTGAGGTATGTCCGGGTCCGCTGCGGCCGGAGGGTGGGCGACATGGCGCGGCCCCCTCAGGCGGGGGCGGCCAGCGCCGGGCCGGCCGGCCGGCGGGTGCGCCGGAGGTCGGAGACGAGCACGGCGAGGAACAGTGCCATCCCGAGCGCCACCAGAAGCGAGCCTCCGATGATGAAAGGCGCGCTGTGGGCGCCGGCGGCTAGGTAGGCCGCAAGTCCGCCGGTCATCAGCGGCATGCCCGAGGCGGCGGCGCCGACCTGCACCCAGGCGAGGCCGTTGCACGTCCGCTCGATGCCGCGATGGTAGAGCCCGTAGAGGGTCAGGGTCACCCAGCCGAGCAGGTTGATGTGGGCGTGGACCGGGGAGAGGGTGAAGTCCTCGTGCATCCCCATCCAGATCCCGAGGCTCATCCCGGTCAGGGCAGCGACGGCGGCGGTGACGAAACAGAAATATGCAAGACGCATGGCAAAGGCTTTCTGTGGGGCCGGGCAGCAGTCCGACGGGTCTGGAACTCCGTCGCGGGGCGGACCGTCACGGTTCAAAGGCGCCAACGATAGGCCGGAAATGCCGGTCGGACCAGCGGGCGGCTCGGGCGCGCGGGTCGGGGCGTTCAGCCGAGCGCCACGCCGCGCCGCCCGGCGAGGTCGGTGACGTACTGCCACGCGACCCGGCCGGACCGGCCGCCGCGGGTCTGGCTCCATTCGATCGCCTCGGCGCGCAGGTCGGCATCGGAAATCGCAATGCCGAACGCGTCGCAATAGCCGCGGATCATCGACAGGAAATCGTCCTGGTTGCAGGCGTGGAAGCCGAGCCAGAGGCCGAAGCGGTCGGAGAGCGAAACCTTTTCCTCGACCGCCTCGGACGGGTTCACGCCCGTCTGGCGCTCGTTCTCGATCATGTCGCGCGGCATCAGGTGCCGACGGTTCGAGGTGGCGTAAAGCACGACATTCTCCGGCCGGCCCTCGATCCCGCCGTCAAGGACGGCCTTCAGGCTCTTGTAATGGCTGTCGTCCTTGTCAAAGGAAAGGTCGTCACAGAAAAGCAGGAACCGCGCCTCTGCTCCGCGCAGCATCGCCAGCAGGCGGCCGATCGAGGGCAGATCCTCGCGCTGCAGTTCGATGAGCTTCAACCGGCCGGGAGCATCCTTTGCCGCCTCTGCATGGGCCGCCTTGACGAGGCTCGACTTGCCCATGCCGCGCGCGCCCCAGAGCAGGACATTGTTGGCGGGAAAGCCACGTGCGAACTGCCGGGTGTTGGCGAGCAGCACGTCGCGGGCGCGGTCGACCCCGACGAGGAGGCCGATTTCCACGCGGCTGACGCGCGGCACGGGCTCCAGCCGATCCGGGCCGACATGCCAGACGAAGGCGTCCGCGGCGGAGAAGTCGGGTGCGGCGCCGGGCGGCGGCGACAGCCGCTCCAGCGCTTCGGCGATGCGGGCGAGGTCGGTCATGCTCATTCGATCCGGTCGCCCGGCACCGCGGCGCGGCCCGGCAATCCGCAGGGACCGACGCGACCCGCGCCTGTATCACTCACCCGGCGCGGCCTCGTCCCAGAGCCCGGCGGCCCGGAGCTCGGCCTCGCGCTTGCGCTCCGTTGCGCGCACGAGAAGGATCGAGATCTCGTAGAGCGGATAGATCGCGGCGAACAGGATCACCTGCGACATCACGTCCGGGCCGGGCGTGACGATCGCCGCGGTGATCAACATGACGACGACGGCGTACTTGCGGAAGCCGGACAGCCCCTTGGCAGTCACGAGGCCGGCCATGCCCATCAGAGTCAGCGCCACCGGCAGCTGGAAGCAGAGGCCGAAGGCGATCATGAACTTCATCGTCAGCGAAAGGTATTCGTTGATCGTCCCAAGGAACTGGATCTGAACTTCCTGCCCGTCGGCTGCCGGCGCCCCGCCGCCGAACTGCTGGAAGCCGAGGAAGAAGTCATAGGCGAGCGGGATGACGACGTAGAAGGCGAAGCCGGCGCCGAGCAGGAACAGCGCCGGCGAGGCGAGAAGGAACGGCAGGAATGCCCGCTTCTCGCGCCTGTATAGGCCGGGTGCCACGAACCGCCAGAGCTGGTAGCCGATGACCGGGAAGGCGAGGATGAAGCCGCCGAAGACCGAGATCCGGACCTGGGTCATGAAACCCTGCTGCAGCCCGGTGAAGATGAGCTCCGGCTTCTGGCCGTGCTCGACCATCAGGTCAGCAAGCGGCGCGGCGAGGAAGTTGAAGATCGGGCCGGCGACCGCAAAGGCGGCGATCATCGCGACGCAGAAGGCGACGAGCGAGTTGATGAGCCGGTTCCGGAGCTCCGCCAGATGCTCGATCAGCGGTGCCTTGCTGTCGTCGATCTCGTCGTCGCTCATGGGGCGGGGCTCTTGGTCGGCTCGGCAGCCGGCGGCTCGTCAGCCGGCGGGGCGGACGCGGGCGTCCCGATCGACTGGGGGGCCATCGTCCCCGGCGCCGCCGCAGCCGGCGCATTCGTCGCGGACGCGTCGGCAGGCGCGGGATCGGTCTTCGCCGCCTCGCTCCCCAGAACGGCGCCGGTCGCGGCCTTTGCCGCGTAGGCACGGGCCGTCTCGGTCGGGCTGCCGAGGTTGATCCGCTCCAGCGACTTGAGGCTCTTCGAGACCTCGCTCATGCCGGATTCGTCAGCCGCCTGCTCAAGCGTCCGCTGGAAGTCACGGGCCATTGCCCGCGCCTTTCCGGTCATCACGCCCACGGTCCGGAACAGCCCCGGCAGCTCCTTGGGGCCGACGACGATCAGCGCGACGACACCGATCAGGAACAGTTCGCCCCAGCCGATGTCAAACATGGCGCGTCAGACTTTGTCCTTCTCGCGGGCGCGCTCGGCGGTCGCGTTCTCGATCTCCGCCTTGCCCTCGTTCAGCCCCTTCTTGAAGCTGGTGATGCCCTTGCCGACCTCACCCATCAGCCCGGCGACCTTGCCGCGGCCGAAGAGCACCAGAACCACGACGGCGATCAGGAGGAGACCTCCCGGCCCGATGTTGTTCAGCATGTTTCTTCTCCCTGAGCCACAGGTGGCGCCACGTGGCGCTCGAACGCTGTATGTAGGGCCTCGTCCAGACCCGATAAACCCCAAAATCGCAAGAGACTGCGGTGGGGCGGGCTTCACATCTCGTTGCGCCCGCCGCGCAGTCGTCACTCCTCCGGCACGTTGCGGCGCAGTTCCTCGATCCAGACGGCGGCCGAAGCGTCCGATGGGGCACGCCAGTCGCCGCGCGGCGACAGGGCGCCGCCGGGCGATACCTTCGGGCCGTTCGGCAGCGCCGAGCGCTTGAACTGGCTGAAGGCGAAGAAGCGCCAGAGGAATTTCTCCAGCCAGCCGCGGATCGTCGCGAGATCGTATTCCCGCCGCTTGTCGACCGGAAAGCCGAAGGGCCAGAGGCCGGCGTCGCGGTCATGCCAGGCGTGCCAGGCCATGAAGGCGACCTTGGACGGCGCGGCGCCGGTGCGCAGGATGTGGTAGAGGAAGAAGTCGTTGAGCTCGTACGGGCCGATCTTGGCCTCGGTCGACTGGATCGCGCCGCCGGCATCGGCCGGGACCAGTTCGGGCGAGATTTCCGTGGCGAGGATCGCCTCCAGCACCGCGTCGGTCGCCGGGTCGAACTGACCCGAGGTGACGCACCAGCGGATCAGGTACTGGATCAGCGTCTTCGGCACCCCGGCATTGACGCCGTAGTGGCTCATCTGGTCGCCGACGCCGTAGGTGCACCAACCGAGCGCGAGTTCGCTGAGATCGCCGGTGCCGACCACGAAGCCGCCGCGCTGGTTCGCGAGCCGGAAGAGGTAGTCGGTCCGGAGGCCCGCCTGCACGTTCTCGAAGGTGATGTCGTAGGTGGGCTCACCGTCCGCGAACGGGTGATCCATGTCGCCCAGCATCTGGCGGGCAGCTGGGCGGATGTCGATCTCCGCCGCCTCCACGCCGAGGGCACGCATCAGCGCCCAGGCATTCGACTTCGTGCCCTCGCTGGTCGCGAAACCCGGCATGGTGAAGCCGAGGATCGTGGTGCGCGGCAGCCCGAGCCGGTCGCAGACCTTGGCGGCGACGATCAGCGCGTGCGTCGAGTCGAGGCCGCCGGAGACGCCGATCACCATCCTGCCGCCGCCGGTCGCCTCGAAGCGTCGCGCGAGGCCGGCGACCTGGATGTTGAAGGCCTCGTAACAGTCGAGGTCGAGGTGCGACTGCCGGTTCGGCACGTAGGGAAAGCGGCGGAGCGGGCGGCAGAGGCCGATGTCCCCGAAGCTCGGGCGGTGGGCGAAATCGATCCGCCGGAACCGGCGCTCCGGCCTGCCCGCGGCGCTGGCGGCGTCGTTGAAGGTACCGGTGCGCATCCGTTCGGAAAGGATGCGGCCCGTGTCGACGTCGGCGACGGTGAGCGTCGGGCTGGCGGGGAACCGCTCCGCCTCGGCGAGCAGGTCGCCAAGCTCGTAGATTGCGCCCTGGCCGTCCCAGGCGAGGTCCGTCGTGCTCTCGCCCGGCCCGGCGGCGGAATAGAGATAGGCGGCGACGGCGCGGGCCGACTGCGACCGGCAGAGCATGTGCCGCTCGTCGGCCTTGCCGATGACGATGTTGGAGGCCGACAGGTTGGCGAGGATCGTGGCGCCGGCCATCGCGCCGTCCGACGAGGGAGGGACCGGGGCCCAGAAGTCCTCGCAGATCTCGACGTGCAGCACGAACCCCGGGAGGTCGCTCGCGGCGAAGATGAGGTCCGGGCCGAAGGGGGCGGTTGTATCGGCGACCGCGATCGACTGTCCCGCGAGGTCGCGGCCGGATGCGAACCACCGCTTTTCGTAGTATTCCCGGTAGTTTGGCAGGAATACCTTTGGCACGACGCCAAGGATCCGGCCCCGCGCGATGACGACCGCGCAGTTGTAGAGCCGGCCGTCGTGGCGGAGCGGCGCGCCGACGAGCAGGACAGGGGTGAGGTCGGCCGTCTCGCGGGCGATCTCGGCGAGCGCGGAGTCCACGGCGTCGAGCAGCGCGGTCTGGAGGTGCAGGTCGTCGATGGCATAGGACGAAAGGCAGAGTTCGGGCAGCACCAGCAGGTCGACATGCGCGGCGCTGGCGCGGCGGGCTTCGGTCAGGATGCCGTCACGGTTGAACGCGACGTCCGCCGGCCGGACCGCGGGCGTGCCTGTCGCGACGCGGACGAAGCCGTGGCGGTGGAGGGAGTGGAAGGGTGGGGTCATGCGGTGCCCTGCATCGTCAGCACGGCCGGCCTGCCGGCGGCACCGCGCGCCGGCTCCGGGCGTGGCAGAACGGCCCCTCGATCCGCCGTTCCATCAGAACGTGCTGGCGAAGGCGCCGCCATCGAGGCGCCAGTTCTGGCCGATGATGAAGCCTGCATGCACCGAACAGAGAAAGGCGCAGGCGGCGCCGAACTCCTCGGTCGTGCCGTAGCGGGCCGCCGGGATGGTCGCGGCGCGCCTTGCCCGGGCGGTCTCGCGGTCGATCCCTTCGGCGGCCATCACCCCGCTGTCGAGCGATTCCGCCCGGTCGGTGTCGTGGATGCCGGGCAGGAGGTTGTTGATCGCGACGCCCTTGCCCGCCACCTGCCGGCTCGTCCCGGCGACGAAGCCGGTAAGGCCGGTGCGCGCGGTGTTCGAGAGGCCGAGCACCGGAACCGGCGACACGACCGCGGCGGACGTGATGTTGACGACACGCCCCCAGCCGCGGGCGATCATGCCGGGCAGCACGGCCTGCATCAGCGCGATCGGCGTCAGCATGTTGCCGTCGATCGCCTTCAGGAAATCATCGCGCGTCCAGTCCGACCAGATCCCCGGCGGCGGGCCGCCGGCGTTGTTGACGAGGATGTCGGTCTCGGGCGCCGCCTCAAGAACGCGGGCGCGGACCGCGGCGTCGGTGATGTCACCGGCGACCGCCGTCACGGTGACTCCATGCCGCGCCCGGAGGTCGGCGGCGGTCGCCTCCAGCGCCTCGGCGCCGCGGGCGTTGATGACGAGATCGACGCCCTCCGCCGCCAGCGCCGCGGCGCAGCCGCGGCCGAGCCCCTTCGAGGCGGCGCACACGATGGCCCGACGTCCGCGGATTCCGAGGTCCATTCTGCTCCTCCCGCTGGCTTGCCGGCGCGAGCCTAGCGTGGCGCCGCGCCGGCTTGAAGGTGGATCGTTGCCCGGCCTTCAGGTCGGGGCGTACTCGCCGCCGTTGGCGTCCGACCAGCCGAGCGGGTCGGCAAGGAAGGCCGACACCTGTTGCAGGGTGTCCGGCCCGAAATGTCCGCCGGCCGCCGCCTCGGCGAGGACGTCGCGCCAGGTGGCGAGGTTGTGGAGCGCAAGCCCGTGCCCGGCAAGCGAGTCGCGGGTGCCGGCGAAGACGTCATAGAAGAACAGCACGAAGGTGTGCTCGACCGTCGCGCCGGCGGCGCGCAGCGCCTCGGCGAAGCGGACCTTGGAGCCGCCGTCCGTGGTCAGGTCCTCGACCAGCAGCACCCGCGCGCCCTCGGACAGCGCCCCTTCGATCTGCGCGTCGCGCCCGAATCCCTTCGGCTTCTTGCGGACGTAGAGCATCGGCAGTGCCATCCGCTCGGCGATCCAGGCGGCAAACGGAATGCCGGCCGTCTCGCCGCCCGCCACCGCGTCGAACCGGGCGAAGCCGGCGTCCCGGTAGAGCTTGGCCACCGCGAAATCCATCAGCGCCGACCGGACGGCCGGATAGGAGATGAGCTTGCGGCAGTCGATGTAGACGGGCGAGGCGAGGCCGGAGGTCAGGCGGTAGGGCTCGTCGGGGCGGAAATGCACCGCGCGGATCTCGAGCAGCATTCGCGCGGTCAGCCGCGCCATCTCCGCGTCGGGAGGAAATCCGTTGCCAAACATGGGCTTCTCCGGGGGCAGGGGGCGCAGGGCGCCTCGATTCCCCGCCCCTTAGCACGTCAGGACACGCGCCGGAACAGCACCGTCTGCGCCTCGCGGTCGGCGGCGATGTCGGAGCGGGCTTCGCGCCCGACGACGTCGCCGGCCTGTACGCCGGGTCGCGCGCCGACACGCTCGAGCCAGTCGGCCATCGCCGGGAAGCGGGCGAGATCCTGCTGCTGCCGCTCCCATCCCATCGCCCAGGGCCAGATTGCCATGTCGGCGATCGAGAAGAAGTCGCCGGCGACGAACGGCCGGTCCTGCAGCCGCCGGTCGAGCACGCCGTAGAGCCGGCTGACCTCGCTGCGGTAGCGGTCCTGCGCGTAGGGCAGCGCCACCGGAGGATCGAAGCGCGGCGCGTAGATCAGGAAATGGTGCGCCTGCCCGGCCATCGGCCCGACGCCGCCCACCTGCCAGAACAGCCATTCGTCGACCGCCACGCGGTCCCGCTCCGTCTCGCCATAGAAGAGGCCGGTCTTGCGCGCGAGGTACTGCAGGATCGCGCCCGATTCGAAGACCGAGATCGGCTGGCCGTCGGGACCGTCCGGATCGACGATCGCCGGCATGCGGTTGTTGGGCGAGATCGCGAGGAACTCCGGCTTGAACTGGTCTCCGCGCCCGATGTTCACAAGGCGCAGCGTGTAGGGCAGGTTCATCTCGTGGAGGGCGATGCTGACCTTCCGGCCATTTGGCGTCGACCAGAAATGAAGCTCGATCGGGCGGGTCAAGGACACATTCTCCTGCGGTTGTATTGCATGCGCGGCAGGATGGTGCGGCGGCCCCGTCATTCAAGGGGGCGGCGCTCCCAAGGGCCTTGATCGGCACGCCCAAGTGGGAATACTTGATCCGCCGGAAGGCCGCTTCGGGAGGGGGCGCATCACGAGATCCTGACGATGGAAGGCGCCGCGCCGAGTGCCACGTCGTCTGATGTACGAGCCTCCAATCAGGCCGAGGGACCCACGATGACGCTTTCGCTCCAGTCACTGCCGCATCCCAACCCACGCTCCTCCGAGCCCGAGATCCTTGCGCGCGAAATTGTCGAGCGGCTGACCTACCGGGTCGGCAAGGACCCCAAGGTCGCCAAGCCGCATGACTGGCTGCAGGCGGTCATCCTCATCACCCGCGACCGGGCGATCGAGTACTGGATGAGCGCGACGCGGGAAACCTATCTCGAGGGCAACAAGCGGGTCTACTATCTCAGCCTCGAGTTCCTGATCGGCCGGCTGATGCGCGACGCCGTGTCCAACATGGGCCTCACCGACTCGATGCGAGAGGCCCTGAAGCTGCTCGACGTCGATTTCGACGAGATCGCGGAAATGGAGGCCGACGCCGCGCTCGGCAACGGCGGCCTCGGGCGCCTCGCGGCCTGCTTCATGGAGAGCATGGCGACGGTCGGCGTTCCGGCCTACGGCTACGGCATCCGCTACCGCCACGGGCTGTTCCGGCAGGAGATCCTCGACGGCTGGCAGGCGGAGATGCCGGAGACCTGGCTCGAGCACGGCAACCCGTGGGAGTTCGACCGTCGCGAGGCCGCCTACGACATCGGCTTCGGCGGCCGGGTCGAGTATCACGAGCCGAACGGCACGGAGGAACGCTATCTCTGGGTGCCGGCGGAAAAGGTCAAGGCGACGGCCTATGACACGCCGGTGGTTGGCTGGCGGGCGGCGCGGGTCAACACGCTGAGGCTCTGGAAGGCCGACCCGATCGACCCGATCCGGCTTGACGCCTTCAATGCCGGCGATCACACGGGCAGCCTTGCCGAGAGCAACCGGGCGGACGCGCTGACCCGGGTTCTTTATCCCGCCGACACCTCGCCCGCCGGGCAGGAGCTGCGGCTCCGGCAGGAATATTTCTTCTCGTCGGCGTCGCTCCAGGACATCCTGCGGCGCCACAGCCAGCAGTATGGCCGCTTCGACAACCTCGCCGAGAAGGTCGCGGTCCAGCTGAACGACACCCATCCCGCGGTGTGCGTCGCGGAGCTGATGCGGCTGCTGATCGACGAGCACGAGCTCGAATTCAGCGAGGCGTGGGAGCTGACCAAGGGCACCATCGCCTACACCAACCACACGCTGCTGCCCGAGGCGCTCGAGAGCTGGCCGGTCCCGCTGTTCGAGCGTCTGCTGCCGCGGCACATGCAGATCATCTACGAGATCAACGCCCGCCTGCTGAAAGAGGCGCGCACCGTCCACCACATGAGCGACGCCGAGATCCGCAACGTCAGCCTGATCGACGAGACCGGCGAGCGGCGGGTGCGGATGGGCAACCTCGCCTTCGTCGGCGCGCATGCGGTGAACGGCGTGGCGGCGATGCACTCGGAGCTTCTGAAGGTCACGGTCTTCAAGGACCTGCACCGGATGTTTCCCGACCGGATCAACAACAAGACCAACGGCATCACCCAGCGCCGCTGGCTGATGCAGTGCAATCCGGGCCTGACCAAGCTGCTCATCGACACGATCGGGCCGAAGTTCCTCGACGACATCGACGCGCTGCGCGACCTGGAGCCGCACGCCAAGGATCCGGCGTTTCAGCAGGCCTTCGCGGCGGTCAAGCAGCAGAATAAGGACCGGCTGGCGCACCTGATCCGCGACCGCATGGGCCTGCGCGTGGATCCGCACGCGATGTTCGACATCCAGGTGAAGCGGATTCACGAATACAAGCGCCAGCTCCTCAACATCATCGAGGCTGTCGCCCTCTACGACCAGATCCGCTCGCATCCCGATCGCGACTGGACGCCCCGGGTCAAGATCTTCGCCGGCAAGGCGGCGCCGACCTACCACAACGCCAAGCTCGTCATCAAGCTGGCGAACGACGTGGCGCGGGTCATCAACTCGAATCCGAGCGTGCGCAGGGTCCTGCGCGTGGTCTTCGTGCCGAACTACAATGTCAGCCTCGCGGAGGTGCTGGTCCCCGCCGCCGACCTGTCGGAGCAGATCTCGACCGCCGGTATGGAAGCGTCCGGCACAGGCAACATGAAGTTCGCGCTGAACGGCGCCCTGACCATCGGAACGCTCGACGGCGCCAACGTCGAGATCAAGGAAGCCGTCGGCGACGAGAACATCGTGATCTTCGGGCTGACGGCCGAGGAGGTAGCGGAGAAGCGGGCCGGCGGCCACGATCCGCGGCAGGTGATCGAGAAGTCGCACGAGCTTGGCCAGGCACTGTCGGCGATCGCCTCGGGTGTGTTCTCGCCGGATGACCCCAGCCGCTACGCCGGCTTGATCGGCGGCCTCTACGAGCACGACTGGTTCATGGTTGCCACAGACTTCGACGCCTACGTTGCCGCCCAGCGTGAGGTTGACAAGCTCTGGTCCCAGCCGTCTGTCTGGTGGGAGAAGGCCATCCTGAACACGGCGCGGATGGGATGGTTTTCGTCCGACCGCACGATCCGGCAGTATGCCACGGAGATCTGGGGCATAGACCTGTAGCCGGCCAAACAAAAAAGACGGAAGGGGAGGAAAGGGTGTCAGAAGAGGAGCGCGGCAAGCGAAGGGTTCGGCGCGCCGCGCCGGCCCCGCTCGATCAGGCGACGATCGAGGCGATCGTCGCCGGCCAGCATGGCGACCCCTTTGCCGTCCTCGGCATCCACGAGGTCGAGGGCAGGCTGGTCGCCCGCACCTTCATCGAGGGGGCGGAGGAGGTCGAAGCCTTCACGCTGGAGGACAAGCCGGCAGGCACGCTGGTCCGAACCGGCGACGCGGGATTCTTCGAGGGGCCGCTGAGGATCCGCAAGCGGCAGCCGCTCAAGTATCGCGCCCGCAACACCGGGGGCGAGTGGTGGGTGCCGGATCCCTATTCCTTCGGTCCCGTGCTCGGGCCGATGGACGACTATTACATCCGCGAGGGCAGCCACCTGCGGCTGTTCGACAAGATGGGCGCGCACAGGCTGCACCATGAGGGCGCGGATGGGGTGCATTTCGCGGTATGGGCGCCGAATGCCCGGCGGGTCTCGGTTGTCGGCGAGTTCAACGCCTGGGACGGGCGGCGGCACACGATGCGGCTCCGGCAGGACACCGGGATCTGGGAGATCTTCATCCCGTGGGTCGAGCCCGGCATCGCCTACAAGTTCGAGCTGATCGGGCCGGACGGGGTGCGCCTGCCGCTCAAGGCCGACCCTTTCGCCCGTGCCTCCGAACTCCGGCCCGCTACAGCTTCCGTCGTCGCCGGGGAACTGCACCACGAGTGGGGCGATGCGGGGCACCGAGCGTTCTGGAGCACGGCGGACGCCCGGCGGACGCCGATCTCGATCTACGAGGTGCACGCGGGCAGCTGGCAGCGCGAGGGCGAGGGCTTCCTTTCGTGGGACGAGCTGGCCGACCGGCTGATCCCCTATGTCGTGGACATGGGCTTCACTCATATCGAGTTCCTGCCGATCTCCGAGCACCCCTATGACCCGTCCTGGGGTTATCAGACCACCGGCCTCTATGCGCCGTCCGCACGCTTCGGACCGCCGGAAGGGTTCGCGCGCTTCGTCGATGGCGCGCACCGGGCCGGGATCGGGGTGATCCTCGACTGGGTGCCCGCGCACTTCCCAACCGACGAGCACGGGCTGGCGCGCTTCGACGGGACGGCGCTCTACGAGCACGCAGACCCGCGGCAGGGGTTCCACCCGGACTGGAACACCGCGATCTACAACTTCGGGCGGCAGGAGGTCTTCAGCTTCCTTGTCAACAATGCCCTCTACTGGACTGAGAAGTTTCATGTAGACGGGCTGCGCGTCGATGCGGTCGCCTCGATGCTCTACCTCGACTATTCCCGCAAGGAAGGCGAGTGGGTGCCGAACCGCCACGGCGGGCGCGAGAATCTGGAGGCCGTCGCCTTTCTTCAGGCAATGAACCGCGCGGTCTACGGCAAGCATCCGGGCAGACAGACCTTCGCCGAGGAATCGACGTCCTGGCCCAAGGTCTCCGCCCCGGTCGACGTCGGCGGGCTCGGGTTCGGGTTCAAGTGGAACATGGGCTGGATGCACGACACGCTCGGCTACATTGCCCGCGAGCCGGTGCACCGGAAATATCACCACAACGACCTGACCTTCGGCCTGCTCTATGCCTACTCCGAGAATTTCGTGCTGCCGCTGAGCCATGACGAGGTGGTGCACGGCAAGGGGTCGCTGATCGCCAAGATGCCGGGCGACGGGTGGCAGAAGTTTGCGAACCTCCGGTCCTACTACGCGTTCATGTGGGGGTATCCGGGGAAGAAGCTGCTGTTCATGGGCCAGGAATTCGCGCAGGGCGCCGAATGGAGCGAGGCGCGCGGCCTCGACTGGTGGCAGCTCGACCTCGAGCCGCACAAGGGGATGCAGGCGCTGGTCCGGGACCTGAACCACATCTATCGCACCAACCCGGCGCTGCATCAGCGAGACTGCGAGCCGGAAGGGTTCGAGTGGCTGGTGGCGGACGATGCGGAATATTCGGTCTATGCCTGGCTGCGGAAGGCCCCAGGACAGCCGCCGGTAGCGGTGGTCTCGAACTTCACGCCGGTCCCGCGGGTCGGCTACGGCCTGCCGCTGCCCCACGCCGGACGCTGGCGCGAGATCCTGAACACCGACGCCGCAGCCTATGGCGGCAGCAGTGTCGGCAACATGGGCGCGGTCACCGCGACGGATGGCGAATACGGCGTCGGCGCCCTGGTGACGCTGCCGCCGCTGGCGACGATCTGGCTGGAATACGAACCGGCGTAACAGGCCGGATGAGGGAACAAGGGAGGACGCGATGGAAAAGCGATCACAGCCCCTGGCGCGCGACGCGATGGCCTACGTGCTGGCGGGCGGTCGCGGCAGCCGGCTGAAGGAGCTGACCGACCGGCGGGCCAAGCCGGCGGTCTATTTCGGCGGCAAGACCCGGATCATCGACTTTGCGCTGTCGAACGCGCTCAACTCGGGCATCCGGCGCATCGGCGTGGCGACGCAGTACAAGGCGCACAGCCTGATCCGCCACCTGCAGCGCGGCTGGAACTTCTTCCGGCCGGAGCGTAACGAGAGCTTCGACATCCTGCCGGCGAGCCAGCGCGTCAGCGAGACGCAGTGGTACGAGGGAACCGCGGACGCGGTCTTCCAGAACCTCGACATCATCACGGACTACAAGCCGGAGTTCATGGTGATCCTCGCCGGGGACCACATCTACAAGATGGACTACGAGCTGATGCTCCAGCAGCACGTCGACGAGGAAGCCGACGTGACCATCGGCTGCCTCGAGGTGCCGCGGATGGAGGCAACGGGCTTCGGCGTGATGCATGTCGACGAGAAGGACCGGATCACCGCCTTCGTCGAGAAGCCGGCCGACCCGCCGGGCATCCCCGGACAGCCGGACATGGCGCTGGCCTCGATGGGCATCTACGTGTTCCGCATGAAGTTCCTCGAGGATCTGCTGCGGCGCGACGCCGAGACGCCGGGGTCCAGCCGCGACTTCGGCAAGGACCTCATCCCCTACATCGTCGCGCACGGAAAGGCCGTGGCGCATCGCTTCAGCGCCTCGTGCGTGCGGTCGACCTTCGAGTCGGTAGCCTACTGGCGCGACGTCGGAACGGTGGACGCCTACTGGGAGGCGAATCTCGACCTGACGGACGTGATCCCGGAACTCGACCTCTATGACCGGACGTGGCCGATCTGGACCTATGCGGAGATCAACCCGCCGGCCAAGTTCGTGCACGACACCGACGGGCGCCGCGGCGAGGCGATCTCCAGCCTCGTCTCCGGCGACTGCATCATCTCGGGTGCGGCGCTGCGCCGCAGCCTGCTCTTCACCGGCGTTCGGTGCCACTCCTACGCCAAGCTCGAGGAGGCGGTGGTGCTGCCCGAATGCGACATCGGCCGGAACGCGCAACTGCGCAAGGTCGTGGTGGACCGCGGGGTCCGGATTCCCGACGGCCTCGTGGTGGGCGAGGATCCGGTGCTCGACGCCAAGCGGTTCCGGCGGACGGAGTCGGGTGTCTGTCTCATAACCCAGCCCATGATCGACAAGCTCGGCTGATGCGGATCCTGTCCGTCGCCTCCGAGGTCTATCCGCTCATCAAGACCGGCGGCCTCGCGGACGTGGCAGGCGCCCTGCCGCCGGCGATGGCGCGGCGCGGCGTCAGCATGCGGACGCTCGTGCCGGGCTATCCGCAGGTGATGGCGCGGCTCGGCAGCGAGGTGCGGGTCCTGCATGACTATCCCGCGCTGCTGGGCGTACCGGCCCGGCTGCTCGGGGCGGAGGTCGAGGGGCTGTCGCTGATCGTGCTCGACAGCCCGGCGCTCTACGATCGTTCGGGCGGGCCGTATGGCGACCGGAGCGGCACCGACCATCCCGACAACTGGCGCCGCTTCGGCGCGCTCGGGCGGGCGGCCGCCGACGTGGCCATGGGGTTCGTGCCGGAGTTCCTGCCGGACCTCGTCCACGCCCACGACTGGCAGGCCGGGCTGGCGCCGGCCTACCTGCGCTACTACGACCTGCCGCAGCCGTCGGTGATGACCATCCACAACATCGCCTTCCAGGGGCATTTCCCGGCGGGCATCTTCAGCGCGCTGGAGTTGCCGGCGCATGCCTTCGGGCTCTACGGCGTCGAGTACCACGGCGGCGTCGGCTACCTGAAGGCGGGGCTGGCGAGCGCCAGTGCGATCACCACCGTCAGCCCGACCTACGCCGAGGAGATCAAGACACCGGAATTCGGCATGGGGCTGGAGGGCCTGATCTCCGACCGGGCGGATGCGCTGCACGGCATCGTCAACGGCATCGACACCGACGTCTGGGATCCCGAGACGGACCCGCTGCTGGCGGCGCACTTCTCGGCCGATGCGCTCGTGGGGCGGGCGGCGAACCGGGCGGCGGTGGAGCGACGCTTCGGCCTCGCAGCCGATGGCTCCCCACTGTTCGTGCTGGTAAGCCGGCTGACCTGGCAGAAGGGCATCGACCTTCTCGCCTGGATCACCAGCGCCGACATCGTCCGCGCCGGGCACCGGCTTGCGGTGCTCGGCAGCGGCGATTCCGGGCTGGAAGCAACCTTCCTCTCGCTCGCGGGTGAATTCCCCGGCCGGGTCGGGGTGGTGATCGGCTATGACGAGCCGCTCTCGCACACGATGCAGGGCGGCGGCGACGCCATCCTGATCCCCTCGCGCTTCGAGCCCTGCGGCCTGACCCAGCTTTACGGCCTGCGCTATGGCTGTGTGCCGATCGTCGGACGGACCGGGGGGCTGGCGGATACGGTGATCGATTCCAACATCGCCGCGCTGAACGCCGGGGCGGCAACGGGCTTCCAGTTCTCGCCGATCGACGCGGCTCCGCTCGCCGGCGCGATCCGCCGGGCAACCAATCTGATGCGCGACCGGACGGCCTGGACCGCGATCCAGCGCCAGGGCATGAAGTCCGACGTTTCCTGGGACCGCAGCGCCGCGCTCTACGCCGATCTCTACGCCTCGCTTCTGCCGCAAGGAACAAAAGCATGACTGTCACAACGGTGGCGACCCGCCCGTTCGATGACCAGAAGCCCGGCACCTCCGGCCTCCGCAAGAAGGTGCCGCACTTCCAGCAGCCGAACTATGTGCAGAACTTCATCCAGGCGATCTTCGACAGCCTCGAGGGGTTCGAGGGCAAGACGCTGGTGATTGGCGGCGACGGCCGGTTTTACAACCGCGAAGTGATCCAGATCGCGATGAAGATGGCGGCCGCCGCCGGTTTCGGCCGGGTGCTGGTCGGGCAGGGCGGCCTGCTGTCGACCCCCGCGGCGTCGAACGTCATCAGGCAGTATGGCGCGTTCGGCGGCATCATCCTGTCGGCGAGCCACAATCCCGGCGGCCCGACCGAGGATTTCGGCATCAAGTACAACATCGGTAACGGCGGCCCCGCGCCGGAGCGGATCACCGAGGCGATCTTCGTCCGGACGAAGGAGCTTGAGGAGTACCGGATCGTCGACGCGCCGGACCTCGACCTCGACAGGGTTGGGACGCTCGATCTCGCCGGGATGACCGTGGAGGTGATCGATCCGGTCGCCGACTACGCCGCGCTGATGGAGACGCTGTTCGACTTCCCGGCAATCCGGGCGATGTTCGCCGGCGGTTTCCGCATGGCCTTCGACGCCATGTCGGCGGTGACCGGCCCATACGCGGCCGAGATCCTCGAGGGGCGGCTCGGGGCGCCGAAGGGAACCGTGCGGAATGGCACGCCCAAACCGGACTTCGGCGGGCACCATCCCGATCCGAACCTCGTCCATGCCAAGGAACTCTACGACGACATGATGGCGCCGGACGCCCCGGACTTCGGCGCCGCGTCGGACGGCGACGGCGACCGCAACCTCGTCATCGGCCGCGGGATCTTCATCACGCCGTCCGACAGCCTCGCGATGCTGGCGGCGAACGCGCATCTGGCACCCGGCTATGCCGCCGGCCTCGCCGGGATCGCCCGCTCGATGCCGACGAGCGCCGCGGCCGACCGGGTGGCGGAAAAGCTCGGGATCGGCATGTACGAGACGCCGACCGGCTGGAAGTTCTTCGGCAACCTGCTCGACGCCGGCCTCGCGACGATCTGCGGCGAGGAGAGCGCCGGAACCGGGTCGAACCACGTGCGCGAGAAGGACGGCCTCTGGGCGGTCCTGCTCTGGCTCAACATCCTCGCGGCCCGCAAGGAGCCGGCGAAGGCGATCGCCGAAGCGCACTGGGCGGAGTACGGGCGCAACTACTATGCCCGGCACGACTATGAAGGGATCGACACCACGGCGGCCAACGGCCTCGTCGACGCGCTGCGTGCCAGGCTGCCGGGCCTGCCGGGGACGAGGGTCGGGCCGCTGACCGTGGCCGAGGCGGACGATTTCGCCTATCACGACCCGGTGGACGGCTCGACATCGTCGAAGCAGGGCATCCGCATCCTGTTCGAAGGCGGCAGCCGGGTCGTGTTCCGCCTGTCGGGCACCGGCACGTCCGGCGCGACGCTCAGGGTCTATATCGAGCGGTACGAGCCTGCGACCGGCGATCTCGGCCAGGCGACGCCGGACGCGCTCGCCGACCTCATCGCCGCCGCCGAGACGCTGGCCTCGATCAGGGAGAGGACCGGCCGCTCCGAACCGGACGTCGTCACCTGAGCGGCCGGGCAGCGAAAATGCCGCTCGGCGTCACCCTGGGTGCCGAGCCACGCTTCTCCGTCTGGTCCGGCGCTGCCGAGTGCATCTGGTTCTGCCGTTTCGACGGCGAGCGGGAAGTGGCGCGCATCCCGCTCGACCGCGACGGGGACGGCCTGTTCTCGGCCGTGATCCCCGGGCTGGCGGCGGGAGATCGCTATGGACTGCGCGCCGACGGGCCCTGGGCGCCGGAGGCGGGGCTCCGGTTCGATCCGGCGAAGCTGCTGGTCGATCCGCATGCCGTGGCGCTCGACCGGCCGTTCGCCTTCAACCCAAGGCTCTCGCTGCCGCGCGAGGCGGCGGTCGATACCGCCCCGCTGATGCCGAAGGCGGTGGTGGTCGATCTGCCGCCGCTGCGGCCGGCGCCGCCTCCGCTGTTCCGGCCCGGCGGACTGGTCTACGAGGTGCCGGTCCGGCCGTTCACCATCCTGCACCCGGACGTTCCCGCGGCGCTGCGGGGAACGGTGGGCGCGCTCGCGCATCCGGCGGTTCTGCAGCACCTGACGCGCATCGGCGTCGATGCGGTGGAGCTGATGCCGATCACCGCCTGGATCGACGAGCGGCACCTGCTGCCGCTCGGCCTCGGCAACGGCTGGGGCTACAACCCGGTCGCCTTCCTCGCGCCGGACCCGCGGCTTTGCCCCGGCGGGATCGCGGAGCTGGCCGCCACGGTCGCGGCGTTGCGGGAGGCCGGGATCGGGACGATCCTCGACGTCGTCTTCAACCATACCGGCGAAAGCGACGCTTTCGGGCCGACCCTGTCGCTGCGCGGCCTCGACAACACCGCCTACTTCCGGCACGCCGCCGACGGCACGCTGGTGAATGACGCCGGCACCGGCAACACGCTCGCCTGCGACCATCCGGCGACCCGGCGCCTGGTGCTGGACACGCTGCGTCATTTCGTCGGGCAGGCGGGGGTCGACGGCTTCCGCTTCGACCTTGCGCCGATCCTCGGCCGCTCGGCTGCGGGCTTTTCGGCAAAGGCGGATCTGCTCCGCGAGATGGCGGCCGATCCGCTGCTTGCCGGCCGGGTGATGATTGCCGAGCCCTGGGACATCGGTCCGGGGGGCTACCAGCTCGGCCAGTTCCCCGCGCCGTGGCTGGAATGGAACGACCGCTACCGCGATACGGTCCGGCGGTTCTGGCGCGGCGACCCGCACATGGCCGGGAGCTTCGCCACCGCCCTCGCCGGGTCATCCGACGTCTATCACGGCACCACCCGAAGCGTCGGGTTCGTCGCGGCACATGACGGCTTCACGCTCGCCGACCTCGTCGCCTACCGGCACAAGCACAACCACGCCAACGGCGAGCATAACCGCGACGGGCACGGCGAAAACCTCAGCTGGAACAACGGGACCGAGGGTCCGACTGCCGATCCGGCGATAGAAGCCGTGCGGCGGCGGGATCTGAAGGCGCTGCTCTCGACGCTGTTCGCGAGCCGGGGCAGCATCATGCTGACGGCCGGTGACGAGTTCGGCCGTTCCCAGGCCGGCAACAACAACGCCTACGCCCAGGATAACCCGATCACCTGGCTCGACTGGGACGGGCGCGACCGCGAACTGGAGGCGCATACGGCCACCCTCGCGGCGCTGCGGCGCGCGCACCCGGCGCTGTCGGACCCGAAGCTGCTGACTGGCGCCGCAGGGCCGGGCGGCATTCCGGACGTCGCATGGCTGACGCCCGCCGGCAAACCGAAGACGGCGGAAGACTGGAACTCGGCCCGCGCGCCGGGTTTTGCCATGGTGCTCGGCAGCGGCGGCAACGGCCGCCTGGCGGTCCTCTTCAACAGGAGCGGTCACGAGATCCGTTTTGTCCTGCCCCCGCGGCCGGGGCATGCGTGGGGGGATGCGTCCGGCGGCCAGCTGGCGGTTGGCCCGCGATCAGTTGTCTTTGTCGTGGAACGGCGCGGCGGAAAGGCGCGCTCCCGATAGGCCGGGGGCACGCACCCGGCCTTGAGCCGCCGCCGCCCGCGTTCTAAATGCGGACGGCAACCCAGGACCGACCGAGGGAATTGATGGACCGACGCCGCCTCTTGCAAGCTGCCGCCGCCGGGTTCATCGGACTTCGTCTGCCGTCGCTCTTCGTCGGGCCGGCGCAGGCGCAGGAGGCTGCGGCGCCCTTCACCTTCGACGCGGTGATCGCGCGGGCGCGGGCGCTGGCGGGCCAGCCCTATCAGCGGCCGCTGATGAAGCTGACGGAGCCCTTCGCGGACCTTACCTACGACCAGTTCCGGGCGATCCGGTTCCGCGACGACAAGCGGCTGTTCACCGGCAGCGGCAGTTTCCAGATGGAGATGATGCCGCCGGGCTATTCGTTCCAAGACAAGATCGAGATCAACCTCGTCAGCGACGGGGTGGTGAGCCCGGTTGCGTTCTCGACCGACTATTTTGCGTTCCATCCCGACTTCTTTCCCTATCCGGGCGGCACGGCCCCGACCGGCCTCGGCACCGACCTCGGGTTCAGCGGGCTTCGCTTCCGCTATCCGGTGAACCGGCCGGGCGTCTGGGACGAGGTTGCGGTGTTCCAGGGCGCGAGCTACTTCCGCGCCGTTTCGCACGACACCTACTATGGCCTCTCCGCCCGCGGCCTCGCGATCGGCACGGCGGGGCCGGATCCCGAGGAATTCCCGATCTTTCGCGCCTTCTGGGTGCAGGAGCCGAAGCCCGGCGACCGGGTGCTGCGGCTGATGACGCTGCTCGACAGCGACTCGATCGCCGGGGCCTTCGACTTTTCGGTGGCGCCGGGGACGGAGACGGTGATGCAGGTGCGGGCGGTGCTGTTCCCGCGCCGCGACGTCAACGCGATCGGCATCGCCCCGCTGACGTCCATGTACTTCTTCGGGCCGGAACGGCGTGCCGGCGTCGACGATTTCCGCGACGCGGTGCACGACAGCGACGGTCTGCGGATGCTGAACGGGTCGGGCGAGCGGCTGTGGCGGCCGCTCCGCAACCCGTCGTCGGTGCAGACCTCGGCCTTCGCCGACGAGAATCCGCGTGCCTTCGGCCTGATCCAGCGCGCCCGCGACTTCGAGCACTACCAGGACGCGGAGGCGCACTACGAGCGGCGCCCCAGCGCGTGGGTGGAGCCGGGGGAGCCGTGGGGCAAGGGGTCGGTGACGCTGATCGAGATCCCGAGCGCGGACGAGTTTACCGACAACATCGTCGCCTTCTGGAAGCCCGATGCGCCGCTGCCCGCCGGATCGGAGCATACCTACACCTACCGCCTCACCTGGGGGCCGCGTCAGCCCGAGGAGCTGCCGCTGGCGCAGATCGTCGGAACCCGCAGCGGGCTCTCGATCCTCGACGCGCGCGAGCGGGTGTTCGTCGTCGACTTCGACCTCGGGATGATCGAGTTCGACAGCGTGACGCCGCGGCTGGTCGTCAGCGCCGGAGCGGTGAAGGGGCTGAGCATCCTGCGGCTGCCGGAGGGCAACGTCGCGCGGATCGGGTTCCATTTCGTTGCCGGGGACCTGCAGGCCGCGGAGTTCAGGCTGTGGCTCGACAGCGAGGGTATACGCGCCTCGGAGATCTGGCTCTATCGCTGGAGCGTCTGACCGATGGCGGGGACCGATCATGCCGCGGCCCCGGACGCCGTCCCGCCGGGGCCGGCCTTTATCCTCGTCGCGCCGCAGATGGGTGAGAATATCGGTGCCGCGGCGCGGGCAATGTGGAATTTCAGCCTCGACGCCATGCGGCTCGTCAGTCCGCGCGACGGCTGGCCCAACCCGCGGGCCGAAGCGATGGCGAGCGGGGCGACGCGGGTCCTCGACCGGCTGCAGCTCTACGGAAGCACGGCGGAGGCCTGCGCCGATCTCACCCACGTCTATGCGACGACAGCCCGCGACCGCGCGCTGACCAAGCGCGTGGTGACGCCGGAGCAGGCAATGACCGAGGCGGCGGGGCTCGTAGCGGCCGGCGAGCGCGTCGGAATCCTGTTTGGCCCGGAGCGCGCGGGTCTGGAGAACGGCGACATCGTCCGGGCGAATACCGTGGTGTCGGTTCCGGTCAATCCGGCCTACGGCTCGCTCAACCTCGCGCAGTGCGTGCTGCTGGTGGCCTACGAGTGGCAGCGGGCGGCGGGGGCGGCGGTCGAGCCGCTCTATCGTGTCGGCGACGGGCGGATGGCGACGGGGGTCGAGGTCGACCGGCTGATGGAGAATCTCGTCGAGCGGCTCGACGCCGTGGGGTTCTTCTTCCCCGAGCAGAAGCGGGACAGCATGATTGCGAACCTAGACAACCTGTTCCGCCGGGCGCCGCTGACCGACACCGACATCCGCACCCTGCACGGCGTGGTGAAGGCGCTGGCGGAGAAGATGCGGGGGCGGAAATAGCCTACGGCCGGTCCCACCGGCGCAGGGCGGCCTCGTCGCTGTCGCGAGCGTCGATCCAGGTGCTTCCCTTCGCGCCCGTTGCCTTCTTCCAGAACGGGGCACGGGACTTCAGGTAGTCCATCAGGAACTCGGCGGCCTCGAAGGCGGCGGCGCGGTGCGGGCTGGCGGTGGCGACCATCATGATCTGATCGCCCGGAAGAAGTCGTCCGAACCGGTGGATCACGAGGCTGCCCTGAAGCGGCCAGCGCCCGTGCGCCTCGGCCTCGATGGCGGCGAGGGCGCGTTCGGTCATGCCGGGATAGTGCTCGAGCTCCAGCGCCTCGAGGGCGCCGGCCTCGTCGCGGACAAGACCCGTGAAACTCACCAGCGCGCCGATGTCGCGGCGCCCCTCGCGCATCCGTGCCAGCTCGGCGCCAAGGTCGAAATCCTCGCGCTGCACGCGGACGGCCATCAGCCGCCGGTCATCGGCGGAAAGAACGCGACCTCGCGGACCCCGGCGAGCGGGGCGGCAAGGTCGGAAAGCTCCTGATCCACGGCGATCCTGACGGCGGAGAGATCGGTGAAGGCGAGGCGGTACCGCTCCTCGCGCGCCCGGAGGTCGTCGACGAGCCCGGCGACCGTCGTCGCTGCCGTATCGACCGCCTCCTCCGGCGCGCCGACCCGCTCGCGAAGCCAGGCGAAATACCGGACGGTCAGCGTCACCGCTTGCGGTCCTTGAGGAAGGGCATCGCCTTCATCAGGTAGTCGTAGCCGGTCAGCAGCGTCAGGAGTCCGGCGATCCAGATGAGGAGCAGCCCGCCGTTCGAAAGGATCCAGCCCATCCAGTCGTGGAACCAGTTGCTGACCCACGGGGCGTTGTGCCGGCGGTCATACTCGAAGACGCCGGCGAGCAGCAGCACGGGGATCGCCACCATCTGCGCCGTGGTCTTCCATTTGGCAAGGTAGGTGACCTTGAGTTCACCCGCCTTGGAGCCGAGGAACTCCCGCAGGCCGGAGACGAAGACCTCGCGCAGCAGGATGAATGCGATCGGCACCAAGAGCAGCGCCTTCATGCCCCAGAGCCCGACGATCACCGCGAGGGCGATCACCACCATCGCCTTGTCGGCGATCGGGTCCATCATCTGGCCGAACTTCGATTCCTGCTGCCAGGCGCGGGCGATCTTGCCGTCCACCCAGTCGGTCAGCGCCGCGACGATGAAGAGGCCGAAGGCGATCCAGTCGGCATAGGGCCGCTCGAAGATGGCAAACGCCAAGGCGACGCCGGGCGCTGCCGCCAGACGCAGGACCGTCAGGATATTGGGCACCGTCCAACGCATCGCCGCAAAACTCCGAGGGCCGGCATTCGCCGCAGATATAGTCTCTTGCACCGCGACAGGGAAGGTCGGCGACGACGCGCTATCCCTCGCCGTGAAAGAAGCCGTAGATGACCTCGGCCAGTGTGTCCGAAATTCCCGGGGCCGCCTTCAGGTCCGCGAGGCCGGCGAGGCTGACGGCCTTTGCCGAGCCGAAATGCGCCAGCAGCGCCCGCTTGCGCGCGGCGCCGACGCCCGGCACCTCGTCGAGCGGCGTTGCGCGGGTCTGGGCGGCGCGTTTCGTGCGATGGGCGCCGATCGCAAAGCGATGCGCCTCGTCGCGCAGGCGTTGCACGAAATAGAGCACGGGGTCGCGGTGGCCGAGCGCCATCGGCGGCTTGCCGGGGCGATGGAACTCCTCCTTGCCCGCGTCGCGGTCCACGCCCTTGGCGACGCCCACCACCGCCACCTCGTCGATGCCGAGCTCGGTCAGCGCGGCGCAGGCGGCGGTGATCTGACCGGGGCCGCCGTCGATCAGCACGAGGTCGGGCCAGCTGCCCGACTGCCGGTCCGGATCCTCGCGCGCGAGGCGGGAGAAGCGGCGGGTCAGCACCTCGCGCATCATGCCGAAGTCGTCGCCCGGCGTCAGGTCGGTGCTGCGGATGTTGAACTTGCGATACTGCGATTTCAGGAACCCCTCGGGGCCGGCGACGATCATTCCGCCGACCGCGTTGGTACCCATGATGTGGCTGTTGTCGTAGACCTCGATCCGCTCCGGCGGGCCGTCGAGGCCGAACGCTTCCGCCAGCCCCTCAAGCAGAGTCGCCTGGCTTGCACCCTCCGCCATGCGCCGGGCCAGCGCCTCGCGGGCGTTGCGCACCGCCTGCTCGACGAGGCCGGCCTTCTCGCCGCGCTGCGGGACAGCGATCGCCACCCGGCGGCCGAGCCGGGCGCGCAACGCATCGGCCAGCAGGTCGGCATTGTCTGGCGTGTGGCTGGTCAGCACCAGCCGGGGCGGGGTCTTGTTGCCGTAGAACTGGCCGATGAAGGCCTCGAGGATCTCGCCCGGCTCGGCCCCCGACCCGGTGCGCGGGAAGTAGGCACGGTTGCCCCAGTTCTGGTGCGCCCTGATGAAGAAGACCTGCACGCAGGCCTGCCCGCCCTCCTGGTGCAGCGCCACGACGTCCGCTTCGTCCACGCCCGCCGGATTGATGCCCTGCGTGGCCTGCACGCTGGTCAGCGCGCGGATGCGGTCGCGCAGGGCGGCGGCGCGCTCGAATTCCATGGCGGCGCTGGCCTCGCCCATCGCGGCGGCAAGCTGCTCCTGCACCCGGGTGGACCGTCCGCTCAGGAACAGCACCGCGTCCTCCACCAGCGCCGCATAGTCCGTCTCGCCGATCAGACCGACGCAGGGGCCGCTGCACCGCTTGATCTGGTGGAGAAGGCAGGGGCGGGTGCGGCCGTCGAACACCGAGTCGGAGCAGGAGCGCAGCAGGAAGGCCTTCTGCAGCTGGTTCAGCGTCCGGTTGACGCTGCCGGCGGAGGCGAAGGGTCCGAAGTAGCGGCCGGGGTCCTTGCGGATGCCGCGATGCTTCTCGATGCGCGGGAAGGCGTGACCGGCGGTGACATGGATGTTGGGAAAGCTCTTGTCGTCGCGCAGGAGCACGTTATAGCGCGGCTTGAGCTGCTTGATGAGATTCTGCTCAAGCAGCAGCGCCTCGGTCTCGGTCTCCGTGGTCAGGAACATCATCGACGCCGTGGCGCCGATCATTCTCCCTATGCGTGAATTCGGCGCCGTGGGCTTGGCATAGGATGCCACGCGCTTTTTCAGGCTGCGGGCCTTGCCGACGTAGAGGACCTCGCCGCGGACATCGAGCATCCGGTAGACGCCCGGGCGGTCCTCCAGGCGCCGGAGATAGTCCCGGATCACCAGGTGGCCGGTGCGGCGCGGGCCGGAGGAAGCGCCGTCCTCCTCGAAGCGAGGGGCGGTCTCAGCCGGGGGATCCGTATCGTCCATCTCAGCGGCCCTCGTCCGATTCTCCCGCCCGCTTGGCGCGGCAGGCCGGGGATTTCAAGCGGTAAGGTTTCCACCGTATCTGTGGAAAAGTCTGTGCAGAAACCTGCTGAGCACGGCAAATCCCCTGCAAATCAAGGCCGTTCAACGGTTTGCCTAAAATTTGCCCATCACGGTAAGGCATTGTTATTGAGAGTGTTTTTTCCGGGGGGTGTGGCAAAAACCTGTAATCATTGACAGAATCAACACGCATTTGTGACGGGTGATGCGAGGGGTGGAAAAGTCAAGCGATGGCGGCAATCGGGGACCGGTCAGGCTACTCTACCCCAAGAACGTCGGGGGTCTTCCACCCCAGATGCTGCCCCCCATCGAGGCAGATGAGCTGCCCCGTGAGGCCCGGCGAGTCGAGGATGAAGGCGAGCGCCGCGGCGATCTCCTCGGGGTCGGACCCGCGTTCGAGCAGGGTGGCCGCCCGCTGTGCCGCAAAGTGCTCCGGGCTTTGCCGGGCCCCCTTGAGGGTCGGCCCGGGCCCGATCGCATTCACCCGGATATCGGGCGCTAGGCCCTGTGCGGCGATCCGTGTCAGGGCCCAGAGACCGAATTTTGCAATCGTATAAGTTGTAAACTCCGGCGTCGGCTTGCGGACCCGCTGGTCGATCAGGTTGACGATCGCGGCGCGGGCCACCGGCTCGCCGCCGGCGTCGCGGCCGGCGCGCGGCGCCTGCGCGGCGAAGGCCTGGATGAGCTCGAAGGGGGCGCGAAGATTCGAGTCGATATGCCGATCCCAGCTCTCGGGTGTCGCCGTGCGGATGGTGTCATGCTCGAAGATCGACGCATTGTTGACGAGGACGGTCAGCGGCTCGCCCAGCGCCGCGGCGGCCTCGCCGACGCGCGGGGTGGCGTCGCGATCGAGCAGGTCGGCGGTTACCACCGCCATCGTATGCCCCTGTTCGCGCAGCTCGGCCGCCAGCGCCTCCGCCGGCGCCCGGCTTGAGTGGCAGTGAATCGCCACCGCGAGGCCGCGGGCGGTGAGTCGCCGCACCATCGCCGCGCCAAGCCGCTGTGCGCCTCCGGTCACGAGCGCCGCGCCGCCGATCACCTGCATGTCACCTCCGTTGGGGGAGTTCATATATCGTCGCTACGCCGGCAACGACAAGCGCGGGTCAGGCCCGGGCCGAAGGCGGTGCGAGCCATTGTTCCCCAAAAATCGATCGCCTAGTATCCGCCCGCAATGCACGGGAGGGGGCAAGGACCGATGCCGACAAAATCCGCGACCGGGGATACCGGAGGTTCGGCGTCCGAGACCGATCTCGGCACCGACGCCGAAACCGGCGCAGCCGGGCTGCCGACGGGCGAGGCGCCGGAGGGCGACCCGAACGTGGAGCCCGCCATGCCCGAACGGGACCCCGAGCCGGAAGTGCTGGACGGCGTCATCGAGGAACCCGCGATGCCCGAGGGCTTCGAAGCGGGGGAGCCGTCGTTTCCCGAGCCGCCGGTGATCGACGCGGTGATCGAGGAGCCGGTTCTGGCGGATCCCGTGGAGCCCGCCACCGAGGCGGAGCCGGCTCCGGAGCCGACTTACGCGGCCAGCCCGCCGCCGGTTCACGCGGCCGGCGATTCGGACGACCTCCATGACGGCGAGGAGGAGGGCGGCAGTTCGCTGGCTGCCAAGGCCCTGACCGCGCTCGTGCTGCTTCTGGTGGGGGCCGGTGTCGGGATCTGGGCGGCGCCGCGGGTCGCGCCGATGCTGCCGTCCGGAATGGCGCCGGTGGCCGACTGGCTGACGCCCGGCAGCGCCGAGGCCGACGCCGCCATTGCGGCGCTCCAGACACGGCTCGACCAGGGGCTGACCGACGTGCGTGCGAGTGTCGCGGCCATTCCGGCGCCCGTGGACGGCGAGGCGGCGGCGCGGGGCGTCGAGGAGCGGCTGACAGGCGAGATCGCGACGCTGAAGCAGGCGCTGGACGGCGCCGACGTGACGGCGATCACCCAGCGGCTGGCGACGCTGGAGGCCGGCCTGCAGGGTGAGGCGGCGGAGCTTGCCTCGCTGAAGGAGCAGCTGACCGGCGCCACGGCCAGCGGCGGCAGCGATGCGTCCGGCATCGATGTCTATCGCGGCGAGCTCGACAACGTCCGGGCCGAGGTCGCGGCGTTGCGCGACCAGGTCAGCGGCTTCACCGCGCGGGTGGATCAGGTCGCCGCCGACGCCAACCGGCAGGTGGAGACGGCGCAGACCCAGGTCGCCTCGATCCAGGCCGAGACGCAGACCCAGCTCAGCGCCGCAGACGCGCAGGCGAACCTTGCGCTGGTCGATGCGGCGCTGTCGGGCGGCCAGCCCTTCCAGGACGCGCTCGACAAGCTGTCCGGCCAGCCGGGAATCAGCATTCCCGAGGGCCTCGCGGCGGCGGCGCCGACGGGGGTCGCAACGCTTTCGTCGCTGAGGGACAGCTTCGGCGACGAGGCGCACGCGGCAATCCGCGCGTCCGTCCTGTCGACTGCGGCGGGGCAGGGCGTTCTGGCCCGCGCCCGCGCCTTCGTGGAGGCGCAGGTCGCGAGCCGGTCGCTGACCCCGCAGGCCGGGGCGGGAACCGACGCGGTGCTGTCACGGATGGAGCAGAAGCTCCAGCAGGACGACCTTGACGGCGCGATCTCGGAGGCGGGCCAGCTTCCGTCTGAGGCCGCGGCCGCGATGGCCACCTGGCTTGACGCTGCGAAGCTCCGGGCCGGGGCTCTCGCCGGCTATGCCGAGCTCGACCACGCGCTCGGCGCGACGAACTGAAGGAGACGCCAAGATGCTCTGGTCCGTCGTCAAGATCGTCATCTTCTTTGCCATTGCAGCGGGGCTGATCTTCGGCGCCGCGTGGATCCTCGACACGCCGGGCGAAGTGAAGGTCGCCTTCGGCGGGCGGGAGTTCTTCCTGTCGCCGATCGGATTTCTGGTCGCGCTCGGCCTGCTGCTGGTCGCCGCGCTGATCATCCTCAAGCTCGTCGGGCTGCTCGTCGCGGTGATGCGTTTCCTGCTCGGGGACGAGACGGCAATCAGCCGCTATTTCTCGCGCAGCCGCGAGCGCCGGGGGTATGACGCGGTCTCCGACGCCATGGTGGCGCTGGCCGCCGGCGACGCCCGGCTCGCGGTCAAGAAGAGCCGCAAGGCGGATCGGCTGCTGAACCGGCCGGACCTCAGCAACCTTCTCACCGCGCAGGCGGCGCAGCTGAGCGGCGACCGCGCCGGGACGATGGAAGCCTACAAGGCGATGCTGGCGAGCGACCGTACCCGCCCCGTCGCGCTGCAGGGCCTGACTCAGCTGAAGATCGAGGAGGGCGACACCGAGACGGCGATGGCGCTGGCGCGCAAGGCCTTTGCATTGCAGCCCTCGAACGACCGGGTGATCCGCACGCTGTTCGAACTTCAGTCCAAGCAGGCGGACTGGTCCGGCGCCCGCGAGACGCTGAATGCGTCCGTCCACGCCCGGCTGCTGCCCCGCGACGTCGGCACCCGCCGCGATGCCGTGCTGTCACTCGCCGACGCCCGCGCCTCCCTGGCGGAAGGAGAGAACGAGCGCGGCCACGAGGCGGCGCTGCAGGCGAACCGGCTCGCGCCGACGCTGATCCCGGCGGCGGCGCTTGCCGCGCGGATCCAGACCGAGGCCGGGCAGAAGCGGAAGGCGACGAAGATCCTGACCACGGCCTGGGCGGCAAATCCGCACCCCGACCTCGCGGCCGCCTTTGCCGCGATCGAGCCGGAGGAGACGCCGATGACCCGGCGCAAGCGCTTCGCGGCGCTGGTCGGGGCACGACCGGCCGACGTCGAGAGCCGGCTGCTGGAGGCGGAGCTGGCGCTGGCGGCGGAGGACTTCCCCGGCGCGCGCAAGGCCCTCGGCGACCTGCCCGAGAGCGATCCGACGACCCGCAGCCTCGCGCTGATGGCGGCGATCGAGCGGGGGCAGGGCGCCCCGGAAGCGGTGGTGCGCGGCTGGCTCGCCAAGGCGCTCGGTGCGTCGCGCGGGCCGCAGTGGGTGTGCGGCAACTGCGGGCACGTCCATGCAGGCTGGGCGCCGGTCTGCGAGCATTGCGGCGCGTTCGACACGCTGGACTGGAAGACGCCGCCGCATCCGGGCGACGGCGGCCTCGCCGACTCTGCCATGCTGCCGCTCATCATCGGCCCGGTCGAGGCGCCTGCGGCCGCGCCGGAGCCGGATCCCGCGCCCACCCCGGACCCGGCGGCTGCGGCGCCGAGGGCGCCGGCAGCGACGCGGGACGTGGACGATGCGGTGCTGGCGAATGCCGCGGATCAGGCGCGCACCGCGGGGGCCAGTTAACCCGATCTTATGCGCGCCATGTCATTGATCCTCCCCGGGTGGGGGCCTTGCGCCCTTGGGGACTCCGGGGGGACTCATGGCGGTGGTGGCGCTGAGGCAGTATTCTGTCGTCGATGATCGCGTCTTCGATCCTCCACGGCGGGATCCGATCACCCATCTGCCGAACCGGCAGCAGTACGACCTCGACGCGCTGCACTGGGGGCCCACACCCTCGACGCTGGTGCTGGTCACCCTGGCCGAGCCAACGGACTTCAACGACGTTCTGCGTGTCTTCGGTCACGCCCGCGCCGATGCGCTGGTGCGCGCCGGGGCGACGCGGCTGCGCCGCATCGTCGGGTCCGGCAGCGCGCTCTATCATGTCGGGGGACTCAACTTCGCCTTTCGCCTGCCCGGACGGGTCGAGCCCGACGCGCCGCCGCTGATCCGTCGCATTCTCGAGGGCTTCCGCAAGCCGCTGCAGTGCGACGACGTGCCGATCGACACGCGCGTCAGCATCGGCATGAAGGGGATGGGCGGCCCCGGCGGCAACCCGGCGGAGAATCTGCGCTGTGCGCTCTCTGCCGCGCAGGACAGCCACCGGTCGCCGAGCGGCTGGTCCTGGTTCGACCGCAAGCGCGACGACGCGCACCGGCGCGCCTTCCGCCTGCTGTCCGACCTGAAGGGGGCGCTGGAAGCCGACGATCAGCTGGAGCTGGTCTACCAGCCGAAGGTGATCCTGCAGACGGGCGTGTGCCGGAGCGTAGAGGCCCTGCTGCGCTGGAAGCATCCGGAGTTCGGCCCGGTCTCACCGGGCGAGTTCGTGGCGCTGGCGGAGACCACCGCCCTCGTCACGCCGATGACCCGCTGGGTGATCGACGCGGCGGTGAAGCAGGCGGCGATGTGGCAGCAGGAGGGGATGGACCTTGCCATCGCCGTCAACATCTCGCCGAAGAATCTCGAGGAGCCGGACTTCGTCGAGTTCGTGACCTTCTGCTGCGCCACGCGCGGCGTCGACCGCGATCGCATCGAGCTTGAGGTGACTGAAGGCGTCAGCGCCTCGCGCGGCGGGCTGATCCTCGATCGCCTCGCCGCGCTGCGGGCGCTCGGATTCTCGATCGCGATCGACGATTTCGGGTCGGGCTACTCGAACATGGCCTACCTGACGCAGCTTTCGGCGCATACGCTCAAGATCGACCAGAGCCTCGTGCGGGGTGTCCAGGAGGGCTCGCTGAGCGGCCGCCTCGTTTCCAGCATCGTCCAGATGGGCCGGGATCTCGGATACCGCATCGTGGCGGAAGGGATCGAGACCGAGACCGAGCGTGCACTGCTCAGCGACTGGGGCTGCGACTATGGTCAGGGGTGGCATCTCGGTCGCCCGATGAGCGCCGCCGCCTTCTCCGCGTGGTACGCCGCC
>JBGALW010000182.1:0-7779 GCA_044223585.1 Amaricoccus sp.
CCGGCGGCGATCCCCTCGACCACCGCCGCCGCGGCCGCGGCCGCCAGCCGTCCGGTCGCGGAGTAGTGGTGAAAGAACAAAGGCACCGCACCCCGGCAGACGAGGTGGTTGTCGCACATGGCGGCGAGGTCGATCCCGACGCTGTCGTGCAGCCCGGTGTCGATCGCGAGCTTCAGCTTCGTGCCGACGCCGTCGGTCGCCGCGACCAGCACCGGGTCGTCGTAGCCGGCGGCCTTGAGGTCGAACAGCGCCCCGAACCCGCCGAGCCCGCCCATCACCCCCGGCCGCCGCGTGGCGGCCGCCGCCGGCTTGATCCGGTCGACAAGGGCATTGCCGGCGTCGATGTCGACCCCGGCCGCGGCATAGGTGAGGCCATCGGGCCGGTCGGTCACGGGCGGTTCTCCGTCGCTCTGCATCGCGTCCCTCTAGCGCATGGCGCGCGGCAAGGGAACATGCCGGAGGCCCCCGCGGCCGGCTCCCGCCTTGACGCGCGCCCGCCCCCGTCCTAGCACGAAGGCCGCTGGCGGGCCTGTAGCTCAACGGTCAGAGCAGAGCGCTCATAACGCTTTGGTTGCAGGTTCGAATCCTGCCGGGCCTACCAGGTTCCTACCCGCCGCCGCGCCTCAGCAACCCGTTCCGCGCAATACCACCCCCGCGGTGCGGGCGAGGATCGAGACGTCGGTCAGGAAAGAGGCCGACTGTTCGTATGCCCGGTCGAAGACGTAGCGGTCGGTGAAGGATGTGCTGTGGCGCGCCTCGACCTGCCAGAGGCCGGTCAGGCCGGGGCGCAGGCGGGGGCCGGATTTCTCCGGATAGAGGTCCTTCTGGGTCACGAGGTAGGGGCGCGGGCCGACGAGACTCATGTCGCCCTTGAGGACGTTCCAGAGCTGCGGCAGCTCGTCGAACGACAGCTTGCGGATGACCTGCCCGACGCGGGTGATCCGCGGATCCCGCCGGAGCTTCTGGTGGACGCGCCACTCCTCGGCCGCCACGGGATCGCAGTGCAGCAGCTCGGCGAGCTTCGCATCCGCATCAGGAACCATCGAGCGCAGCTTCCAAAGCATGAACTCGCCATTGTCGCGGCCGACGCGGCGCTGGCGGTAGATCGGGGCATGGCCGTCAAGCGCAATAAGCCCTGAAAGCAGGGCGAGCAGCGGTAGGACCATGACGATCAGAAACGCCGAAATGACGACGTCGATCATGCGCTTGATGTAGGTAAGGTAAACGGAAGAAGAAGGAACATCGACTTCGGTCAGGACGTCCAGAGCACCCATTTCAGTCAACAACGCTCTCGTAAAGCCAACAAATCAGGAGTGGTTGCCATTTCATGAATCAGGCTATCACAGAGGTGAACCAAGGTTAACAACTTTTTGCGGCGCAACAGAATTTGTGCGCCCTGCTCTCTACGGACCCAAAACCCGGAGAGCGCCGCCGATACCTGCTCGCCGCATCCGCCGCCCCTTTCGTTGCTGCCGACGCTCGGCTAGCGTCGGCGCGAGGAACCGACCCATGCCGCAAGCCCTGAACCTGCAGGCGATCGCCGACGCGATCCACGCCGATCTCCTGCCGCGGCTCGGTGCGGGCAAGCCTGCCGACTACATTCCCGAGCTTGCTCGCGTCGATCCGCGGCAGTTCGGCATCGCCATCGCCGGCCTCGATGGCGCAGTCCACACCGCCGGCGACGCCGACACCGCCTTCTCGATCCAGAGCATCAGCAAGGCCTTCGTCCTGACCCTCGCGCTCGGCCGCTACGGCGAGTCGCTCTGGACCCATGTCGGGCGGGAGCCATCGGGTTCGGCCTTCAATTCGATCATCCAGCTGGAGCTGGAGGAGGGCCGTCCGCGCAACCCCTTCATCAACGCCGGCGCCATCGTCACGACCGACCTTGTCACCGCCGGGCATTCCCCGCGCGAGGCGATCGGCGAGATCCTCCGCTTCATGCGCTTTCTTGCCGACGACGAGACCATCGGGGTCGACGCCGACGTCGCCCGATCCGAGGCGGCGACCGGCGCACGCAACTACGCGCTGGCGCATTTCATGCAGTCGTTCGGCCGGATCGCCCATCCCGTGGATCAGGTGCTCGGCGTCTATTTCCACCATTGCGCGATCGCGATGACCTGCCGCCAGCTGGCGCGCGCCGGTCTGTTCCTCGCCGCCGACGGCCGCAACCCGGTCAGCGGCCTCTCGGTGGTGCACCGGGCGCGGGCGCGGCGGATCAACGCGCTGATGCTGACCTGCGGCATGTACGACGCGTCCGGCGATTTCGCCTATCGCGTCGGCCTGCCGGGCAAGAGCGGCGTCGGCGGCGGGATCCTCGCCATCGCGCCCGGCCACGCGGCGATCTGCGTGTGGTCTCCGGGGCTTGACGGCTACGGCAACTCGGCCCTCGGAGTGAAGGCGCTGGAGCTGCTGGTCGACCGGACCGGCTGGTCGGTTTTCGCGGCGTGACCCGACTTGACAGCGGCGTGAACGCCGTCCCCTATAGTCGTAGAACTGGTGCCCTGCGTGGCAACCGTCGGGAGGAACAATGCGCCCGACCGAGTTCGAAGCGAAGCTCGAACACCTGACGCGGCTGGAGGACGTGTGGCGTCACCTCGTCACCTTCGCGATGGAGCGCGGGGTCGAGCGGCTCGGCTACCACCACCTGCCGCCACCCGGGGCCCCGGACGCGAACCTGCTCCGGATCGAGAATGACGGGTTCGCCGAAAGCCTGCTGGCGCAGTACCTGACGGCCCGGATCAACGGCATCGCCGCGCTCGCCTCCGCGATCCAGAACGGGGTCCGGCCGATCTATCTCGACGAGATCGAGGCGATGGAGCATCTGTCCCACCGCGAGCGCGCCCACCTCGCCGGCTATCGGGCCGCCGGCGTGCTGAGCGGGCTGGGGCTTCAGGTCTTCGGCCCGAACGGCCGCAACGGCATCTTTGCGGTGGCATTGCCGGGGAGCATGCACCGGATGGAACCGACGGCGCTCGGCGAGCTGCGCTGGGGCTGCCAGACCATGCACCTGCGCTACTGCGCGCTGCTGATCCCGACCCTCGGCAAGCTGCCGCAGCTGTCGACCCGCGAGGCCGAGGTGCTGGCCTGGGTGGCGCGCGGCAAGAGCAACTCGTCGATCGGCGACATCCTCGGGATTTCCGCCCACACCGTCGATGCCCACCTGCGCCGGATCTACCTCAAGCTCGGGGTGTTCGACCGCATCTCCGCGGCGCTCCGCGCCCTCGGCTTCGGGCTCATCTCCCTCGACCAGTGAACCTTCCGTCACGCGATCACGTTAACCGAGCTTGCTGATTGCTGGCGTCGCTGCGTGGCGACTAGATGCCCAGCTTTCTCGGCAGGGCGGGATCATGACGTCGATCGGCAGTCTCGATAACCATCTGGTCCAGGCGATCCGCCAGGGCGGCGGGGTCCTGCCGGCCGACCTCGACCTGCTGCGCGGCTATCTCCGGTTGATCGGCTCGCTGCTTGCAGAGAAGGCGAGCGAGCTGGAGACGAGCCTGGAGGCGGCGGACGCTTCGGCCGCCGAGATCGAGACGCTGCAGGGGCTGGAGACCGCGGTCGCCGAGCGCGCGATCAGCATCCGCGCCGCCGACCTCCGCGCCATCCGCGAGAAGCTCGCGATCTGGCGGGCGCTGTCGGCGGGCGCCGAAGACGGGGACATGGCCTCGCCGCGCAACCGTCTGGTGCTGTCGGTGGAGGCCGACCTCGAACGGCTGGTCGGCGAGAAGCGCTGACGCGCTATTCCACGGTGACGGACTTCGCGAGGTTGCGCGGCTGGTCCACATCGGTGCCCTTGTGGACGGCCGTGTGATAGGCGAGGAGCTGTACCGGCGCCGCGTAGACGATCGGGGCGACGAAGGGCCTGATCCGGCATGGCCGATGCCGGCTGCGTCGCTGACGAGCAGCACCTTGCCGTCGCGCGCCATCACCTCCTGCATGTTCGACACGGCCTTCTCGAACAGCCCATCGGACGGGGCAAGCACGATGACCGGCACCTCCTCGTCGATGAGGGCGATCGGGCCGTGCTTCAGCTCGCCGGAGGCGTAGCCCTCGGCGTGGATATAGCTGATCTCCTTCAGCTTCAGCGCGCCCTCGAGAGCGATCGGGTACATCGCGCCGCGGCCGAGGAACAGGATGTCGCGGGCACGGGCGAGGTCGCGGGCAACGTCGGCGATCTGCGGCTCCAGCGCCAGCGCGCGCGAGAGCAGGCCGGGCGCAGAACAGAGGGTCGCGACCAGCGCCGCCTCGCCCTCGGCGTCGATCCCGCCGCGCTGGCGGCCCGCGGAGAGCGCCAGGACGGCAAGAACGCCAAGCTGGCAGGTGAAGGCCTTCGTGGAGGCGACGCCGATCTCCGGCCCCGCGAGGATCGGCAGCACGACATCGCTCTCGCGCGCGATGGTCGAGGTGGTCACGTTGACGACCGAGACGATCCGCCCGCCCCAGCGCCGCACATACCGCAGCGCAGCCAGCGTGTCGGCGGTCTCGCCCGACTGGCTGACGAAGATGCCAAGGGTCCGGGCGTCGAGCGGCGGCTCGCGGTAGCGGAATTCCGAGGCGACCTCGATCTCCACCGGCATCCGCGCCAGCCGCTCCAGCCAGTATTTCGCGACGTGGCACGCATAGTAGGCGGTGCCGCAGGCGACGAGCACCAGACGGTCGCAGGCGGTGAAGTCGATGTCGACCGGCAGCACCGAGGTCCGGTCCGGCGACAGGTAGTGCGCCAGCGCGTCGGCGAGGACCTGCGGCTGCTCGTGCATCTCCTTGGCCATGAAGTGCTTGTACGGCCCCTTCTCGGCGTAGACGTTCTCCGCCGGCACGGTGACGACCTCGCGCGCCACCGGGCTGCCGGCGGCGTCGAACACCTCGACCGACCCGCGGGTCAGGATCGCGTGGTCGCCCTCCTCCAGATAGCAGACCCGGTTGGTGAGCGGCGCCAGCGCCAGCGCGTCCGAGCCGACGAAGACCTCGCCGTCTCCGTAGCCGATGGCGAGCGGCGAGCCGCGGCGGGCCGCGATCAGCAGATCCTCCTCGCCGTCGAACAGGAAGCAGAGCGCGAACGCCCCCTCGATCCGCCCCAGCGTCTCGCGCGCCGCGGCGATGGGGTCGAGGCCGCGGCGCAGCGCGCGGTCGCAGACCTGCGCGACGATCTCGGTGTCCGTCTCGGTCTCGAACACCACGCCCTCGGCCTCCAGCTCGGCGCGCAGGCTCCGGAAGTTCTCGATGATGCCGTTGTGCACCACCGCGACGCCGCCGGCATGGTGCGGGTGGGCGTTACGCTCGGACGGCTGCCCGTGGGTCGCCCAGCGGGTGTGGCCGATGCCGGCGTGGCCGCGGATCGGGTTCCGCACCAGGAGGTCGGAGAGGGCGATCAGCTTGCCGACCGCCCGCCGCCGGGCGAGGTGGCCGTCCTGCAGCGTGGCGATGCCGGCGCTGTCATAGCCGCGGTATTCCAGCCGCTTCAGCGACTCAAGGATCAGCGGCGCGACTTCGTGGCGGCCCAGGATTGCGACGATCCCGCACATCAGGCTGTGACCTTTCCCGCCTTGAGCGCGCGCAGCCGCTCCATCAGCCGCGCGCCGACCCCCGGCTTCGTCGCCTGCCGGCCGCGCGCGACGGCGAGCGCGCCGTCCGGCACGTCCTCGGTGATGACCGATCCGGCGCCGACGATCGCCGCTGCCCCGACCCTCACGGGCGCGACGAGGGCGCTGTTCGAGCCGATGAAGGCGCCGCGGCCGATTTCCGTCCGGTGCTTGAAGACGCCGTCATAGTTGCAGGTGATCGTCCCCGCCCCGACGTTGGCGCCCGCGCCGACCGTCGCGTCGCCGATGTAGGTGAGGTGGTTCGCCTTCGCCCCTTCCTCGACGATCGCATTCTTGATCTCGACGAAGTTGCCGATATGCGCGTCCTCGGCGATCTCCGCTCCCGGCCGCAGCCGGGCGAACGGGCCGATCCGGGCGCCGCGGCTGACGTGGCAGCCTTCGAGATGGCAGAAGGCGTGGATCGTCGCGCCGGATTCGACCGTCACCTCCGGGCCGAAAACCACGTTCGGCCCGATCGAGACGTCGCGGCCGATCACCGTGTCGAGCGCGAACCAGACGGTCGCCGGGTCGGTCAGCGTCACGCCGTTCGCCATCGCCTCGTCCCGCGCCCGCGCCTGGAAGGCGGCCTCTGCGGCGGCGAGGTCGGCGCGCGAGTTTACGCCCAGCGTCTCGGCCTCGTCGCAGACGATCGCCCGCGCGTCGAGGTCGCGGACCCTTGCGAGCGCGACGACGTCGGTCAGGTAGAATTCGCCCTTGGCATTGTCGTTGTCGACGGCGGCCAGCAGCTCGAACAGCGTCGCGGCGTCGGCGACCATCAGGCCGGAGTTGCAGAGCCGGATCGCCCGCTGCGCCTCGCTCGCGTCCTTCGCCTCGACGATCGCCTCGAGGCTGCCGTCCGGGCCGGTCACCAGCCGGCCATAGCCGCCCGGCTCCGCCGCCTCGAACCCCAGCACCACCACCGCGGCACCGGCCCGGCGGGCATCGAGCATCGCCTCCAGCGTCTCGCCGCGGACGAGAGGCGTGTCGCCATAAAGCACGACGACGTCGCCGCTGAAGCCGCGCAGGGCCGGCTCGGCCTGCCGCACCGCGTGGGCGGTACCGAGCTGCTCGGTCTGCGCCACCGTCGCGATCTCCGGATCGATCGCCGCGACCGCCGCCGCGACCGCCGCGCCGCCATGGCCGGTGACGACGACCGTGCGCTCCGGGGCGATGGTCCGGGCAGCGGCGAGCGCGTGCGCGACCAGCGGCGCGCCGGCGAGCGTGTGCAGGACTTTCGGCAGGTCGGAGTTCATCCGCGTGCCCTGGCCGGCGGCAAGCACGATGACGGCGGTCGGCATGGGCGGCTCCTGCACTTCCCGGACGGCGGTCCGGACCGGCCACGGTTTGTAGCAGCGGGCAATGATCCGCAAAAGGCGGGCGCGGTAAGTTTTCGTTTCATTTCTTTGCGGCGCTGCGTCAAGAGAGGCGCAGGTGCCGGCGGGAGGACCCATGCGGACGGCAGTCTTCGACCTCGACGGCACCCTCGCCGACACCTCGGCCGACCTCATCGCCGCCGCCAACGCCGCGCTGGCCGGGGCGGGCCACGCGCCGCTGCTCGACCCGGCGAAGGACCAGGCGACGGCCTTTGCCGGCGGCCGCGCGATGCTGCGGGCGGGGCTCAGGCGATCCGGCGGGGCTTGGGACGAGGCGTTGGTCGACGCGCTCTTCCCCCGGCTCCTCGCCGCCTACGAGGCGAAGCTCGCCGTGGAGACGCGGCTCTTCGACGGGGCGGCCGCGGCCCTCGACCGGCTGGCGGGCGACGGCTGGCGCCTCGCGGTCTGCACCAACAAGCCGGAGCGGCTGGCGGCGCTGCTGCTTGAGGCGCTGGGGATCGCCGGCCGGTTCGGGGCGCTGATCGGGGCCGACACGCTCGCCTGGCGCAAGCCGGACCCGCGGCCGCTGCTGGAGACGATCGCGCGCGTCGGCGGCGACCCGTCGCGGGCGGTACTGGTCGGCGACACCGTGACCGACCGCGACGCGGCGCGGGCTGCGGCGATACCCTGCGTGCTGGTCGGCTTCGGCCCGGAAGGAGCCGGCGTCGAGCGGCTGGTGCCCGAGGCGATGATCGGCCATTTCGACGATCTGCCGCCGGTCCTGGAGCGGCTGGTGCCGCGCTGAACTCAGCGGCCGCAGCTGGCGCGCAGCTGCGCCCGGTCAGCGTCCGTTATCGCGGCCGGGTACACAGGCGGGGGCAGCGGGG
>JBGALW010000183.1:0-7619 GCA_044223585.1 Amaricoccus sp.
ACGGGGCCCTGCTCGACGACGCGGCCCTTTTCCATGACCATGACATGGTCGGCGAAGTCGCGGACCACCGGCAGGTCGTGGGCGATGAAGATGAAGGCGATCCCGAGCTCGCGCTTCAGTTTCGCGAGGAGGTCGATGACCTGGGCCTGGATCGAGACGTCGAGGGCGGAGACCGCCTCGTCGGCGATGATGAGCTCGGGTTCGAGGGCGAGGGCGCGGGCGATGGCGATGCGCTGGCGCTGGCCGCCGGAGAACTGGTGCGGGTAGCGCCGGGCATGCTCGGGCGAGAGGCCGACCTGGGCCAGCAGCTCTTCGACGCGGGCCTTCCAGCGGTCCCTCGGCAGGATGTCGGGATGGATGACCCAGGCCTCGGAGATGATCTGGAAGATCGACATGCGGGGGTTGAGCGACTGGGTCGGGTCCTGGAAGATCATCTGGATCTCGCGGCGCATGGCATGGAGCTCGCGCCGGGGCATGGCGAAGAGGTCGCGGCCCTTCCAGAGCGCGCGGCCGCCGTCGGCCTCGATCAGGCGGCAGATCGCCTTGGCCACGGTCGACTTGCCGGAGCCGCTCTCGCCGACCACGGCGAGCACCTCGCCCTTGCCGAGCTCGAAGGAGACCTCGTTCAGCGCCTTGAAGCCGCCATAGCTCTTGGTGGCGCGCTCGACCCTCAGGATCGGCTCGGCGCGCCCGGCGGGGGTGCTCATCTCGCCGCGGCCGGGGGCGGCGGCGATCAGCTTCCGGGTGTAGGGGTGTTTCGCATGGTGGTAGATTTCCGAGGGCGTGCCGGCCTCGACGATCTCGCCGCCGTTCATCACGACGAGGCGGTCGGCGATGTCGGCGACGACGCCGAGATCGTGGGTGATGAGCACGAGGCCCATGCCCATCTCCTTCTGCAGCGCGCGGAGCAGCCTGAGCACCTCGGCCTGCACGGTGACGTCGAGCGCGGTGGTCGGCTCGTCGGCGATGATGATGTCGGGCTTCATCGCGAGCGCCATGGCGATCATGACGCGCTGGCGCTGGCCGCCGGAGAACTGGTGGGGGTACTTGTCGAGCGAGGCCTCCGGCTCGGGGATGCCGACGCGGCGCATCAGGTCGAGGGCGCGTTCCCCGGCGGCGACGCGGGTCAGGCCATGCACCAGCATGGTCTCGCGCAGCTGCCAGCCGACGGTCCAGACCGGGTTCAGGTGGCTGAGCGGGTCCTGGAAGATCATGGCGATGCGCTTGCCGTTGATGGCGCGGCGCTCGGCGGGGCTGGCTTTCAAGAGGTCGCGGCCCTCGAACAGGATCTCGCCGGAGGCGATCTCGCCGGGCGGGCAGTCGATCAGGTTCATGATCGCCGAGGAGGAGACCGACTTGCCGGAGCCGCTCTCGCCGAGGATGGCGAGGGTCTCGCCGCGGTCGACGTGCCAGCTGACGCCCCTGACCGCGTTCACGATGCCCTGGGCGGTGTGGAAGCGGACCGAGAGATTCCGGACTTCGAGAAGGTGGGTCATCGGGCGGCCTTTCGCGGGATTTCGAGGCGCCAGCGCTGGGCCGGGTCGAGGGCGATGCGCAGCCAGCCGGAGAGGAGATTGAGCGACAGCGTGGTGAGGATGATCGCGAGGCCGGGCCAGAAGGCGAGCCACCAGGCGCTGGCGAGGTACTGCTTGCCCTGGGCGACCATCAGGCCCCAGGTGATCTCCGGCGGCTGGATGCCGATGCCGAGGAAGGAGAGCGCGCTTTCGGCCAGCATGACGAAGGCGAAGTCGAGGGTGGCGATGGTGACGAGGGTCGGGATGACCATCGGCAGGATGTGGCGCAGGACGATCCGGGCGGGCGAGGCGCCCATCACCTGCGCGGCCTGCACGAACATCCGCTCCTTGATCTCCAGCACCTCGGCGCGGGTGGTGCGGAGATAGATCGGCACGCGGGTGATGGCGAGCACCAGCACCACGTTCCCGACCGAGGGCGACAGCATGTAGAGCACCAGCACGGCGAGGAGCAGCGAGGGGAACGACATGATGACATCGGCGAGCCGCATGATGAGGGTGCCGGCCCAGCGCGGGCCGTAGCCGGCGACGAGACCGAGGGCGGCGCCGACGGTGGCCGAGAGCGCGACGGCGCCGGCGGCGATCATCAGCGTGTTCTGCGCCGCGACGACGATCCGGGCGAGCAGCGGCCGGCCGAGGGCGTCGGCGCCGAGGATCATCAGCCAGCCGTTGGAGAGGGTGAAGGGCGCGAGGTTGCGGCCGCGCAGGTTCTGCTTCGTCGCCGCCTCGCCGAGCAGCGCGGGGCCGAGGAGCGCGCAGAGGATCATCAGGAGGAGGAAGATCACGGCGGCGGTGGCGAACCTGTCGCGGCCGAGCATGCCGAGGGCGGTCCGGACCGCGCCGCGTTCGGCCGGGATCGGGCGCTGGGGCGTGACCGGGGTGGCGGCGGTGACGGGACCGGCGGTGTCGGCGATGAGCGGGGTCACGGTCGGCGCTCCATTTCTGGTCGGATCGTCGCGGGTCGGATCTTCGGGGCAAGGCGGGGTGCGGACGGCCATGGCGCTCAGGCCCGGATGCGCGGATCGAGGGCGGCGTAGGCGAGGTCGATCGCGAGGTTCATGACGAAGATGGCGATGGCGGTGACCATGATCGCGGCGAGCACGACGTTGAAGTCGCGGTTGAGGATCGAGTCGATCATCAGCTTGCCCACCCCGGGGAAGCCGAAGATCGTCTCGACGACGACGGCGCCGTTGAGCAGCGCGGCGGCCTGGTCGCCGATCACGGTGATCACCGGCAGCATGGCGTTGCGGAGGGTGTGGACGAAGATGATCGAGCGGTCGGAGACGCCCTTGGCCCGCGCGGTCTTGACGTAGGCCGAGCCGAAGGCCTGGACCATCGCGCCGCGCACCACCTGCAGGATGAGGCCGAAGGGCCGGATGAAGAGCACGGCGATCGGCAGGATCCAGTGCCAGACCGTGCCGGTGCCGGAGGTCGGCAGCCAGCCGAGGCCGATGGCGAAGACGGTGATGCCGACGATGGCGATCCAGAAATCGGGGGCCGAGGCGCCGATCAGCGAGGTGAAGGTGACGGCCCGGTCGAAGACCCCGCCCGGCCGGAAGGCGGCGAGCGCGCCGATGACGATGGCGGCGACGGTGACGAGCGCCATGGTGATGAGCGCGAGCCAGAGCGTCCAGACGAAGGCCTGGAGCACGACCTCGATCGCCGGGCGCGCCTGGCGCAGGCTCATCCCGAAGTCGAGATGCAGGACGTCCCAGACATAGCGTCCGAACTGGACGATCACGGGATCGTTCAGCCCGTGCAGCTCGCGGAACTGTTCGATCATTCGCGGCGTGGCGTCGATCGGCAGGAACAAGGCCGCCGGATCGCCCGTCAGCCGCGACAAAAAGAACACCATGACCAGCAGCAGCACGAGCGAAACGAAGCTCGACAGTATACGCGAGACAGTCCGTGGCATCGGCGGCCGTCTTGTCGGTCGCAACCACCGCGACGCGGTCCGATCAGGAGGGGGTGGGCGAAAGCCGCCCACCCCGGAGGGGCCTTACTTGAAGGCGATGTCCGCCAGCTCGAGCTGGGAGTTGGTGGCGATCGTCGGGGTGAATTCGATCCGGTCGCCGACGCGGGCGAAGCTCACCATGTGGAAGAGCAGCGCGTCCGGCACCACCTCGTCGTGGAGGTAGGCGAAGAGCTCGGACCAGTCCTTGGCGCGCTCGTCGCCGGTCGCGCCGGAGGCGGTGGCGATCATCTCGTCGACCTTTGGATCGCTGATGCCCGACTGCCGGCCCTGCGAGTCGTACTTGAAGAACATCGAGAAGACCGGGTCGCCCTTCGAGTTGTCGTGGCTGACGAAGAGCATCTGCGGCGGGCGGCCGTCCTTGAAGGGCTTGGAGTAGAGCTCCTCCTGCTGGGCGACCTCGACCATCTGCACGTCGACGTTGAAGCCGACATCCTGCAGCATCTGCTGCAGCGCCTCGGTCACTTCGGTGACGCCGGGGAAGAGGTTGGACCGGCCGATCAGCTGCAGCGTGGTGTCGACGGGCACGCCGTCGGCCTTCGCCGCCGCGAGCAGTTCCTTCGCCTTCTCCGGGTCGTAGGGATATTCCTTGACGTCCGGGTTCCAGCCGAGCGTCGTCGGCGGCACCATGGCGACGGCCGGAACCGTGCCCTCGGGCAGCAGCGAGCCGACGAAGGCCTCGCGGTCGATCGCCATGTTCAGCGCCTCGCGGACGCGGATGTCGTTGATCGGCGGGATCGCGCTGTCGAGCCGCAGGTAGGTCGTCTCGGAATTCAGGTAGGAGACGTCGGTGTCCTTGTTGGTGGCGTCGGTCGCCGAGATCGAGGGCGCGAGGTCGGCCTCGCCCTTCTCGACCATCGCCGCGGCCACGGCCGGATCGGCGCGGAAGACGTAGGTCGCCTTCTCGACCGCGGGGGCGGCGCCCCAATAATCGGCGCGGCGCTCCAGCACGACGGAATGGCCGGGCTCCCACGAGGCGAGCTTGTACGGACCGGTGCCCACGGGATCGCGGACGAATTCGATCGGCGCCTCCGACGGCACGATGGTGACGAGCGACATCAGCAGCGGCAGGATCGGCTGGGCCGGGGCGGCGGTGATGTCGATGGTGTTGTCGTCCACCACGTTGAACGAGAGCTTGGTGTCGCCGAAATAGCGCGGGGTCTCGCAAGTGAGCTTGTCGCTGGTCGCCCGCTCGTAGGAGGCCTTGACGTCGTTGGCGTCGAAGGCCGAGCCGTCCGAGAACTTCACGTCCTTGCGCAGGTGGAAGCGCCAGGTGCCGTCGCCCAGATCCTCCCACGACTCGGCGAGGCGCGGGGTGACGCCCTGGCCGGACTTCACGTCGTACTGGGTGAGCGTCTCGCTGATGTTCTCCATGATGATCCGGCCGATGTTCGACCGGGTCGCCATGCAGGGCTCCATCAGGTCGACATCCTCGCCGAGGACGATGGTCACGTCCTTGCCGTCCTGCGCGAAGGCCGGCGCGAAGGGCAGCAGGGCCAGCGCCGACGACAAGAGCAGAGTGGTTCGCTTCATGGTTTCCTCCCCGGGAGTGGTCGCGTTTGCCCTCTGGCGCCGGAGGCCGGTTCGCATCTGGGGCTTCAGTGCGCCGGAAGATGACAGCCGCGCCCGATCCTGTCAAGATGATAAGCTAGAGACTCCATTGGAGTGGCCATCTCCTGCGGATCAAGGGAATACTGCTTTGTATTTAATGGATAAACACCAAGATAGACCCCACTTCCGTCGGACAATATCAAGTTGACAACATCGGGAAAGTTGTTCATCAGGGGGCAAAGCCAGCTGGAGGAGACGTACATGAGCATGACCCCGGACCAGATCGCCGCGCGGATGACGGGACGCATCGAGGCGGCGGGAGTGGGGCGGACGGACGCGTTCCTGTCGTCTCCCGTCGTTCACAACCACGCCGCCTTCCTGCAATGGCTGCCGGACGGGACGCTCGCCTGCGCCTGGTTCGGCGGCACGCTCGAGGGGCGGTCGGACATCTTCATCCACTTCGCCACCCTCGCCCCCGGCGCCGACACCTGGAGCGACGCCGCTCAGGTGACGGACGATCCCGGCCGATCCGAGCAGAACCCGGTGATCTTCACCGACCCCGCCACCGGCGAGACCGGCCTCTTCCACACCGCCCAGCCCGGCGGACGTCAGGAGGAATGCGTCGTGCGCCATCGCCCGCTGCTGCGCGGGCCGGGCGGCATCGCCTCCGGGCCCGCCACCACGCTGCCGCTGGCGAAGGGCACCTTCATCCGGGCGCAGGTGACGCTGCGCGACGACGGGGCGTGGATGCTGCCCCTGTTCCTGTGCCGGACCTCGCCCGGCGCGCGCTGGACCGGCGGCCACGACGTCGCCGCGGTGGCGACGAGCACGGACCGGGGCGAGAGCTACGACGTGGTCGAGGTGCCGGACTCGACCGGTTGCGTGCACATGACGCTGGTGCCGCTCGGGGGCGCGCGGATCGCCGCCTTTTTCCGCCGCCGGCAGGCCGACTTCGTCTATCGCACCGAGAGCACGGACGGAGGGCGCGGCTGGTCGGTGCCGGAGGCGACCGACGTGCCGAACAACAATTCCTCGATCGTGGCGATCGCGCTCCGGGACGGCCGGGTGGCGTTGCTCTGCAATCCGGTGAACGCGGAGCAATCGGGGGCGCGGCGAGAGTCGCTCTACGACGAGCTCGGCGAGGGCGACGACGACCGCGGCGACCCGGTCGGCGGCGTCCGCGCGATCTGGGGCGTGCCGCGCGCGCCGCTGACGCTCTGCCTCTCCGACGATGGCGGCCGGACCTTCCCCTGGCGGCGCATCGTCGAGGACGGGCCGGGCACCTGCCTGTCAAACAACGCGCTCGACGGCAAGAACCAGGAGCTCTCCTATCCCGCGATGGTCGAGGGGCCGGACGGGCGCCTGCACCTCGCCTTCACCTTCCACCGCCGCGCGATCAAGCACGTCGCCCTGGACCGCGACTGGACCAGCGGGAACGGGGGGAGCTGAGCCCCCTGCCCCCCGAGGCTCGGCGCGGTCGCCGGAGGCCCGATCGACGGACTTTGCCCGGACGAGATGGTGGCGGTGGCGTCGGCTCAGTCGCCGCGGAACGGCTTTATATCCTGATCGCAGCTTGCCCCGGCGGGTGGCAGGCGGCCGTCGATCAGATAGGCCGCGATATAGTCCTGGGCACAGCGGCTCGGGTTGATGAGGACGGTATGGCCGAAGCCGTTCACGATCAGCAGGTGGCCGTCGGCGAGTTCCCGCGCCATACGGACCGAGCTCGCGAGCGGGGTCGCCGGGTCGTAGGTGTTGCCGACGACGAGGACCGGCGCCGGGGTCGGATTGTCCCAGGGCCCGAGGTAGCGCTCGGCGGCGCGGGCGGTCCAGCCCTGGCAGGACGCGACGAAAGGCCAGGCCGAGAAGCCGGCGCGGGCGTAGCTCGCCTCGACCTGCGCGGCGAAGGCCGCTCCGGTCTCCGGGTTCGGGCTCTCGCCGCAGACGACGGCGAGCTGGCGTCCGGCGCTGGTGACATAGGGAAGGGGCGCGGGCGCCGCGGAAGGCGCGTCCGCGGCCGGAGGGTCGGCGGGGCTCGCCGGCCCGGGCGCGGTCGCGGCCTGTTGGAGGAAGGTCGCGACGGCCGCCCAGCCGGGGAAGCGCTCGAAGCCCGGCACCGGCGACACCGTATAGGTGAGGGCGCCGACATAGGCGAGGAGGTCGCCTTGGCGGAGGGTCTGGCCGTCGATGGTCAGACCGGTTTCGGCGCGCGCCAGCAGATCGCGCCACTTCCCGCGCGTCGCCTCGGGCGAACCGGCGGAGAAAGCGCAGGCGTCGGCGTCGACGGCGCCGCACTGGTCCATGAAGGCGCCGATCGCCTGGGCGGAGGCGAAATCGGAACCGACGCGGATGAAGGTCCCGAGGCCCGGGTCCTCGCCCGCCCCGCCGGCCCAGGCCGAGGGCGAGACGGCGCCGTCGAGGACGGCGGCGCGCACACGCTCGGGGAACATGTTGATGTAGGTGGCGCCGAGGAAGGTCCCGTAGGACGTGCCGTAGTAGCTCAAGCGATCCTCGCCGACCGCCCGCCGCAGCAGGTCGAGGTCGCGGGCGTTGTCGGCGGTGGAGAC